>JAFOXR010000010.1 GCA_017391675.1 Muribaculaceae bacterium
GTGAACGGACTATTATTCCAGTCATATTTTGCTATTAGTTCTCCATTTTTAATCTTATACACACCTTGGAACCATGTTCCCACATAAAATGTTTCTGGATCTGCGGGGTCAAATGTTGGTTCATACGGATCTTGAAATTTATTACCTTTCATATCGGCTGGAATTTCATTTTTCCAATTATTACCATCAAATGAACTTATATGTGCATTCATTGAATAATCATTTATTAAATAAGTATTTCCAGGTCCTCCATTAGAAACATAAAGTTTCTTATTATGCTTATTATAAGTAATAAATGCTACTCTTTTAGCTGTTACTGCATTTGGAATCAATTCTTCACTTATAGAAGAAGCTGTTGATGCAGTAAAATCCAACTTAACATGCTTCAATCCTTTAGAACTCAATCTCCATATTGAGTTGTCCTTCTCCTGAGAAGAAACTAAAGTTCCTGCTAAATCGGAAGGAAGTGACATTTCTATTTTATCACAATTATTTCCAAATAAATAAAACTTAGAATTGTCAATTGCTATATATCCATTAGCTGTAGCTTGCACTTCTACCGGCTTACCTTGAGAAACAGCTTTTTTATTAATACCATTACTATCAATTGTAACGATATAAAGCAAATTGCTCTTCAAGAAAAATTGAGTTTCACTAATAGGCAATATTGTACCCGAAACTCCAAGTCCTGCCGAAGTAAACTGGCTTAACGACTTGATATTTGCATTTTTATTGCAAAACAGTACATCACTTCCATTGGTCACTAATATTTTATCGCCTACCTCGGCTATAGATTCCACACTAGCATTTAACAATGCCGACTTAACCACCTTAAAATCCTTATCATCTATAACCAGGAAACCAACCTTTGAAGCAACATAAATTTTTCCTTCAGCAAAAGTCACATCATTTATAGTCATGTCGGCTATAGATGTCATGTCCTTAATATTAGGAATATTTATAGTTCTACCATCGGCTAACAGTATATCTATATTATAGTTATTGTATGTTACAACAAGGTATCCCTTTTCTGAATTATAATAAATATTATTCACATAGAAATCGGATAATCTACTAAGATTGGTAAGACTTTCCCACTTGCCTGTTATCTTGTTATATACATTAATGAAATCATCTGTTAAACAATATACTTTATCGGCTGTATCAATAACCTTCTTTTTATTCTCATTAAATACAGTATGAATTTTCCATGTGCCTTTATCATTTTCAGCATGAGCATTAAATGCCGCACTTGATAAAAATGATACTAATATCAGTATTAATTGCAATATCCTGTTCATAAATATATTTTTCATTATAGTTTCAATTCTTCATTAATTTCTGAATATCCATTATTGGCAAAAGTAATATTACTCCATTTACCATTATATTCACACTCATAATTAATATTATAAGTCTTGTTTTTCAAACATTTCACACAAAATGTAATATCACAACTGAGCATATCATCACTCATGGTAACTATTTTATTAGATGATTTTTCTATGCATTTCAATTTATTTCCGCACACATCAAGCCTTAAATGTATACCTTCTGTATTTTGCGGAATTAGAACATTACAATGCTTTATTGTTAATATTTCATCTTGTGAACTTAAACTTATGCTTTCTGCACAATTTTTCTCCGATAAACTTATTTCACCAGCAAAAATATAAGTATACCTATTATTTTCTGGGTTATGATTTAACGCTGCACCTATAGCCAAAACGGCTATTACTATAGCTATTACATAAAATTCTACCGTTGAGAAAAATTCCATTTTCAAAAATAACTATTTTTTTTTGTTTTCAAGGTATAATCAACAAAAACAATACTATAAATGTTATAATTAACACTTTATCACTCAAAGATATGACAAACATACCTCCTTACAAAATAGCTCACTGTATCATTAATATAATAGATTCTTTGCTAAAAAAATGCGGTCTTCCATATAACGATACCATTGAAGAATTTATATATATAGTAATAGTCATAGGCATTGCTTTCGGATTGGGTTGGATAGTAAGTAAAATAGCTATTCTTATTACCAATAAAATGAAATGGTTCAAGTCGGCTTCTAAATCGGGGACTGTTTTGGCTGAAAAAACTTTACTAAAAGTAAGCCGTATAATACCTCCTATTGTTTTCCTGTCTCTTATTCCTTTTGCTTTCTCTTCCGAAAGCAAAATACCTAACATCATAATAAGAATAGCTTTAATTTATCTCATAATTACCATAATTCTTGCCATTAATGGCATACTTAACTTTTTGTGGAAAAAATATGATGAAGTTAGTAATACCCATAATCACCCGCTTAAAGGACTTCCACAAATAGCTAAAGGCTTAATATGGCTTATTGGTATTATTATAATAATATCTATAATGGTAAATAAATCACCTCTAGCTTTATTTACTGGACTAGGTGCCTTTGCTGCTGTTGTTATGCTTGTATTCAAGGATAGTATTCTAGGACTTGTTGCCGGTGTTCAACTATCTCAAAACGATATGTTAAGGGTAGGTGACTGGATAGTTGTACCTGGAACACCTGCTAATGGCATTGTTGCCGATGTATCTCTCACTGTTGTTAAAGTTAAGAACTGGGACAATACACTTGCAATGCTTCCTCCTTACACGCTTGTAAGCACATCATTCCAGAATTGGCGTGCTATGTATGAAAGCGGTAAACGACAAATAAACCGATCTTATAATATTTCCAGCAATTCTATACATGCACCTTCATTTGAATTATTAGAAAAACTTAAAGAAATATCTTTACTAAAAGATTTTATTACTCTAAAACAATCCCAATTAAATGACGGGATAATTGAAAACACTCGTAATAGTAAAGGTGCTGTTAATGGTACCATTGATACAAATCTTGGACTTTTCAGGGCCTATCTCACAATATATTTGAATAATCATGCGCTTGTTGCACATGATACTCTACTTATTGTAAATGAACTTGAACCTACATCTCAAGGTGTACCAATAAGACTTTATTGCTATACAACAGTGACCGATTGGGTTTCCCATGAATCAGTTCAAAGTGAAATATTTGAGCACTTGGCATTAATGGCCCCTGTTTTTGAATTGGAACTATATCAATTGCCAACCGATATATCAAAACCATAAAAAATAAGAGCAACTTATGAGGTTGCTCTTAAAGTATTCCATATTATTTTTCTAGCAAGAACTTTAAAAGTTTCTGCACAGCTCGTCCACGGTGGCTTATCGCATTCTTTTCTTCAGGTAACATCTCTGCAAAAGAATTTTCCGATTCCACAGGTTTAAAAACAGGATCATACCCGAAACCTCCTTCACCATGACGCTCAGTAAGTATTTCACCCTGTACTTCTCCTTCAAATATATGAGTATTACCTTCCAAAATTAATGCTATATAAGTGATGAATCTTGCTTTTCTATTACTTTCATTCTTAAGTTTTGCAAGTATCTTGTCAATATTTTTTTCACTATCGCAATCTTCACCCGCATAACGAGCTGAATATACTCCAGGTTCACCACCTAAAGCTTCAACCTCAAGTCCAGTATCATCGGCAAAGCAATCATATCCGTACTTATCCTTTATATAATTAGCCTTAATTAGAGCATTACCTTTTATTGTAGGTTCAGTTTCAGGAATATCATCAAAACAATTAATATCCTTCAAACTCAATATTCTGAATTTTTCACCAGCTATTTCACGCAACTCGCGCAACTTATGCTCATTATTAGTAGCAAAAACTAGTTCTTTCATTATTATATAAAAAATACCTTACCTATAGTAAATAGATAAGGTATTTAAAACTAATGGTTTATTATAATACTATATTTACAATCTTATTAGGAACTACAATCACTTTTTTAGGTGTTTTGCCTTCCATCCATTTAGCCGAAGATTCATGAGCTAATGCCATTTTTTCAACTTCTTCTTTAGATGTTCCATTAGGCACAGCCATATTGAAACGAGCCTTACCATTGAAAGAAATAGCATAGTTTACATTTGCTTCAACTAAATATTCTTCATTGCATACTGGCCATTTAGCATCACATACACTTGTTTCTTTACCAAGTTTATGCCACAATTCTTCTGCAATGTGAGGAGCAAAAGGAGCAAGCAATACTACAAGTTCTTCATAAATTTCCTTGCTTACGCACTTCATAGAATTTAGTTCATTCACACAAATCATGAATGCACTCACTGAAGTATTGTAAGAGAAATGCTCAATATCAAATGTAACTTTCTTTATAAGTTTGTGAAGCGATTTCAAAGCTTCTGCCGAAGCTTTTTCTTCTTTAATAATCATTTCATCACCCTTGAAGAAAAGTCCCCACATTTTCTTTAGGAAACGGTTCACTCCATCAATACCATTTGTATCCCATGGCTTACTTTGTTCCAAAGGTCCCAAGAACATTTCATATAAGCGTAGAGTATCGGCACCGTATACTTCAACTATATCGTCGGGATTAACTACATTGAACATAGACTTTGACATCTTTTCCACTGCATATCCACACACATACTTGCCATCTTCTAGGATAAATTCTGCATTATTGAATTCTGGACGCCATGCCTTGAATTTATCCAGGTCAAGGATATCGTTGCTCACAATGTTTACATCAACATGGATAGGAGTTACATCATAGTCTTTCTTCAAATTGTAAGACACAAATGTATTAGTATCCTTTATACGATATACAAAGTTTGAACGACCTTGAATCATACCTTGATTAATAAGTTTCTTGAACGGTTCTGGTTCGCATATATAACCATAGTCATAAAGGAATTTATTCCAGAAACGGCTATAAATCAAGTGTCCTGTAGCATGTTCAGTTCCACCTATATAAAGGTCTACATTACGCCAATATTCATTAGCTTCCTTAGAAACTAGAGCATTGTCGTTTTTAGGATCCATATATCTTAAAAAGTATGCTGAAGAACCTGCAAATCCTGGCATAGTGTTAAGTTCCAAAGGACGACCATTCTTAGCTACCCAATTCTTTGCACGGCCTAGAGGTGGCTCACCTGTTTCGGTAGGCAGGAATTTATCCACTTCTGGAAGAAGCAATGGCAATTCTTCATCAGAAAGTACTTGTGGCTGATTATTCTCATCATAATATACAGGGAATGGTTCTCCCCAATAACGCTGACGGCTAAATATAGCATCACGAAGACGATAATTAACCTTCACTTTACCTATACCAGCTTCCTTTATATAAACCTTTGTCTTTGCAATAGCCTCCTTTACCGATAATCCATTAAGCTGAAGATTTTCATTAGAAGAATTAGCCATAATACCTTCTTTAGCATCAAAACTTTCTTCACTCACATCACAACCTTCAATAAGAGGAACTATATCAAGACCAAAATGCTTAGCAAATGCATAGTCACGGCTATCATGAGCAGGTACTGCCATAATAGCACCTGTTCCATATCCTGCAAGCACATAATCACTTACATATACCGGTATATTTTTACCAGTAATAGGATTTACTGCATAAGATCCAGTGAATACGCCCGATACTTTCTTTTCTATCATGCGTTCACGCTCAGTCTTATGCTTAACTTCATCAAGATAAGCATCAACAGCCTGTTTTTGTTCGGCAGTAACCAACTCGCTCACATATTCGCTTTCTGGAGCAAGAACCATGAATGTAACACCAAAAATAGTATCGGCACGAGTAGTGAATATCTTTAATTGCAAATCTTTATCAGCAACAGGGAAAAGCATTTCAGCACCTTCACTATAACCTATCCAGTTACGCTGAGTTTCTTTTATAGAATCACTCCAATCTACTGTATCAAGATCCTTTAGAAGACGATTTGCATAAGCGCTCACTCTCAAACACCATTGATACATCAATTTTTGTTCTACTGGATAACCGCCACGCAATGATACACCTTCACTCACTTCATCATTAGCAAGCACTGTTCCTAGTTTAGGACACCAGTTTACCATCGTGTTGCCTAGATAAGCAATACGATAGTTCATAAGAATATCATTTTTTTCCTTCTGTGAATAAGCATTCCATTCTTCAGCAGTAAAAATCAATTCTTCAGTACCATGAGCTGGAACATCTTTACTTCCATTTGCAGCAAAATATTCTTCCAATTCACTTATAGGACATGCCTTATTAAGAGAAGTATTGAAATAGCTCTTGAACATTTGAATGAACGCCCATTGAGTCCATTTATAATAAGAAGGCTCACAAGTCTTTATTTCACGACTCCAGTCATAACAGAAACCTATCTTATCCAATTGTTCGCGATAGCGGGCAATATTCTGCATTGTTGTCACTTCAGGATGCTGTCCTGTTTGGATAGCATATTGTTCAGCAGGCAATCCATAAGCATCATATCCCATAGGGTGAAGCACATTAAATCCCTGTAATCTCTTATATCGTGAATAAATATCAGAAGCAATATATCCTAGAGGGTGACCAACATGCAATCCTGCTCCCGAAGGATAAGGAAACATATCTAGTACATAATACTTAGGACGGCTATTATCTACTTCAGTCTTGTAAGTATTGTTATCTTTCCAATACTGCTGCCAACGCTTCTCAATATCTTTATGATTATATTCCATAATGATGATGTATATATTTAATTTTTATTTTATTATTCCTAACTGTTTTGAAATATCAAGCATTCTGTTTATTGATACAATAGCTTTTTCGGCTACTTCTTTATCCACATTAATTTCGGGCAACTCATATTTCAAGCTATTATAAAGTTTTTCAAGTGTAATAAGCTTCATATAAGCGCACTCATTACATGAACAGCTTCCATCTTCGGGAGGAGCAGGTATGAAAGTCTTTAAAGGACATTTCTTTTGCATTTCATGAATAATACCGCTCTCGGTTGCTACAATGAAAGTATAGCATTCATCTTTTATAGCATAATTGAGTAATGCCTGTGTAGATCCTACTTTATCGGCTATCATTTGTACCGATTTCTTGCATTCAGGATGAACAAGAATCTTTGCATTATTATTTTTTTCTTTTAGAGCTAGTATCTTTTCTAATGAAAATTTTTCATGTACATCACAAGCTCCATTCCATAGAATCATATTTCTTCCCGTAATAGAATTTATATAATTTCCTAGATTCCTATCGGGTCCAAATATTATTTTTTCATCGTTAGGAAGACTTTCTACTATTTCTTTAGCATTAGAAGAAGTAACTACAATATCGGTATGAGCTTTAACAGCTGCACTTGTATTTACATAACTTATTACAGTGTGTTGAGGATGATCTTTTACAAAAGAAGCAAATTCATCGGCTGGACAACTGTCAGCTAAACTGCAACCTCCATTCATGTCGGGTACTATCACCTTTTTATCAGGGCAAAGAATCTTAGCAGTTTCACCCATGAAATGAACACCACACATTACTATGATATCTGCATCTACCTTGGCAGCTATCTGAGCCAAAGCTAAACTATCACCTATATAGTCGGCTATATCCTGTATTTCGTTACGCTGATAGTAATGAGCCAATATTACCGCATTCTTTTCTTTCTTTAAACGCAGTATTTCACTTTTAATATCCACGCTATTATCAATAGCCATGTCTACATATCCTTTTTCAACAGATATCATATATAAAAAGTTTAATTTATTTTTTAAAAAACTTCTTTTTATGTTTGTTATTATATGCTGTTAATAGCTTTAATAACTTTTACTCCTTTTTCTTGCATAATAAGTTATTAAACTACCTATTATGATTATTAATAGTTTATCAACAATCCTTTATTTTGATAATCAATAGATTGTAAACTTTATCAACAACATGTTAATAACATGCAAAGTTAATAATTTTATATGTATTAAAGCATTAATATTTGTAGAAAACCTTGTTAAAACAGAAATAAAAACATTATGTCAACTTTTTTGCTGCTCATGAAATAAAATATACAAAACATTGATTTTAAATTTCAAAATTAATTGCCAGTAATTTGATATAAAGTTTTTAAACTGAATTGACAAGTTATTAACAGGTTGTTAATAGTATATTTTTTTATAATTTTGTACAGTTATTTTACATCAGCACATATAATGAAGAAAAAGACAGTAATGGATTTGAATCGCATATCTTGTGATGAATTCAAATCAGTTCCTAAAATACCGCTTGTTGTTATTCTTGATGACATACGCAGTCTTAACAATATAGGTTCTATATTCCGGACTGCCGATGCTTTTGTAGTAGAAAGCATATACTTGTGTGGAATAACTGCATGTCCTCCAAGTATAGAAATACATAAAACGGCTTTGGGAGCCGAAGAATCGGTAGAATGGAAATACTATGAAAATGTGTGTGATGCCATCAATGATCTTCGTTGCAAAGGTTATAAAATATGCGCTGTTGAGCAAGTAGAAGGCAGTATAAGTCTTCCACAATTTATTATCAACAATTGTGAAAAATATGCTGTAATTCTAGGAAATGAAGTAAAAGGAGTAAAGCAGGAAGCAGTGGATATGTGTGATTGCTGTATAGAATTACCTCAATGCGGAACAAAGCATTCTCTTAATGTATCCATTACAGCCGGGATAGTAATGTGGGACTTTTTTAAAGCTCTTTACAGATAATTTTAAAGAGTTCCTTGTTCAACCTTTATACATATACGCTCTATTAAAGCGTCTTCTTTATTGGATTCTGGGAAATAGCCAGATTTCATATTTACTCCGAATAGTTTACCGAAAGTTTGCCAGAATCCTGCGCGGAAACTTCCTAAAAAGGCTTTAACTATATTGTAGCTTGACTGATTAGTTTCTCTATTTATGAGTTTAAGAAGCATTTTACCTTGACTTTTGGTCATTTTTTTCATTATAGGTTTATACTGTTCATAAATAGCTTTTTCAAATTCTTTAAGGTATTCATCTTTTTCTTTCTTAGTAGGGAAAGTTTCAAGATATTCATAAGTTTCAAGAAGAGTAGAGCAAATGAGTTTAGCGTAAGGAAGTGCTATTTTTACATCTCTAACAGTTTTCCAGTAAAATTTTTCTTCTTTCTTATTTTTGAATTTTTCATGAGGGAATACAGTTATAGGGTAGAAAACAAGCATTAGCACAGTGTCACCTGTTTCTTCTTCTATGAAATGGTATTTTCCTTCATAAACTTTTCTTAAAGGAGAAAGTTCTTCGGGAGATATATCAAGAGTTTGAGCAGAACTCTCGTGAAGCCCTGCTGCTATTATTAGCATAGTTAGTATTAATAGAATTTTTTTCATTTATACTATTTATGTAATCAAAGGCAAAAGTAGAACAAACATTTGAATATTAACCAATAATAAACATTAAATAATGTAATGCAGAATGTTTTTAAGTGTTTTTGAATATAATAGATGTATTTTTATTTATAATTTCAAGGAATGATTCATGTGATTGTTTTCTAGCTTCTGCTACTTTTTTACTTATATATTCTATTGTTAATTCTGATTCATCGGTTTCAATAAGAATTTTTTCATCGGGAATATTAAGTATAGTTTCAGCATTGAATTTTTCCCCTATTGAAATATATATGTTATCATGTTTAATGATATTTTTAAGTACATTTATATTAGAACGGAATCCGTGAAAAATCCATGGCATATTAGGATTGTATTTTTTGTGAAGTCGCAGTATATCTTCACTGCGCTTTACACAATGAATTATAAGAGGTTTTTTAAGTTTTTCAGAAAGTAATATATGTCTTTCAAATACATAAAGTTGAATTTCTAGCGGTATATTAATATTAGAGTCAAGTCCGCATTCACCTATGGCTATAATATTATCTGCCGAACTGGCTAAGCTTTCTATATTTTTAAGAGTGTCTTCAATATTGTTTATATTGAGATTCCAAGGATGCAATCCTATTGAATAATAAAAATCCTTATTTAAAGGCATATCATTTAAAGAAGCGTTTATAATAGCTTCTTGAGTAAAGTGCTTATGAGTGTGTATATCGTAAATAGCATTCATTATTAAGGTACAGGATCATATCCGCTTCCTCCCCAGGGGTGACAGCGGCATATTCTTTTAATAGTAAGCCATAAACCTTTTATAGGTCCATGTTTTTTTATTGCTTCTATGGCATATTCACTGCATGTGGGTGTAAAGCGGCATGCAGGAGGAAATAGCGGAGATATGCAATAACGGTAGAACCGTATAGGTAATATCAACAAATATGAAAAAAAACGGTTCATTCTGTTTTATTAAAGGTTTTTATCTTTATTGGTGATATTTTTTTCGGTATTATCTATAATTTTTTTCATTAAAGCCTGTACTTTTGATTCAATAGTAGCATAATCATTAATTTCGTCGCTAAGATAAATAAAAGCTATTTTTAATGATATATCTTTTTCTTTGAAATAAGATACAAATGATTTTTTATTAAGACGGTAAGCTTCTCTTACTCTTCTTCTTAATAATACTCTATTGACAGCTTTTCTTATTTTTTTCTTAGGTATTGTAATTAGAAACTGTACAGGTGTTTCTTCTTTTTCATTTATGCTATAAGCTGCTCGTAAAGGATAGCAAATAACCGATTTACCGCTCTGAAAAATATTATTTATAGCAGTGCGGCTGCAAAGTTTTTCATATTTGTAAAGTCGGTTATCTGACATGATTTATATTATAAAAAAATAAAGATGGGAAAGCCCCATCTTTATATGAATTATAGCCTCTTTGGGGCATTTGATAAATATAAATTAATTTATTTCTTAGCCTTGTTGGTTTTATTGAGGAACATATCCAGAGCACTAGTCATTGAAGTACATTCGGCTGTGGGAGCTTCCAGGTCTAGACGCAAACCGGCATTTTTAACAGCCTTTGCTGTAGATAATCCGAAAGTGCTTATCTTAATGTCACCTTGTTCAAAGTTAGGGAAATTCTTCTTCAAAGAATCTATACCGGCTGGACTGAAGAACATAAGCATATCGTAGTCAAAAGCTTCCTCTTCGGTAAAATCATTGCTCACAGTGCGGTACATTACAGCTGTGGTGTAAGGTATTTTGTTATAGTCAAGTACCGAAAGAGTATCCTTGTGTACATCTGATACAGGAAGAAGGAATTTCTCTTTTATATGCTTAGTAAGAGCTGGAATAAGATCGTCCATTTTACCTGATTTTCCGAAAAAAATCTTGCGTTTACGATATACTATATACTTCTGCAGATAAAGAGCAATAGCCTCGGTAGTACAGAAATATTTCATTGTGTCGGGTATAGACACTCTCATTTCTTCGCATATGCGGAAGAAATGGTCAATTGCAGTTCTAGCTGTGAAAATTATTGCAGAAAAATCGGCTATAGAAATCTTTTGCTGTCTGAATTCTTTAGAACTCAGTCCTTCCACTTTTATGAAAGGCCTGAATACAATTTCTACTCCGTATTTGTTTGCAATATCATAGTATGGAGACTTTTCAGATGAAGGTTTCGGCTGAGAAACTAGTATTTTCTTTACGCTCACGATAATACTTATTTATCTATATAAATTCACTCAAATATACCGCTCCTGTACACATCAAAAAGACAGGAACAATTTCAACGGTGCAAAGATACAAAATAAAATAAAGACTATAAGAAAAATTGTAGAAAAAAATCCTTAATCCTTTAAATATAAACACTAAACGCGAACAAATATATAGTAAAATTGATATTATAAGCAGTGCATTTGTTGTGAAAGGATATAGCAAGGAAATAAGTACAATAGGGAATAAAAACAGGCCTAGCAAGGATTGTGAAGACTTGAAACCGTCAAGCCATAGACGCGTATCTTCCTTGTCGTAGGCAAATACATATCCTAGGGTGTGATAGAGCAGCATCTGTATCAAAAAATAAGCTACGCAAAGCATAGAAAGGCAACTTACCGACTTGAAAACATGCTCCGAAAGATTGAATTCGGGGTAATGCAGGTTGATGCCGTTATATATCAGTATGCCCGACATGAGACAAGTGTTGGCGATAAGTGCTATCATTACTTGAGTTTCACTCACTGTATGGTCTTCAAAAGCATTCTGGCGTTTACGCACCGAAAACAGATAATGAGAGAAATCGGATATATACTTATATCCATGACGGAATGAAATAGCCAGGAAAAAGAATACAATCATAATGAGTCCCATCGTACCAGTGTCGTTAAGCGGAGTGTTGTTGAAAGTTATTCCTTTTTTTCCTTCGGGAACAACAATAGCAACGCTATGCACAGTACTGTCGGCAGCAGCGGGTGAAATAAGGACTTGATTATGTGTATTTAAAGAATCCTGCATAATTAATATTTTGATTCTATTTCATTATCATTGGCAGGATCTATTTCATCAAGTATAGATATAGCCTCTTGTGGAGAACTGGCAACATGCCATAATGATGCATGAGAGGATTTCATGAAATTTTCTTCTATGCAGTGCTGCAGCATTGCCAGCAGATTATTGTAGAATCCGTTAGTATTAAGAATCAATATAGCTCCTTTGTATAAGCCTAGTTGTTTCCATGTAATTATTTCCAGAAGTTCCTCAAGAGTGCCGCATCCGCCAGGAAGTGCAATTACGGCATCGGCAAGGCGGCTCATCGTTTCCTTGCGCTCGTGCATGTCTTGAGTGATGATAGTTTGAGTAAGACCAGCATGGCACCAGCCATTATCAACCATGAATTGCGGTATTACGCCTGTAACATTTCCTCCATGTTCCAGTGTACCATCTGAAACAGCTTGCATAAGTCCGCAGTTTCCTGCACCGCACACGCATGTAATGCCGTTTTGGGCAAGCAGCTTACCTAGTTCATAAGCAGCATTTTTATATGCTGAATCCACTTGTGCGCTTGACGCTCCAAAAACTGTTATATTATTATATTTGGCGATACTCATTTTGATGCATAATAAAAATGATTGCAAAGTTAAGGAGAAAATTTTAAACAGCTTCTTTGTATTGCTCTTAACTTAAGTTATCTTTGTAAGAAATTTAAGTACCAAATGAAAAATTATATAGTATCGGCTAGAAAATACCGTCCCAGTACATTTCGAAGCGTAGTGGGGCAGCAAGCTCTTACGCACACGCTGAAGACTGCTATAGATTCGGGCAGACTGGCTCATGCCTATCTGTTCTGTGGTCCTCGTGGAGTGGGAAAGACTTCTTGTGCGCGTATTTTTGCCAAGACCATAAATTGCTTGAATCCTACTCACGAAGGAGAAGCATGCAATGAGTGCGAATCGTGTTTGGCTCTTAACGAGCAGCGTTCCTATAATATAGTGGAACTAGACGCAGCTTCAAACAATTCGGTAGACGATATCCGTGCTCTTACCGAACAGGTGCGCATACCGCCACAGATAGGAAAGTACCGTGTGTTTATCATAGATGAGGTGCACATGCTGTCGCAAGCGGCATTCAATGCGTTCTTGAAAACTCTGGAAGAACCGCCTGCTCATGCTATTTTCATATTGGCCACAACCGAGAAGCATAAGGTTATACCTACAATATTATCAAGATGCCAGATATATGATTTTTCTCGCATCACGGTACAGGATATAGTGGAGCAACTCACCTACATAGCTTCGCAGGAAGGTATTAAAGCCGAACCTGCTGCGCTTAATGTAATAGCTCAGAAGGCCGATGGTGCAATGCGTGATGCTTTGTCAATTTTTGACCAGGTAGCTGCATCGTCTCAAGGAAACATAACTTATCAGTCTACTATTGACAACTTGAATGTTCTTGACCATGATTATTATTTCAAGCTTGTTGA
Source organism: Muribaculaceae bacterium (assembly GCA_017391675.1). Taxonomy (GTDB): domain Bacteria; phylum Bacteroidota; class Bacteroidia; order Bacteroidales; family Muribaculaceae; genus RGIG4576. The sequence goes on from JAFOXR010000010.1 coordinate 13,713, forward strand.
TGCCTTTATGGCTGTAGATGTGCCGCAATCATTGCTCATTTATAAGGATATAAGGGATAAGGGTTTTGATTCGCTGTTCTTTATAAATGGACTGGCCGAACATATCCGTAATCTCATGGTGGCTGCTACTCCTGCAACTAAATGCTTGCTTGAAACAACCGAGGAAGTGGCCAATCAATTTGTGGTACAGGGGGCCAAACTCTCTCCACAATTTTTCTACCGTGCATTGGACTTGTGCAACAAGTGCGATCTTGATTATCGCACGGCTACCAATAAGCAGTTGCTCATAGAACTCACACTTATAAAACTTTGTCAGCTTTTTGATAAAGCTACCCCATTGCCAGCCGGCGGCGATGGAGGTACAGATGCATTACGCAAAGTTCAGCCTGTAAAGGCTGCAACAGCTCAAGCTAAACCTGAGCCTAAGGTTGAGGCTGTAAAGCCAGCACCTGTCGTTGAGGCGAAGCCTGTAGCGCCGGTATCGGTAAATATTCCGAGGAAATCGGTTGGAATTGTTCCGCAAATTTTCATCAACAATAAGGAGGCGGCAGCAAAATTGGCTAAGGAACAGGGTGTAGCACCAGAAACAGTGTCTCAGCATCGCAACAACCAGTTTGATGAACAATCGTTGTTGAGGGCATGGCAGAAGTACATAGATGCCAATCCAAGCGAACATATAATTATCAACACGATGCGTGTATCCTTGCCTAGGAAAATCAATGACACACTTTATGAAATAGAGGTAGAAAACCAGATGCAAGTGGAAACAATGAATGCGCAAAGCATGAAAATCCTTACTTTTCTGCGTAATTGTGTGGGCAATGATATGCTGGCTATTGATATAAAGCTTAATCCTAATATAGAAAAGCCTAAGTTCTGGTCGCCACAGGAAGTAGTAGCTTCTATAAGAGAGAACAACCCTTATATAGACCAGTTTATCAAGGATTTTGACCTGGCATTGGCTTAGTGGAAAATAGGATAGGGAATAACGAAGTACTATATAGATAATATGGATGCAGTAATAACTTATGTAAACGGGTTGGATCCTGTATGGCAGAAAGATTATGAGAAACATACCAATATTCCTGCTCTTGAGAAAAGATTCAGGGATTGGGGTACTTTGAAGTACCTGCTTCGAGGTATAGAGAAGTATATGCCATTCATTCGCAATGTGTATCTTGTGGTATCGCATGAAAGTCAGGTTCCGGAGTGGACCGACTGCAACAATCTGCACATTGTTCTCCACAAGGATATAATCCCTGCAGAATACTTGCCCACATTCAATAGTACTGCAATAGAAATGTTTCTGCATCGTATAGAAGGACTTGATGAAGAGTTTCTTTATTTCAATGATGACATGTTCCCGGTGGATACTTGTAAACCCGAGGATTTCTTTAGGGAAGGAAAGGGTGTAATAGGTATGAAAAAGCATATTCTTGCTACGGGAATGTATAAGAAACAGTGCAAGAATTCAAGCAATTTTGCGCGTAAGGCATTAGGATTCTCTTCTTCATATATATTCCTGAGACCGCAGCACATATGTTCACCCATGCTTAAGAGCTTGTGCTATGAATTGTATGACAATTACGAAAATGAAATAAAGAAAACGGTTACAAGGTTGCGTGAAGAAAAGAATCTTAATCAATACTTGTATCTTGACTATATGTTCTATAAAGGACGCATCATAAACGAGAATATACCAAAGAAGCATTTTTCATTAGCGATAGCTTCGGCAAAACAAATAAGAACTTTCTTGCAGAATCCGTCAAGAAAGATGGTGTGCATAAATGATGTGCACTTGAGTGAACAAAAATATGAAGAATTAAGAACTGCTATTATAGAAGCTTTTGAAAATCATTTTCCTGGGTTGTCCCGTTTTGAGAAAGCCTAGAGGAAAGGGTAAATGGCTAGCAGAAATATAAATTGAATGAAAAAGGAAGATAAATTATCATGTATATCTAGGATATGGATAGCTATAAAGATGCTGTTCATATCATTATTCCGCAAGAGATTTTCAGATGAGTTTTATTTGAAAATTCAGTATCAGCACAAGACTGGTTACAGGATTAATCTTGAGAATCCTCAAACCTTTAATGAAAAGCTTCAGTGGCTTAAGCTCCATTATCGTGAAGATAAACTCACAACGATGGTGGATAAATATGCCGTTAAAGAATACATTGCAGAAAAGATAGGAGAAAAGTACTTGATTCCTACTATCGGAGTGTGGGAAAACGCCGAGGATATAGACTTTTCTAAGCTGCCAGACAGATTTGTATTGAAATGCACGCACGATAGTGGCGGATTGGTTGTGTGCAATGACAAGAGCCAGTTGAATTACACAAAGACGAAAAAGTGGTTGAATAGAAGACTCAAACGCAATTTCTATGAATACAAGAAAGAATGGCCCTATAAGAATGTAAAGGCTAGGATTATTGCCGAAGAATTTATGGAAGATGATTCTGTCATAAACGCCAATGGTCTTACCGATTATAAATTCTTTTGCTTTAACGGTGTCGTTGATTGTGTTATGGCTTGTATAGACCGAGGCATAAACGATACTAAATTCTATTTTTTTGATGAGAATTGGAATTTACTGAAGTTGAATAAGCGAGGTATTGAGGCTCCTGCAGGATTCACCCTTCCTAAACCTGGCTGCATAAAGGAAATGTTTGAAATAGCATCGGTATTGTCAAAAGGAATACCTTTTGCAAGAGTAGACTTATATTGCATAAAAGAACAGCCTTATTTTGGAGAGATTACATTTTATCCCAAAAGCGGGTATGATGCAAACTTATTGGAGGAAACCGATAATTATTTGGGAGAGAAAATCGATTTATCCATTGTTAAAATGTAGTTGGCAATGAAAACTATAGGACTGGTCATAAGCAGAAAGGAGAACGAGAACAGAAGGGCGCTAATCCCCGACGATATAGAACATATCAAGAATAAGGAATATATATTTATAGAAGAAGGTTACGGAAGTGTGCTTGGATATTCCGATGAAGAATATCTTAATCGTGGTATCGGAGGTGTGTGCAGCCGTGACGAAATCTTAAAGAAAGATATAGTTTGTGACCCTAAAATAGGTGATGCAGAGTATTTGGAGCAACTCCAGGATCAAACGATATGGGGCTGGATACATGCTGTCCAGAACAAAGAAATAACAGATAAACTGGTGAAGCAGAAACTCACCGTTTATGCATGGGAGGATATGTTTGAATTGGGGCGTCACTCTTTCTGGAGAAATAATGAAATCGCTGGAGAAGCTGCTATAATGCATGCATATTTGCGTCATGGTATTTTCCCTTATAATACAAATGTTGCCGTGTTGGGACGAGGAAACATTTCCCGCGGAGCAATAAAGATTCTGAATTATCTAGGTGCTAATGTGGTGGTGTATGACCGCAAAACGGAGCAGCTGTTCAGACAAGAACTTGGAAAATATGATGTGGTTGTGAATGCAATTCTGTGGGATACCAACAGGAAAGATCATATCATCTATCGGGAAGACCTTAAACGCATGAAGAAGGGCAGTATGATAATAGATATAAGCTGTGATAGGGCAGGCGGTGTTGAGACTGCTATACCTACAACTATTGAGAATCCCGATTATTTTGTGGATAATGTAAGGCACTATGTTGTAGACCACACACCTTCTCTTTTCTATAAGACAGCGTCTATGGGTATAAGTGAAGTTTTTGTAAAGTATGCCGACTTGTTTATTGAGGATAAAATGAGAGATGATGCTGTTTTGAGCAAAACCGAAATCATAAGCAAAGGCAATATCGTAGACCAGCGCATAATTGATTTCCAGAACCGATGATGCATAGATAAACATGAAGCAAATGGATAAGGATATAGATGTTGTAATAGCATGGGTAGATGGTAATGATCCTGTGCATCGTGCTAGCCGACTTGCATATACCGAAAATAAGCTGGATAATGTGCGTGATGATGTTGCAGGCGAAACCCGTTATCGTCAAGTGGGTGAAATTAACTACTGCATAGCTTCAATCAATAAATTTGCTCCATGGGTGAGAAGTATACATATTATTACCGATAATCAGAATCCTCATGTTGAGACTTTCTTGGAAAAGATTTTTCCTGAAGGGTTTATTCCTGTTCATATAGTAGATCACAAGGAGGTTTTTAGGGGATATGAGAAGTATCTGCCTACATTCAATTCCCGTGCCATAGAGGCTGTCGCATGGCGTATAAAGGGATTGAGCGAACACTATCTGTATTTTAATGACGATTTCCTTTTAACAAGACCGGTTCAGCCCGAAGAGTTCTTTGATGGAGATACAAGTATACTGCAGGGCTACAAGGTAAACACATTTGTTGCAAAGGCTTTAAGGGCGTTGCGTCCTCGCAAGAACGGCCATAGCAAAGTTTCCTTCCGTGATTCGATGCTTAATGCAGCAGAGTATCTGCAAGCACCTAGCTTCATAAGGGTGGTTCATGCGCCGCACCCATTGAGAAAAAGCGTATGGGAAAAGATTTATACTGAGTATCCTGAAATGATAGAGCGTAATGTGCGTCATCGTTTCCGTCACAAGGAGCAATTCAATACGCAGTCGTTATATTATATCTATGCACTCAGGAATGGGTTGGCTCGCATGTCGGGTATAAAGGACAGTTATCTGTATCTTGAACCTTCAGGTAAATCCTTGTCAAAGGTACAGCGAAGGCTGCGTCGGTTTGATTCGGTCAAGAATGCCCATTGCTGCTGCTTCAATTCTCTGGACAAAGCTTCGCCCGAAGTATTTGAAGAGGTGATGAAATGGATTAAGAACAAGCTGGAGATTATTTAGTATTGTTCCAGGGTTGCGCGTAGCTGTGAAATGACCATTGCCTTGAGTTCAGGTGGTGCTACTACTTGCACATCGGCTCCATAAGACAGCAGTTCTGCTACAAAATCGTTGGTAATGAACATGTGATAATGGAACAGGGAATACTGATCATGTATTTCCTCTGACTGGCTATGGTGGAGAGGCAGTGCACGAAGGTATTTTGCCTTGCTGGGTGTGGTTCTTATAACGATATCCTTAGCGTCTCCTTTGCTAGTCATGATGCCAAAGCAATCGTTGAAGTATTTATGGGCATCAAAGTCGCCAGGCAGTTCAAATGTATCGGAAGTTATTACAAGGTCGATGATGCGGTCTAGCGAGTAGGTCTTGATTTTTTTGTCTTTCAGATTATAGCCTATCACATACCATAGCTGCTTGTACAGTCTCACGCAATAAGGCTCGATGACGATATCGTGTGACGCATTTACCCTATTGTGTGCTTTATACGAGAATGTAATTCTGTTGCAGGTCTTGAGCGCTTGCATCACTACAGGCAGATTGATGCGTGCCGACGGCACTTCTTCCAGAATAATGCGGTTGCTCACATCGTGCGAGTCGCGCAGCATGCCGCTCATGGAAGCCGAGTCTAGCAGCAGATTGAGCATGCGAGAAGACTGCGCACTATTATCGTTGGCTATATAATATTCGTAGGTTGAGGTGTCATTCTCAATTTCAATGTTGAACATCTCGGCAATGCCTTGCCTATAGTTGTAGAATGAACGGCGCGACATGGGATTGCCGTCGGAAATAGAAGAATTCACCCACAAGTTGTTGAGTTCCTCGCGGGTGATTCTTCCATATCGTTGTATAGTATCTACTATCCAGATGTATTTATTGACAATATTTTTAGCCATTGTCGTGTTTCAGCGGTTTTTAAACCGTTTCATCTACCTTTTCTTTCTTAGCGATAAGAGCAAGCCCTATCACAGTAACAAGAGCATTCAAAAGAAGCAGTTCAAAGCTCATCACATAACCGAAGCTGTTCAACAGCCAGTCTTGAACGAAGTAGCATATTACAGGAGATGCGATGCACACGAAAGGAACTAATCCGTCACGCACTTTGTTCTTAATGAACATGCCGAATACGAACAGACCAAGAATAGGACCATAAGTGTAACTAGCGATAGAATATACAGCGCTGATAGCGTCCTGGCTATTCAAGTAGTAGAATACGATGATAACGATTGCCATTACTACTGCCATTGAGATGTGTACCAATTCTCGTTTGCTGTTTTCCTTGCTCTTGTCTTCTTTATTCTGAGTCTTCAAGATGTCTACTGTGAACGATGTGGTAAGAGCTGTAAGGGCAGAGCCTGCAGCCGAATAAGCCGCTGCACACAAGCCTAGGATAAACAGGATACCCACAATGATAGGCATTGTGTTGCCTGCCGCAATAAGACCGAACAGGTCGTCCGATTTGTCGGCTACGATATTCATCTTGCCTGCATATTGGTAAAGCAGTACTCCTAGGCAAAGGAACAGGCCTACAACAAATACTTGAGTAACTGCGCTCACAAGCATATTCTTCTGAGATTCCTTGAAGTTCTTGCATGCAAGATTGCGTTGCATCATGTCCTGGTCAAGACCGCATGTAGCAATCACCATGAAAATTCCTGCAATGAATTGCTTCCAGAAATAAGTGCCTTCCTTAGGATTGTCAAAGTAGAACAGCTTGCTGTGAGGATCGTCGGCAATAGCACCGAAGATGTCGCCGAAACCGTATCCTAGGCTGTTGGCAATGATGATGATGCAAAGTACTACCGAAGCCACAAGGCAGAACGACTTCAGGGTGTCGGTCCATATAACGGTTTTTACGCCGCCTTGCTTAGTATAAAGCCATATCAAGGCAACGGTGAAAAGCACATTAACTTCAAAAGGTATTCCCAATGGAAGGAACACTAGTGCCTGAAGTGTTACGCACACCACATAGAAGCGCACTGCAGCTCCGAGCATCTTTGAAACAAAGAAGAACCACGCGCCGCTCTTGTGAGTGCTTGAGCCGAAGCGTTGTGCCAAGTATCCGTAAATTGAAACCAGATTACGCTTATAGAACATCGGAACAAGCATGAATGCTATGATTGCGTATCCTACGATGAATCCGAATTGCATTTGAAGGTATGAGAACCCTTTGGCTTCAACCATTCCAGGAACCGACACGAATGTAACTCCCGAAATAGCGGCTCCCATGGTAGCAAAAGATACGATGTACCAAGGCGCTTTTACGCTGTCGGCATAGAATCCGGCGTCTTTACTCTTGCGGTTTGCCAAGAAGGTTATAAAGAATAGCAGGCAGAAGTAGCCCACAATTGTTGCTAATACTATCCAAGGTGTCATATGAAAAGTTTTATCTTAAAAGTTTTTATTTGTTATTATTCTTCATATAGCAAGTATGGGCGGCGTTGCTGCTTGAAACTAGCAACATCATCGGTCCATGTAGCCTTAATTTCGCTCGCTGTTTTACCCGATTTTATCATCTTGCGTATTTCTCCGTCGCCGATAAGAAGTTCGAAGAAACTGCGGAAGAAATGATCGTCAAGATTCAGGTTCTTGTAGGCATCAATTACATATTCAAGGTTCACTCCCATAGCGATAGCTTCATCTTCGGTAATATTAGAAAGATCTACGCCATAGCATTCACGGTCAAGTTGAGGAGGATTCTTTGCTCCGTCAACGCTGCGAGGAGTGAATTTGTAGTCATATCCCTTCATGTTAGGGTGTCCATAGCATAGGAAAGGCTTGTCGGTTCCTCTACCCAAGCTCACTGGAGTTGCTTCAAAGTAGCAAGTTGTAGGGTATAGGTAGATTGCAAGCATATCCCTAAGGTTAGGCGATGGAGCTATAGGCAAGCGGTAGCGAGTCTGGTGAGTGTAGTTCTTGCATTTGATTACATGCAGTTTTTGAGAAGGGATTTTAAGCCCGTCTTTCAGCCAGCCTTCTCCGTTGGCCATAAGCGCAAGTTCTCCCATTGTCATGCCGTGAACCACAGGAATTGGAGCATAGCCTACGCCCGACTTGTATTTCATGTCAAGAATAGGACCGTCTACATACATTCCGTTAGGGTTAGGGCGGTCAAGTACCATGAATTCCTTGCCGTACTTTGCAGCTGCTTCCATCAGCTTCATCATTGTGATGTAATAAGTGTAGTATCTCAAACCCACATCTTGAATATCCACTACCAGGACATCAAATTTAGCCATAGTCTTCTTGCTTGGCATGGTGCTTTTGCCGTCGTAAAGCGATGCAATAGGAATACCGGTTTGTGCATCTACGCTGCTTGATACATGTTCGCCGGCATCGGCTTTTCCGCGGAATCCGTGTTCGGGAGAGAATATTGTAGTTACATTCACGCCATTCTCAAGCATGACATCTAGGGTGTGCTTGTTGCCCACCATACCAGTGTGGTTGCTTAGAATTGCAACTCGTTTGTCCTTCAACATAGGAATGTATTCGCCGATTTGCTCGGCTCCAACCTTAACCGATTCTGCCTTGATGCTCATTGCGCATAGAGCCAAGAGCGAAGCTAGAAGAATACCTTTTAATATTTTCATGAGACTTATTTATTTATGATTTCTATTAGATAAGGAATTTCATAACAAAAAAAGCTGCAAGGATATATGTTCCAAGGGTGAGTTTCTTGTAGTTGCCCGAAAGCATATTCACAAGAACATAGCTAAGAACACCAAGCGCGATACCGTCGGAAATACTATAGCACAAAGGCATCATGATGATACAGATGAATGCAGGAATGGATTCGGAATAGTTCTTGAAATCAATTTTCACTACCGATGCCATCATCATCACGCCCACAAGCACAAGCACTGGGGCAGTTGCTGCAGCTGGGATTGAAATGAATAGTGGAGCGAAGAACAATGCCGACAAGAAGCAAAGTCCAGTAACGAATGCTGTGAGGCCTGTGCGTCCGCCTGCTTCTACGCCTGCCGCACTTTCTACGAATGTTGTTACTGTACTGGTTCCCAGTACGGCACCTCCGGTAGTAGCGACAGCATCTACAAGGAATGCTTGTTTCAGGCGAGGAATCTTGCCGTTCTTTATCATGCCGACTCGTGTAGTCACTCCGATGATTGTGCCGATTGTATCAAACAAGTCAACGAAAAGAAGAGTGAACACGATAATAAACATTTCTTTCGAGAATATTTGCGCCCATTCAAATTTACAGAATATAGGTTCAATTGAAGGAGGAGCACTCAATACGCCGTTAATATTGGTAACACCTAGAGGGATTCCTATCAATGCGGTGATGATGATTCCTATCATCAAAGCACCCGTTACATTCTTAATCAATAGAATAGACGATAATATGATGCCTATGATGCATACTAGAGCCGAACCTGTTGTAATGTCTCCTATGCTCACTAGTGTAGCTTCATTGTTTATCACCACTCCAGCACTGTTTAATCCTATGAATGCTATATATATTCCAATACCTACGCTTATCGAATTTTTGAGGGTTTCGGGAATCACATCAACAATTTTTTCGCGCAGATTGGATATTGTGAGCAGAATGAATAATATTCCTTCAATGAACACTGCTGTGAGGGCAAATTGCCATGAATAGCCTAGAATAGAGCACACTGTGTAGGCAAAGAAAGCGTTCAGTCCCATGCCGGGAGCAAGGGCGAATGGCATCTTCGCATACAAGCCCATAAGCATAGTGGCAACAGCCGATACTACTACTGTTGTGGTGAACAAGGCGCCTTTATCCATACCCGTGTCGCTTAGGATATTAGGGTTTACAGCTAGTATATAGGCCATGGTGAGGAATGTGGTGATTCCTGCCATGATCTCGGTCTTTACCATATTTTTACTAGAATCAAATCCAAAAAGTTTTTTAAGCATAGGATTATTTCAGTTTATGGTTCATGATTATTGTATGTGCTGCAAAGTTACTCAAATCATTAGATTTGGAGTGTTTTTATAATAAATTGAAATGCGTTTAATATGGTACATTAACACATTTTAATGATTAATGTTGTCCAGTATGGTTAAGCACCGTGATGACAGCTTTTTTATTTTTTTATACCATTCATTATTACCTCAATGACATTGGGCGATGAAATTATCTTTTTTGCAAGGAATTTCACATCGTTTTCGGTAACATTGCTTAATGTTTTCTCATAGGAGAACGCATCATCAATTCCAAAAAGCGCCTTGTTCTTAAGGATAGACATGAAATAGTTATTTTCTACTATCTGGCTTTGGCGTGTTTTGGCGATATATTCTTTAACTTGACTGAATTTATTGCTATCCGGTCCATTTTGTGCCAATTCGTGTACAATAGAAATTGCTTTTTCAAGCAGTTTCATTGACTGTGCTTCGTTTGTATCGAAACTGATAGTCATAGTGAGGGTATTCACTGGGACTCTTGCCAGATCTCCACTCACTCCCACACCATAAGTTCCACCTTCTTGTTCACGGATTTGCTCAGTGTACATCATAGAAAGAATTTGCCTTAAAATCATGAAAGTGATGCGATTCTTCTGATTATTTTTCACATCGGCGGTGATGTTATAAAGTACCGTAGTCTTAGGAGTTTCCATCGGAACGGAGAAATGCTTTACTTGGCGGCCTTTTCTTATAGATGGGATTTGCGCTGCGTCGTAGTTTTCCCGTTTCTTGCTTGATGGAAGTGAGGCAATATACTGTTCTACAAGCGGACGCATCTTTTCAAGGTCTAAATAACCTACGAAAATAAATGAGAAATCTCCGGCATTGGCAAATCTTTGACTGAATAATTGACATGCTTTGCTGTAATCAATCTTGTCAAGATTTTCCAGTTTTGGCAATGGTCTTCTTGGATGATTACCGAACATTGTGAGCGAAATCGAGTCAGATAGAGCCGACATAGGATTAAGGTTACGGTTTCTCATTGCTGTGTATTTGCGTTCCTTCCACGAATTGAATAGTGCCGTGTCTTGACGCATGGTAGTAAAACGCAGATACACAAGCTGCAGCATTGTTTCCACATCTTCCACTGTAGAGCCGGCATCAATGCTTTCGCTGATAGGATCTACATGACATTGATAAGTTGCTTGTTTACCTGTGAGAACCTTTCCCAGTTCAATATTGGAGAATTCGCCAAGACCTCCCATTCCTGCCAGAGAATTCATGTTGGAATAGGAATGATAGTCATCGGCGCTGATTAAGGAATATCCGCCTTTGCTCACTGCCGACATTGCAATTTGATTCTTATTGCGGTCGGAATGACGCAAATAAACAGTTGCGCCATTAGATAATTTCCATATCGTAGCGTTATATTTCTTATCGTAGGATTCTTTTACGATATGTCCTTTGGCAGGCATATTGCTCATAAGGACTTTAGTTGTGGAATTGTCGATATAAGGTTCCACATTGTCGCTCCACGCTTTATGATAGGCGTCAAGAATCTCTTTTTCGTCAGGAGTAATAGTTCCTTCCTTGTCTTCACTGCGAAGAATAAGAACCAGATTCTTATCATGGCACACTAGCTTCCTGAAATGTTCGTTTATGGTCTTCAAATCAATGTTGTCTATGAGTTGAAGATTAATGTCATAAACGGTTTTATCGTCGGGCGCAGGGATATTATGAAGGAAATGGTTGAGGTAAGACTCCACGAAAGCCTCGTTTTGTCTTTCGTTTCTTGACTTGTAGGCATTTTCGGCAATACTGCGCGACTTGATTTTCAGGCGTTCGTATTCGTTCTCGGTGAAGCCGTATTCATACACTCTTTTCAGTTCGTGTACCAATGCGGTTAAAGCTGTTTTCCATTCGTTGTCTTTAAATCGTGCTATTGAAGTGAAAGCCTTCTTGGTACGAGCCACAAGATAGTCCCCATCGGAAAAAGAGGCTCCCATGAACGGGGGGGTCGGCTTTTGCATAATTTCATTAATGCGTTGTGAAAACATTGCACTAATCATGGATTTAATATAAGAATCGGCAAGTCCTTCCATTCCAGCTTTTGCCGAGAGGGGAAGATCATCATGCTTGTATTTAATCTCAATGAGATTGGAAGTAAGTTCGTTATCTTTACCTATAGCAATTATGGGTGCAGCATTATCCGGAACATTGATAGATAATCTTTCTTTTCTTACTTTCCGGGAAGGAATGTCACTCCATAGAGCTTTGATTTTGGATTCGATTTCACTAGGATTAATGTCGCCTACGACAACTATGCCTTGTAGTTCGGGACGATACCATTCATGATAATAGTCTTTGAGTTGTTGGTAAGGGAAATTATCTACGACTTCCATTATGCCAATAGGCATGCGGTAGGCATAGCGACAGCTGTCAGGGAAAGTTATGGGCAGAATTTTATTGTAAATGCGTAGTGCAGCATTGGTGTTGGTGCGCCATTCCTCGTGAATTACTTTTCTTTCGGCATCGATTTCTTCTTCTTCCAAGGAGATGAATCCCGACCAGTCATGAAGTATAAGCAAGCAGGAATCAATTAATTCTTTACGATTTGTGGGAACATTGGAGATGTTGTAAACGGTTTCGTCAAAAGAAGTATAGGCATTCAGGTCTTCACCGAATTTTACTCCATTTTCTTGAAGGTAGTTAATAAGTCGTTTTTTAGGGAAATTCTTGGTGCCATTGAATGCCATGTGTTCAAGGAAGTGGGCAAGTCCTCGCTGTGATTCTTCTTCATTGATAGACCCTACTTTCTGAACTATGTAAAACTCGGCACGAGATTCGGGTAAAGCATTATGGCGAATATAATATGTTAATCCGTTGTCGAGCACTCCATGACAAACTGCAGAATCCAGTGGTATAGCAGTGGAAGCATGGCAAATGCTGGATAAAGAACAAAGAACCAATGTTATGAAAAAACACACAAATCGCATCTTCATGACAGACTTATTTTAAGTTTTTTAGAATAGAACGGATTTCGTCTCCCGAGCTCGGGCGTGGAGCATTGGCATTGAGAAGTTTGCCGTCTTTGTCGTAAATCAAGTATCTAGGAATGCTTTGAATAGAAAGCATTTCGGCAATTCTTTTGTTTCCGAGGAACTGGTTTTCGCTTAATCCGTGGCGTTTCATCGCTTCTTTCCATGCCTCAGCATCTTCGTCTATAGATATTCCTACGAAAACCACATTGTCATTTCCTAATGTTTTTTCAAGTTCCTTCAAGAAAGGTATCTCTCGATTGCAAGGACCGCACCATGAAGCCCAGAAATCAAGGTAAATGTATTTCCCTTTATATTCGGCAAGAGAGTGCGGTTTTCCGTTAATATCATGAATTTCAACATCAGGAATTGGAGAACCAGCGACTGAAGAAGAGCGTAGCTGAAGATGCGACTTCCATTCTTCATAGTTAGGGTGATTCATTGCAGAGCTGTCAAGAACAGCGAAACCATAATCAACTCCTTTGCTGAAGTTGTAGGAAGACACAAATTTGTCGATAAGCTGATATTCTACTTGTGAAACGAGTGCGTCATCTTTTACTTCTGCCTTTAGATTAGCAAGACGCTCGGTAAGAGTCTCTCCTGTGGCAATTTCTTTCATGACAAGTGAAGTAATCTCTCGAGGAAAGAATTTTGCAGCTGGACTGTTTACAATACTCTTTACATCTAGCATGCCATCTTTCATAGTTTCCGGCGCTTTCTTGTCGGAACCTCTAAGGCGGTGATTAATCAAGGAAATAGCACCAAGGCGATCGAAGTGGCTGCGAAGAGCCAAAAAGCCTTTCACTTCTTCATTGTCGGTTAGAGACGATAGCGAGTCGGCATACTCGGTGAAGCGGGAAAGATGCTTTATAATATCTTCATCAGTCAATCTTGGCTGATTTCTCATGAGGTTGCTATAAGTATATTGAGCATAGGTGATGATAAGACGGTTGTCCTTGTCGTCGGTAGCAAATACAAGCATACCATTGTTGTCAATAAGGTCAATTTTTTGATTCCCCGATTCTGGAGATACATATATTGGGGTATATGTTTGCATTTTTTGACCTGCTTTAAAGTTTCCTGTTTCATTGTTTATGGTGTAGGAAACGAGCATATTGGCAATATAGGATTGTTCGCTGGATACAGTTACTGAGTAATTTTTCCAGTCTTCTGATACTGAAATCTGAGTGAGCGAGTCACCTGTTGCATCAATAAACATTTTTACACCTGAGATATTGCTGCTTTGAATGTCTCCCGAAATTGTGGTCTCGGTGTTATTCTCTGTACATGATGTTGCAAAGAATAGTGATGCTAGGAACAGTTTTATAGTAGTTTTCATAATTGTATGTTATCTTTTGTAGATGACTTTTATTGGTTTGTATGCAATGTTTAAGTATTCTTTTAATATCTCTCCTGTTTCGGAGTCAACGATATAGAATGAACCGTTTTTACCTTGTTGAGCAGGGTCATAAGCAGTTACATAAACTTCTTTTTGATTATCGCTCAATTCCACCGATGTGATAATAGACGAGTTGCTGCCGATGGTTGCAAACGGTTTATCTCCGGCTGTAAGCATATTGGACGAAGCGTAGTACCAGCGATATAATTTGTTGGTATCGCCAATGTAAGCGGCTTTGTGCTGATTTGAAGCTACGACAGGCGAATCTTCTTTAAGAAGAGACACGCCACCGAATCTTATGATTTTAAGTTTCTCATTGATGATGAGCGATACGGTATAATCGTTCTTATTGGTAGTCCAGAAGTCCACTGGCATAATGGTGCGGTGCAACATACCAGTGTTTTTACTTGTGGAGATGATTACTAATTCGGGAGATTGTGTGAGCATTTGTGCCTTGGACAATTTTGGCTGGAACATTTTCACCAAATTCTGTCCGACAAAAATATTTGATTGAGCATTCACATTATCGCGATTCTTAGCCTCGGCATATTCATTAATACAATAATAAGGACCATATCCAGTCATGATTTGAAGCGGAATTTCTTTCTCTATATCCCAGAAAATAATACTATATAGATATCCTGTGCCGGAATCGTAGAATACTGTTGATTTGTGATAAACATAAGGTAGCTTGCTCGCACTCTTGATAACGGTACCCTCGGTAGAAGCAAATTCATAAACTTCACCGTTTTCGGTAAGAATAGGATAAGATGTACCTCCGATACCTTTTGAGCAGATGTGCATTTTTATAGGTTTGAAATCGGGGTATTCAGATGTATTCACAATGTTTTCCACCTCAAAGGTTTTGTCATTGATATAATAAATCATTGAAGGATTATTGGCGGTATCATCTCCTTTACACGCAAGAATTACAGCTCCATTGCTTTGTGTTACATCGGATACATAGGCAGAAAAGTGCGTGTCAGGATTATTTAGAGAGAAACAATCTTCTTCAACGAAAGAAATTAATTCTCCGCTATCGGGTTCCTTTCGCATAAATGAGATCATACTTTCTCCTTGTTCTCCGTTACTAATAATCAAAATGCCTTCTTCATAAGGAGAGTTTACATTAATGGTGAAAGGGAAAAACTCGCTACCGTCTTCATTGGTCACAATGAGGCGCGCGTTGAATGTACCTAGGTCGTCACATGTATAAGTTAAATTCTTATCGTTGGAATAAATCGTTTGGTTTATTTCCCAAGCGTAAGATAATTCTTTCCCATTAATAGATTGGGTAACAGTGGGTGTTATTGTGAGAATATCGCCTTTCTCGGTGTTATATGTTTCCGATATTGAACTTATCTCAATCAAAGATATAGGTTTACCGCCTAGAGATGTATTATCGCTGACGCAAGAAACCATTAATGAGATTGCTACTATAGCAATGAGATATCTAAATATAGTCATAGTAGAAAAGATGTTTATGGTTTAGGGAAATCGGTAATACCTAGTTCCGGGTGAGCCTGAAAGTACTCATACATGGGATTCATGATGTACTTTACTACGGTGTAGCTGAAATCGGACGGCCACCCATAGGGGATATGCTCAAGATTTTCTCCATAGGCTTCTACCATTTTGATATAAGTAGAAGGAGCATTTTCCTTTAAGGTGGAATGGAAATACTCAACGAATTTGATAAGTTTGATAGGATGCCATTCTCCAAATCGGGTTAGAATCCAAGTTTTTTCGCCATCGGCATTATACCATTCAGGTCGTTCAACTGCATTATCAAATGTGATTACAACCTGTTGGTCGGCTGGGCTAAGAGTCGGAACAAACTCGTTGTTCTCCACCAGTTGCAGGCGAAGTTCGTATTTTGTATATCCTGTATTGTCATCACCAGCCAATCCGTCTCTAAGAATTTCTATAGGGAGGTAGGCGTTGATAGAATCGGCAAGAACATATAGTTTTTCCGGTAATTGGAATTGGACTCCTTGTTGAGCTTCCTCATTTCCAGTTGCATTGAGAATTAGTACTTTGAATTCTCGGTCGTAAGAGGAGGGCTTCCCTAGAATTTGTAGTGGAACGAGATGAGTGTGAACGCGCTTTTCGATAGGAGTTATACCGAAAGAGTAATGCATGCTGTCTTTAAGGAAATAGATGCCACTATAATTTTCGTTGAAGGTCATGTAGTCAGTCTCTTTGCAACTATTGTTTAAGATAAGAGTTGAAAGAGCAAAGCAGCATAGAAGAGCTTTAAAATACTTAAAAATTTTATTTCTCATATATTATCCTTTTCTTAGTTGCGATAATCATATTCAATATCGGGAATAGGAACAACAAACACCGAGTTAGATGGCTGTACCGAATTTCCATCAGGTAAAGAGATGAGGGAATGAGTTCGTTTAAGGTTGAAGAAACTTTGACCTTCTCCCCAGAACTCTTTATATCGTTCGTCTTTAATGAGTTCCAATGATAGATTCAGCTTGTTGACGCGTTGATTTATAGCCGTAAGTCCTCGATGTTCGATTACGGCATTGAAATAGTCGGTCGCGAGTTCAATATCCGATTCAAGCAATGCTTCTGCCATAATATAGTACATTTCGGGCAATCTTATCATATTTATGCCTAGTATCAAATCACTTGGTTTGCTGCTTGCAATACCTCTTAACTCATATATGTTAGTAAGTTTGATGAAACGAACCGATTCGCCTGTTGAACCAAAATAAGCATTTAATCGGAAATCCAATCCGTCAAGATTTTTATTGTAGATATCGGTATAGTCGCGTCTAGGATTTAGGGAAGAACGCGATTGATATTGTTGTAAGGTAGGACTTACTAGTGAATAAAATTCGGCATAGTAAAGCCCCCAAATGGTTTCGCTATTTGAAAGTACTCCAGCCAAGTCTCCTTCAACATTGATTTTCTCGGTGAGAGTGCGTCCGCTGTCTTTAATAACCGCTGATGCATATTTTGCGGCATTTTCCATATCACCCATGGTTAGATAAACTCTAGCCAAAGTTGCTCTTACTGCATGAAGATTGAAATGAATCTTTCTGTCTAGCATAAAATTGCTTTCATCGGCATATTCTTCCTCATCGGCAAGTAGGAGTTCGGCTTCTTTCAGATCGGCAATGATAAATTTGTACACATCGGCAGCGGTAGAGAATGCTGGAGTGTTAAGAGAGAATTCTGTTGCATATGGAATCCCAGAGGCCGAAGCATTGCGTGTAATCTGTTCGGTGAAGATTCGCAGCAAATCGAAATGCATGAAGGCTCGAAGTCCCAATGCTTCTCCCTTGTAAATGGTGTATGGATAACTATTAGCGTTTTTCACAAGGTCGCAGTTGATAATGGCATTGACATTTGAGATGTTGTTATACATTGAAGTCCAAATTGCTTCAAAAATTGATTTCACATCGCTATGAGCATAATTATACTGCCCTAATTGAGTGTACATGTCGTTGCCCGAACAGTCGAAATGCTGTGCCATAACATCAAGATGCTTGAATGTCATTGATGCTCCGTATAACGAACTCTCACGCAACTTGGAATAAACTCCATACATTGCGCTTTCAATACCGTCTCTTGTATTAAGCAATTCCTCTTGTTTTTCTTGTCCGTCGGGGTTCACATCAAGGAAACTTTCGCATGACGAGAATATCACCGAAAAGGTGATGACGATAGATGATATATAATAATGGAATTTCATATGCTGATATATATAATTTTCGTTAGAATGTTGTATTTAGAGTTATCTCAAATCCTTTGCTATAAAGATAGGAGGTTCCTCTCTCAATTTTTACTGTAGAGAATCGTAATAAATCTTTAAGGTTTACACCGATGCGAAGATTTTTCATTCTCATGGTTTTGCATATTTTCTCTGGAAATTCATATCCTATGTTCACCGATGAAAGTTCTAGAGTGTTTTCTTTTTCTACGAACCTGTCGGTTTTCTGAGGTCGGTCGGTCGAAGCGATGTCGCGATACAAAGCGATATCGCCAGGATTGCGCCAACGGCTTTCAAAAACTCTTAAGTCGGCATTATAGTGAGGATCGGTTCCTTCAACCTTTGAAGCGCGGGTTGCGTTATAGATATATCCACCTAATCGGTAATCAAAGTAAACATATAAGCTTATCCCTTTCCAGAATAGGTTGGAGTGGAATGCTCCGCTGAATTTAGGCTCGGTGTCGCCGGCATTGTACTTGTCGGCAGGGTCATAGACGAAAGTTCGTTCTCCGTTAAGTTTAATGTATACTTCTTTTCCTGTTGCTGGATCGATACCTCCCGAGCGAACCACTTTTATTGCGGTAGTGGATTCTCCTGCTTCATATTGTGCCAATGGGGTGAGTGACGAATATTCGTTTTGCGAATTTTCCTTGTTCATTTCTTCAAGGGCAGAATTGATTTTAAGAATCTTGTTTCGGTTGATGGATCCCGATGCGCCCAGTTGCCAGAAAAAGTCTCTGTTTTGTATAATGTATCCGTCGGCTTGGAATTCAAAACCTTTGTTCTCGATTTCTCCAATGTTTTGCTTAGCCGAAGTCACCCCAGTTGAAGGAGCTTTAGATTGGTCAAGAAGCAAGTCGGTAGTCTTTTTAAGATAAAAATCAATAGCCACATTGATGCGGTTGTTCCAGAATGCCAAATCGGCACCTCCATTGTAGGTCATAGTGCGTTCCCATCTTAAGTTCTCGTTCCCGATGGTGATTGGCAAAGCTCCTATTCCATGCAGATATTCGTATTTGTTGAGATATTCATACATTGTCATCGCTTGGAATGCACTGAAACTTACTTTTCCAGTATATCCCATGTTTGCGCGAATTTTAATACGGTTTATCATTGGATTTCCTTTTAGGAAACTTTCGTTGTGAACATTCCAGCCTGCTCCTGCCGACCAGAAGTGTCCCCAGCGATTGTTGGCTCCGAATCGTGACGAACCGGTTGTACGGTACACGCCGTCAATCATGTATCGGTTACGGAATGTGTAGGTCATATTGGCAAAAACGCCCAGTTCGCTGCTTATTGACTGGTTTCCGCTAGGTTTTGAATCCGATGGATATCCGGCAGCGTTACCTATGAAAGACAGGTTGTCACTGAAATATCCTATCGTTTCAATGAATTCGCTCTTGTCGTTGCCATGATTGATTTCACCTCCAAGCGTTACGCTTAATAGACTGTTGTCGGCAAAAGTATGATTATAAGCTCCAACGATGTTTCCGCTGTAGCTTATGCCTTCGTTATGATATTGAATAAGGCTGCCTTTCTTTGTCGCATCAGTTTCATTCTTGTAGAATAGTGATTTGGGAGATGTGAAATTATCTCTGCCTCCCGAAGTAGAGGTGAGTGTGAACAGACCAGTGATTCTGAAATCCTTATTTATGTCCCAGCGTACATTTGTGGTATTTGTTAGGGATTTTGTGTATTCTTTTGAAAAAGAACCAAGGGTAGCTTCATATAGAGGATTATTCATGTCCCATGAAAGGTTGGTATTTACGCTACCATCCTCATTGTACATTTTGTCATATGGGTTCATGATAGTGTAGTTGGAGAAGTTACCGTAAGGAGTGTCCTTAGCTCTGACATCGCTATAAGTGGTTCGGTTGGAGAAAGTGAACTTATTGTTCAGGTTATAGCTTAAATTGAACCCAAGATTATATCTGTGGCGATAGTCTCCCTTCATTACGCCACGAGTGTCGGCAAAGCGTCCTGTCAGTTCATAACGGATATTGGAAGCGCCTCCATATATTCTTAATGAGTGGTCGTGGCTGAAGGACGTGCGGGCAGGCTGAGCCAACCAGTCGGAATTTACTCCGCTGCGAATGGCTTGATAACGGCTATTGTATAACCTGTCTAGTTCATATTGTTCATATTCGCCAGTGGTTGTGTTTATTGCGCCTGGTTCGGCGGTATAAAGTCCTGCCATTTTCTCATATTCCAGTTTCTGTTCGGCATTAAGAAGGCGATAATCGCTTAAATCGGGGAATTGTACATCTCCGGTGAAAGAATAAGCCACTCTAACATTTCCCTCTTTTACCGACTTACGGTTGATAACGATAACGCCATTGGCCGCTTTTGAACCGTAAAGGGCAGATGCTGATGCATCTTTCAGTACATTTATGCTTTCAATCTCGTTCATGTCGAGGTCATAAAGATCCTGCATGGAGATTTCTACACCGTCAAGGATAATAGTAGGCTGATTTACTGATTGTCCTGAGTTGGAGAACGATGTCATACCGCGAAGCACCAATTCTGGAACGCTGTTAGGATTTGAACCCATAGTAGAGTTTTTCACTACTTGCATACCTGGAGTGAGTGCGGCAATAGCCTGAATAGCATTGGTGCTGGAGAATTTCTTCAAGTCATCTCCAGAAATCTGCTGTACCGAGCCGGTGAAGCTATTTTTATTCTTGTTGAAATATCCTGTTACGACCACTTCTTCTTTCATAATGGCAGATGTGGTCATCACTATATTCAAGTCTTTGTTTATTGTATTTACTTGTATCGTTTGGGGAGCATATCCTATCATGGAGAATCTTAATTCTCCCGTATTGGACTGGACGCTTATCGAGAATGTTCCGTCGGTTCCTGATGACACACCGTTAACATATTTACCGTTGTTCCAGTAGGCTACTGTAGCACCGATAAGCGGTTCATTAAGGTCTCCGTCAATAATGGTACCCGAAATGCGCTTAGCCGCGTAAGCTAGGGAGCCTCCCGAACAAATCAGCAGGAATACAAGTATTCTTATAAACATTTGACTATTCCATGGAATTCGATCAAAAACATTGAATTTATAGCAGTTTATTTCTCTCATAAAATATATTGCAGAGTTAAAATTGTTGTTTTTTTTACAAAATTATAGTTTTTATCTGCAAAACCAATTATCTTTGTCAAAAACTAAATAAAACATAATTAATTATGAAGAAATTTTTACTTATTTTTACAATTGCAATGTGTTTTGGTTTCACATCGCAAAAGGCTATGGCTGCAATCACTTCTGTAGCCGATTTATGTGGTACATATTCCTTCAGCGCTACTAAAGTTTCAGAAACTGAAGAATATAAAGATGTATTCCCAACTACTTTTGAAGTTACTGTTGAGAAAAATGTAAATGTTCCTAATGGTGTTATTATTGAAGGTTTTGCTGGTTCAACTAATCCTATGTATGGTGTAGCCGATATTGCTGCAAAGACTGTAAAAGTTGAATCTATGCCTGCTTATGGTGCCGATAATGCTATAGTTTTCAGTAATGCTGCAGGTGTTTATCCTTATTCTCAAACAAACGGATATGCTAATTTGACTTTCTCTTTTGATGATGAAAAGAATCTTAGCCTTGGTGCTTACACTATCGTGACTGTGAATCACAGCGCTGCTTCGGCTACTCTTATTGCTTCATTTAAAGATGCTGTAGGTGTGCCTCAAGCTAGTGCTCCTGCAGAAAAGATTAACTTTGCAGGAACATATAAAGTTACAGCTGCCAATGTTTATGATTATGTAAACAACGCATCAACAACTATGACTTATGATATTGTTATTGCAGCAGGAACTGAAGAAGGTTCTTATGAAATCAGCTCTATTGCAGGATATGAAAATGCAATGGTTACAGCAACTGCCGAAGGAAATGTTTTGACTATTAACCTAGGATACAACTTCTTGACAACAGGTGCAACTTATGATTTGCTTGGTGATGCAAGCTATTCTAGTGATTATAGCGTAGCTGAAGGTCTTACAATCACTTATGCTGAAGGCGCATATACTATCAGCGATTATTCTGTATGGACTGCAGCATGGTCACAAGAAGGAACTACTTATGCTCGCAAATTGTACATCGGAGGAAATACAATTTCAGAAGGTCCTGAACAAGAAGAAGGTAGTGAAGAAGATAAACCTGCAGTACCTGCAGTGGATTTCGCCGGAACATATAGTGCAAAAGCAAAGAATTATTACAACTATACAACTAATAAATCTGGCGAAGTTCCATTCAATCTAGTTATTAAGGCTGGAACTGAAAAGGGCACTTATGAAATCACTTCAATTGCTGGATATGATAATACAATGGTTACAGCAACTGCCGAAGGAAATGTTTTGACTATTAACCTAGGATACAACTTCTTGACAACAGGTGCAACTTATGATTTGCTTGGTGATGCAAGCTATTCTAATGATTATAGCGTAGCAGAAGGTCTTACAATCACATGTGAAGATGGTGTTTATACAATGACCGATTTCTCTGTATGGACTGCAACATGGACATCAGAAGGAACTACTTACGCTAGAAAGGAATTCTTCTCTGGTATTGAGTTGACTAAGGGTACAAGTGCAATTGAAGATATAGCAGCTGATGCAAATGCACCAGTTGAATACTACAACTTGCAAGGTGTGAAGGTGGCTAATCCAGAAAATGGTATCTTCATCAAGAAGCAAGGTAGCAAGGCTACTAAGATTGTCCTATAAGAATGAATTTTTAGAAGATCTAAAGTTTCTAAGGACTTTGAAATGAAAAACAGGCTCGGCGATTCCGTCGAGCCTGTTTCTTATTCCTCTTTGAGCATTTTGCTTAAGGACTCTACCGAGTCGTGAATCTGCACGCCATCTTCAAGGTAGCTAGAGTCAAAATTAAGTTTGGCTTTGCTGTAATAAGGCATACGCTTTTCTAATGCTTCGGTGATGAATTGTGCCAGTTCGTCATTGTTCTTGTCGGCGATGATAGGGCGTTTGCTCTTGGCTTTTGCAGTAGATAGCCTTCTCATCAGTGCTTCAAGCGATGCATTGAGAAATACTGTCGTTCCCTTTTCATTCATGTATTCAATGTTGTCAAAATAGCATGGCGTACCGCCACCGCAAGCAATGATAACATCTTCAAATTCTGCCACTTCGTGCAGCATGTTGCGTTCAATCTTGCGGAACTCGTCCTCGCCATACTCTGCAAAAATTTCTTTTACAGAACGGTGGTAGCGAGCCTCGATAAAGTGGTCTAGGTCTATTAGTTCTTTGTTGATAAATGCCGAGAGGGCGCGTCCCATTGTGGATTTCCCGCAACCCATATATCCTATAAGAAAAATCGGTTTCATAAGGTTATGTTAATGTAATGGTACAAAAATAAGGAAAAAATTGTAACTTTACTGCCTAAAAGCAAGATGATTTATGGCGAAAAATTATAAATGGTATGTTGTGTGGGAAGGCTCTGAACCAGGGATATGCGATTCGTGGGAAGAATGCAAGGCTCGTGTGATGAACTATCCTAATGCAAAGTACAAGAGCTACAACACTCAAGAAGAGGCGATAAGAGCCTATCGTGGCAATCCAGCCGATGAGATGGGGGTGTTGCGTGCTATTGCCAATGCGCAGATTAAGCATGTCAATTACGAGTCAATTCCAGAGATTGTGCTCGACAGCCTTGCCGTAGATGCAGCCTGTAGCGGGAATCCAGGCATAATGGAGTATAGGGGAGTAGATGTGAAGTCTGGAGCACAATTGTTCCATAAAGGTCCGTTCCCTAAGGCAAGCAACAATATAGGCGAGTTCCTGGCATTGGTGCATGGACTTGCATTGCTTAAGCAGCAAGGCAGTCCCATAAAGACCATTTATAGCGATAGCATTACTGCAATAGCATGGGTGCGCGACCGCAAATGCAAAAGCAAGATTCCTGTGTGTGCCGAGAACGAAGAACTCTTCGGCATCGTAAGGCGTGCTGAAAAGTGGTTGCGGGAAAACACGCATGACATACGCATACTGAAATGGAAAACCGAGGAGTGGGGGGAAATACCTGCCGACTTCGGGCGGAAATAAGATAAGCAGAGAAGCATAACACATATTTATGGGAAGATCCGTAGAAAATGAAAAAGACATGTTGCTGAGCGACGAGCGTTACCGCAATGTGCTTATTGTAAGATTCAATGCTCTTAGTGATGTGGCGATGACTGTGCCGGTGGTATATTCGGTGTGCGCAGCTCATCACGACAAGCGGTTCATTATGCTCACCCAGCCAGTAGCATCTACTCTATTCATAAACAAGCCTGCCAATCTGGAAGTGATTGCAGTAGATGTGAAGGTAAAGTATCATGGAATAGCCGGAATGCGCAGGCTTTATCGTGATATGATGGAAAAATACGGTATAGATGTGGTTATTGACTTGCAGGGAACTTTCCTTACCAGGATACTGGGTGCGTTCTTTGCTTTGCGAGGCGTTCCTGTGAAAAGGATTGATAGCGGGCGAAGCGGAAAAAGGGCATTGACTCGCCGTTATAATAAACGAATGTTTCCGCTCATATCATTCCGTGAGCGTTATCGCGAAGTCTTTTATCGTGCAGGATTCGTGTTCAGCGAGACATTCAAGTCGCTATATGAAGGAAGAAAGGCCGACTCTTCAATATTTGCCGAAATAACAACCCCTAAGAAGGACGGAGAACGCTGGATAGCTGTAGCTCCGTTTGCCAAGTATCCCGGAAAGATTTATCCTATACACCTCATGAAGAAGGTGGTAGATGAAATCGCTTCGTGGGATAATGTGAAAGTGTTTCTGTGTGGAAGTGCCGAGGAACACAAGATTCTGGTAGAGTGGGAAAAGGAATATGACAATGTCATTTCGCTTGCAGTAAAGAAGTACGGATTCCCCATGGAGCTGTCGCTGCTGAGTCATTGCGATGTTATGGTTTCGATGGATTCGGCCAATATGCACCTGGCATCACTTGTGTGCGTGCCTGTGGTATCTGTGTGGGGAGCAACTCACCCTTATTGTGGATATATGGGCTGGCATCAGGATATGCAGGATATTGTTCAGCTTAACATGGTGTGCCGTCCATGTTCGGTATTTGGTGACAAGTCGTGTCGCTTCAAGGATTTCTTCTGTCTAAGCGGAATATCTCCGTCGTTGATAATATCGCGTGTAAAAGCGGTGTTGGAGCGTTGAGGCAAACAATAAGAGGGAGATGCAATTAGCATCTCCCTTTCTGTTGCATATACAATGCTATTCAGCATTTAGCTCAGTTTCACTCTCATGTGTGCTTTAGGATAGCGTAACACCAGGCATGACGCTTCGGTAATTACCAGGGCATCGGTATTTCTCACTCCAGCACTCTTGAGGTCAAGAGCCTCGGTCCCGAATGGCAGGTGACTGTACTTCTGAATGTATTCAGGGTCTATAATCAATCCGCTGCCTTCCATGCCGCAATCGTCAAACACTTCGCTAAGCAGAACATACAGGCGACCGAACTTCGAACTTATTTCCGAGAAATCTATTCCCCATTTGGTAGTTGTTTCTCCATTGCTTACCACGCGTGTGTAGTTCAGCTTGTTAAGTTCGCCTATAAGCTTGGAACCGCCTATAAGTATCTTGCGTTTAGAACCTGCATTGCCAGTGAAGGCCTTGCGCATCATTTCTATCACGGTGTCCTCTTTTTGGCTCATGTCCAGAGTGAAGTCCTTCCCGGCCTGATACCATATACCGCCTGTAAACAGCACATTCTCTTTCTTCTTGAAGTCGTAGATTTTGCGTTTCACACCGAAAAGGAAACTCTTTTCCATGCCGAGTCGCATATCGTAGATTGCTGCTTCTTCCTGGTCGCTCATGGTCCAGCCTACTTCCTTATTGGCAATCTTCTGCAATGTGCTTTGCTCAATTTGCATTTTGAAGATTTGGCAATTGTTCTGAGCCTTTTTGGGCAAGGCTTCAAATTGCGGGCTCTGCACATCAAGCTCGGTGGCAGCGCGTCCCATTCTTATGAGAGTAGTGCCCGAGGGGATAGTGGGGACACAGCAGTCCACTTCGCCTATTTTCTTGCCGTTTACTGCCATAACATTCAGTTGTCCGTCCTCGGTCTTGGACAGTACATACAGCACGAGTCCATTGCTGGAGTCGGTGACGCCGTCGTCGGCATATCCGGTTACATCGGCAACAAGGATTGTATCCGACACATCAAACACATCGTTGTTGGTTGTGTTCAGTGTAGCTCGTGCTGCATTGTCGCTCACTTCTCCTTCCGAAGGCTCGATGTAGTCATCTTTTAGCTCGCATTTCGTTTCCTTAGTGTCCACATTGTAGTAGTCCACGATCATGCTGCCCGAAGATTTCGCCCCTGCACATCGCGACAACTGGTCGATAGGCGTTGCCATTGGGCGGATTTTCACGATTTGCTTGTCAATCTCATTGAGAAGCATTCCGTTGCCCGACTCGTTCACGGCATCTAGCGTGAGAGGTCCGTTTACTACATGCTTGCCGCCTTCCACACCAGTGACAAGAGCCATGGCCATGAGCGAACCCTCGTTCTCGCCTGTGAGCAGCATATAGATAAGAGCCAGGAATGCCAGTGCTGTCCAGAATCCGTTGTTGGACGATACTTTTACAAAAGTCTTTAAGATGAATTTCTTCATGTTTTTCATAGTTGTTTTAAGTTAAACTTTCGGTGCTTACTATTCCCATACGCTTCGTTTCCCGTAACGAGGAAAGAGCATTTCCTGCGTCTGCTCTTCGGGCTGTGGAGTTTTGTCCAGTTGAGGCATTCGGTGACCTTTCACCAGTTCTATTTTTTCATTTTTGCCTCTCAGATAACCTTCCTTATCGGCATTAGCTACCGCCTCGTCATAACCCTCGCCTTTCTGCAGCAGTTCCAGGGCGAGACTCTCGGCTCTGTCTTGCATGAGCGATGCAATGCGTTCGCACACCTTGGGATAGCGTTTCAGCACATTCAATGGAGATTCTTCTTGTTCTTCGGTTGAGGTTGGTTCTTGTTCTTGCTGTTCTTGTTCCTCAACCACTTCGCAGTTTTGCTCAACAGTGCCACCAGCAACTGTATCAAGCATTTCGTTCTCGATTTTTTCATTTGTGTTTTCCATAAAATTAAGTGTTAAACAAATACACTGCAAAGTTATGCTTTCCCGCAGAGTCATTCTTTCCTTAAAAAATACAACTACAAACAAAAAATCCCATTTCCTAAAAGTGCTGCATGCAACATCAATTAGAAATGGGATTTATAGAAGTACCGGTATCGATTTTTATCCGTTTCTCACTTGGCCGTCGCCGGTGATAAGATATTTATATGTAGTGATTTCGGGTAACCCCATAGGGCCTCTAGCGTGCAGCTTTTGAGTAGAGATTCCTATTTCGGCACCGAATCCGAATTGTCCGCCATCGGTGAACGCAGTAGGTACATTGGTATAAACGCAGGCAGCATCAACTTCCTTGCGGAAACGCTCCATAGCTTCTTCATCTTGCGCCACAATGCACTCGCTGTGCTTAGAAGAATGTTTAGCAATGTGATTAAGAGCCTCGTCAATACCGCTCACGGTTTTTACGCTCATCTTGTAGTCCATGTATTCCATGCCCCAGTTTTCATCGGTAGCGCGTTCTACAAGTGGATATTTGCCCGCAAGCGCATTGTATGCTTCTTCGTCGGCAAAAGCAACCACATTTTTCTCTGCCATAGGCGATAGGAGAACAGGAAGGTCGGCGAGTCTTGAGCGGTCTATAAGCAGACAGTCAAGGGCATTGCACACACTCACGCGACGAGTCTTGGCATTATTCACGATAGCAGCGCCCTTTGTCAAGTCACCGCTTTCATGGAAATAGGCATGGCAAATTCCGGCACCGGTTTCAATAACAGGCACTCGGCTATTGTCGCGTACGAAATTGATAAGTCCCTTGCCTCCGCGTGGAATGATAAGATCAACATATCCCACTGCGTTAAGCAGTTCGGCTGTCGCCTCGTGTGATGGAGGGAACAGTGTAGCCACTGCTTCATCTACACCCTCTTCACGCAACACTCCATGTATCACTTCAGTAATGGCAGTATTTGAGCTATAGGCATCGGTTCCGCCTTTCATTATAACTGCGCTGCCGCTTTTCAGGCACAAGGAGAACACATCAAAGGTGACATTCGGGCGAGCCTCGTAGATGATTCCTATCACACCGAAAGGCACGCTCACTTTGGTAATCTTCATGCCGTTAGGCTGAGTCCATTCAGCAAGAGTCTTTCCAAGAGGAGAAGGCAGTTCGGCTACCTTACGCATATCGGCCGCAATGCCTGCGATGCGTTCTTTAGTAAGCAGCAAGCGGTCATATTTTGGATTAGTCTTGTCCATGCGTGCTAGGTCTTCGGCGTTAGCAACCAGAATCTTATCGGTATTTGCTTCGGCAGCATCGGCCACGCGGCACAATATAGAATTAATCTTTTCTGCTGGAAGCAGATTCAATTTGCGAGAAGCAGATCGAGCTTTTTCTAATATGTTTTGTATTTCTTTATCCATGATTCTATGAACTTTGAGGACAAAAGTACAAATTTTCTTAATTTTTTTCTACTTTTGTATCAGTAATATGCTTTTAAAATAATTAATATGAAAAACCTAAGGTATTTATTTATTCTGTTGTTGATGATGGTTGCAATGTCGGCTACTTCATCTAATTATAGTGATGTCTATAAAAGTACAAGAACCGACTTCCGTGACGAAACCATCTATTTTGTGATGACAACCCGATTTTATGACGGAGATCCGTCAAATAACACCCAATGCTGGGATAATCAAGCTGCCAACGAGGGCGACCCTGCTTGGCGAGGCGACTTCAAAGGGCTTATCGAGAAACTTGACTACATCAAAGCCCTAGGTTTCACTGCAGTGTGGATTACCCCAGTGGTAGAAAATGCTTCGGGATATGACTATCACGGTTACCATGCATTTAATTTCAGCAAAGTGGATAAGCGTTACGAGAGTGAAGATGTCTCGTTCCAGACTCTTATCGATGAGGCCCATAAGCGTGGCATGAAGATTATCCTTGACATAGTGCTTAACCACACTGGCAACTTCGGTGAAGAAAACCTGTGCAAGCTATTCACTCGTGACTGGACTGCCGACCAATCTTCTATCAATGATTGTATGATTCCTTACACTCAAAAAGATGGAGGCAAGCTTCCTGATAATTATCTCAGTCTTGCAGGTGGAGAACAACACAACAAACGCCTTGCGCAAATGAAAAATACTGACGGTGTAAACCACGATACCAACAACTACTGGCATCATGTGGGTAATAGTTGGAATTGGGACGACTACTCTCGTTGGTATGGACAGATAGCAGGCGACTGCGTGGATCTTAACACCGAGAATCCTTATGTAACCAATTATCTAGTGAGTTGTTATGGCAAATTCATAGCGATGGGTGTTGACGGTTTCCGAATCGACACTAGCGGACACATCTCGCGCCTTACTTTCAACAAGGCTTTTGTGCCGCAGTTCCTCGCTCTTGCCGAGCAGTATAAAGAAAAGAGAGGGGGAGGTGACTTCTTCATGTATGGCGAAGTGTGTGCGCGCGAGCGCAATGTGACTTATCGCAATCACGAGAACTGTTCGCCTTATTACTACACATGGAAGGAAAGTAAGGACTACGCATGGGACACTAGCGAGACATCATGGAATAATATCGTGGTAATGGAAGGGGATAAAGGCAATCACACCAATATCACTTCGGTTGATGCTCAAGGAACCGACGATATGGACGATAGTGGCATGCCTGAATCAAACAATGCATTCCTCAATGGCAATAAATACCACACTCCCGACTACAGCAAATACTCGGGATTGAGCGTTATCGATTTCCCGATGCACTGGAATTTCCGCACGGCAGCCGAAGCCTTTAGCGTGAAATATGGCGATAAGTGGTATAACGATGCAACCTATAATGTGGTATATGTGGATTCTCATGACTATGCACCCGACGGAGCTCCTGAAAGCACACGCTTCAACCAGTCGCAGGACACTTGGGCAGAAAACCTTAGCCTGATGTTCACTTTCCGCGGTATTCCTTGTATTTATTATGGTTCTGAAATAGAGTTCCGTAAGGGAAGTATTATTGATAATGGCCCGAACGGTCCATTGAAGAACACTGGCCGTGCCTATTTCGGCGGTTATATAAAAGGAGATGTCAATGCGCTTGATTTTGCCGACTATGAAGCATCTGGTAATGCGAAAGCTACGCTGTCTCACCCATTGGCTATGCACATTCAGCGCCTTAACCAGATACGAGCTGGAGTACCAGCACTTCGAAAAGGACAATACAGCACCGAAGGCTGCAAAGGCTCGTTTGCGTTCAAGCGTCGCTATACCGATGACACAACCGACTCCTATGCTCTTGTAGCTATAAGTGGAGGAGCAAATTTTTCTGGTATTGAAAACGGAACTTATATAGATTGTGTAACTGGCGATAAAAAGATTGTTACAAATGGGGCTCTTAATGTTTCTTGTAGCGGTAAGGGTAATCTGCGAGTGTATGTGCTTAATACAGAAAAAACTGCCGCTCCTGGTAAGATAGGCGTAGACGGAAAGTATATATACGGAACGACTGCAGTGAATAATGCTCAGGCTGCCTATGACGGAACCGAGGAAGAAGCTTCTAGCAATAATGGCACTACAGGAGGAGGTTCTCAAGAACCGGAAGTGGTAATACCTCCAACAATGAGTGAAGGAGAGCAGGCAGTGTTCTTTGAGAATTCTGCAGATTGGGGCGGAACAATCAATGCTTATGTATGGAAAGATAATGGTTCCGTAAAGTATACCAGTGGCTGGCCAGGCATGGCTTGTACATATCTTGGCAATAATATATGGAAATGGACTTATACTGGAGACCTTGTTATTCCTTCTGGTGCTTGTGTGATTTTTAATAATGGATCATCGCAAACTGCTGACCTTGCATGGGTGAATGGCGGATACTACAATGCTAGTGGCTATGTGAAGACTATTGAAGGAGCAGGTGATATAGAAGAACCTGAAGCTCCTGAAGGTAGTGTGTATACTGCCTATTTTGATAATTCATTATCTAATTGGGGGACAGTAAGAGCCTATGTTTGGGATGCCGGCAACAGCAACAAGGAAATGTTGGGGGCTTGGCCAGGTTCTGCGATGGCTTTAGATGCTGAAACCGGTTATTATAAAATAACAGTTAACGGAAGCATGGTTTCTCCTATGATAATATTCAATAATGGTAGCAACCAGTCTGGTGACTTTACTTTTATAGACAATGCATGCTATAATATAAACGGCTATATAAAGACACTCACTCCTGAAGCAACAGGCATTGTAACTATTGTCAATGATGATGCTGAAGTCAAGTACTATAACTTGCAGGGTGTGCAAATTGATAATCCATCAAACGGGGTGTTTATAAAACTTCAAGGCAACAGAGCGACAAAAGTAATTCTTTAATATTCTTGAGGTCGTTAAGGAATCTAATACAGCAAAGGCTCGGCAGATTGCCGGGCCTTTGCTGTATATATAGTCAAAATGGCTTTTATTCTGTGATATACAGGTAATCGTAGTGAATGAGCGGGCGTTCGCCTTTCTTGCCAATCATTTCGCGGGCTTTGTCGCTGTCAACAGCCACACGGCCAACAGCAAACGCTTCTCCGCTAGGTGCAACTACTTGCACGATGTCATCTTTGTCAAATTCCCCTTCAATCTGGGTAACACCGACGGCTAGCAGGCTGGAAGCATTGTCGCTCATGAGCACTTCTTGCGCGCCTTCGTTTACGAAAATTCGGCCTTTAGCAAAACCTTCGCTATGTGCGATCCACTTCTTAACGCTCGACACGCTTTCGGTGTTGGCGTGGAACATAGTGTATGGTACTTGACGCTTGCCCGAAGCAATTTCCAGCAATATGTTATCGCGACGGCCGTTGGCTATAATCACATCAATGCCTTCTTCGGCAACTTTGTGCGAAATGCGGTATTTAGAACCCATGCCGCCACGACCTAGTGATGATTTCTTGGTTTGGATAAAAGAGTCGGTGTCAAGCGAAGCATCATGATAAATGTCGGTAATAACCTTCGATTCCGGTAGTGAAGGGTTTCCGTCATATACGCCGTCTATATTGCTCAGGATAATAAGAGCCTGTGCCCCCATCATTGAGGCGATGAGTCCCGAAAGTTCGTCGTTGTCGGTAAACATCAGCTCAGTGATAGAAATTGTATCGTTTTCGTTCACGATAGGAATGACTCCATTTTCAAGCATCACTTCGGTGCAGTGCTTTTGGTTAAGGTAGTGCTGGCGGGTAGAGAAATTTTCCTTAGTGGTAAGAATCTGTCCGCACACGATGCCATGGTCACGGAACAATTCGTAGTAGCGGTTGATAAGTTTAGCCTGCCCCACAGCCGAGAACAATTGTCGAGCCGACACTTCGTCCATCTTCTTTCCGGCAAGATGCTTAAGCTCGCTACGGCCCGATGCCACAGCCCCCGAAGTAATCATTATCACTTCTATGCCTTGACGGTGCAATTCGGCTATTTGGTCTACAAGAGCCGACATGCGTGTAATGTCTAGCGTGCCATCTTTGCGCGCTAGCACATTGCTGCCTATTTTCACCGCTACACGGCTATAATTTTCCTCTTTCATTATTCGCGTTTTCAAATTCATAGCAAAAATAGACTCTTTTAAGCACAATTGCAACTATTGCACTCCAAAAGACAACTTTTTGCCAGAATCCCCTTGATGTTATTCACTTTGCACATGGCAGTTGCCCGTATCAACAAAAGGGACCCGACAAAATGCCGGGTCCCTTCATTTATTTCATAATTGTTGAATCTTATAAGATAACTTTGCTAGCCTTGCTGCCTTGTTTCTTGATGAAGATTCCGTTTTCAGGCTTATCAACCTTGATACCTTGCAAGTTGTAATATTCGGCAGGAGCCTCAACCTCAATGCTTTCAACAGCAGTAAGGATAGAGTTTACAAGCTGCAACTCAGCCTTCGCATTAGTGCGAGTGCTGCGAGCCTCGTTCTTAACAGCAATCTTCAACAATCCTTCTTCCACAGAGAATGCATACAAGTTGCCTGCTGTGTCAAAGTCCATTTGAGTGATTTGCTTAGTATTGTTCAACTTGATAACATATCTGTCACTGAATGAAGGAGTGTTTTCGTTCCATGCAACCTTGTAGATTTCAATGTTACCGTCGGCATTAACGATTGCGAAGATGTTGCCATACAATGCTACTGCAGCACCCATGCTACCGTTAAGGTCGGTCAATGCACTTGAGTTATATACTACATTACCATCGAAATCAACCACTACGAATGCCGGTTTTTCAGCTGTGTTGGAGTTTTCTGATTTTTGAGCACAGATGATACCATTTTCAGTTGCAAGAAGCACAGCATCTTTTGTTGATAATAGAGAAGACATTGAACTAAATGCTGCCGATGGAGCTGCTGCCCATGTATCTGCTGTACCTAGGTCATAGCGTAGAAGAGAACCTGCAGGAGCTTCGTTCACTGCATCTTCGGCAAACGCATACATCTTGCGACCTTCGCCTTCACCCACAAATGCAACACTACTTACATTGCAAGTCACAGTTTCTCCATTTCCGTTAACCATAATACCTGCACCATCATCTGGTCTTGTTCCTACAAACATATTAGGAGCACTTATAGTTTCAGCATTAGGATCATATACATATACACCCGAATTAGAATCAATCCAGTCATTCATATAAAGCTTGCCACTATTAGCCGTAATACGGTATGGAGAATACCATGCATCAATGAATGGAGTGTCCTTAAATAGGCGTTCGCCCACTGGATTCATTGAAGCATCAAACTCTTGAAGACCTTGAGCATAAGCCGTCACAGTATAAATCTTACCGAAGTTTGCACTTTCAGTATCTTTATCAACTGCAACACCACCTTGTGCCTTGTTTTCAAATGCGACCGAAGCATCGCTCTTAATAACTTCAGCACCTTCGCTAGCAGCATTTTCAAGGATTACAGCCCAAGTTTGAGTTCCGTAAGGAAGGGATTCTGTTATCAATTCAATAGAGTTTTCGCCCTTTGTAACAGCTCCGATTTCTTGTTCTGTAGTATTTACTTCCTTAGCATCACCAACTTCGGTTAGCACAAGTTTGGCATTATCCACATCACCTGTAGACTTGAACTTCAATGTGTAGCCTTCGCTTGTTTCTTCCATTTCTAGGTCGTATGCGAAGTGACCTTCAGTTCCAGGAATATACTTACCGGCGATTACCAATGTTGACTTAGCAGGAGTCACGGTAGTGCGAGCAGGATTCTTCACTGCATATACAAGAAGACCCTTTTGTTGTGAAGCAACCACTAGGTTACCAGCATAGTCGAATGTCATTTGGTCAACTTGCTTAGTTCCTACCAACGGAATTGAAGTTCGGTAGCTGAAAGAAGGAGTGCTACCTGCCCATGTTACATCAAAGATGTCAACTTCTATGTCGGCAGCTGAACCTTCTGCGAAACCATCAACGATAGCAAATGTTGATAGGTCGGAACTAATCGACATCGCTCCATTTTGTGATCCAGTTAGTTCAGTCAATATACTAGAATTAAACACGATGTTTCCATCAAAGTCCACAAATTTGAATACAGGTACATCTGAAGTGTTATTTCCTCTATAGCGGTGTTGCGCAATTATCACACCATTATCGGTTACAAGAATGTCACCATCTCCATTTATCATGTTTGTTGTGTATGTAGCAGATGGAGCATTGGTGTTACCTGTCCATGTATCACCTGCACCTATATCGTAACGGCGCAAACTAGCATCGTTGTAAACATACATCTTGCGGTTTGCTCCCGAGCCAGAGAATCCCACGGCACGCTCATACATTCCATTAAGGATTGTAGCATCACCTCCGTTATGTGAATTATAGATGTGAACACCAGGTCTCAAACTTGCATAGTTGGCAATATAAATTTTATTGTCACTAACAGCCAAGCGATTAGAGCGAATAAATCTATTGCTAGAAGATTCATCTTTATCGATGCCAAAAGCATCTTTCAATTTACGGTCGCCTATTTTTCCATACATCTGGTCAAACTCTTGAATACCTTGACCAAATGATGTGATAGTAAAGATTCTACCAAACTTATCGGTTTCAGTATCTCTGTTGATAGCCATACCGATACGAGCCATATAGCCAGAACTATGATTGTATGTAATAGAATTGTCGCTGTAAACCAATTCATTTGACGGACTTTCTGGGTTGTCAATAGCTACTGCCCAAGTATAGTCTGCGTTTTTGCCAAAATCGGCTGCATTAAGAGTTACAGTGTTCTCTCCTGCAACCACATTGTTTATTTCAAGAGTCTTAGTATCTTCGCTGTCAGCTGTATTGGTAAATACGATGTTTGCCTTAGCAACAGCGCCAGTGCTCTTAAACTTCAATGTGTAGTTGTCACCGCTTTGTGTCATCTTCAGGTCGTAAGCATAGTGACCCTTCACTGCAGGAAGAGCCTTGCCTTGAATCTTAAGAGACTCCTTAGCAGGAGTTACAGTTTGACGGGTTGGCATCTTTATAGTATAGACAAGAAGACCCTTTTGACTAGAAGATATATATAGGTTATCTGCTTGGTCAAATGCCATTTGATCTACTTGAGTCGTTCCGCTTAATGCAAATGAATATTGGTAACTGAAAGAAGGTGTTGTACCATCCCAAGTTACAGAGTATATTAAAATGTTTTGATTGCTTTGGTCTGCATCGACAACAGCAAATGTAGACAAGTCTTTTGAAATGGCAATTGCTCCGCCATTGCTACCTGTTAGGTTTTGTACATTACTGCTTTCGAAAATTTTATTGCCAGAATAATTCACTAAGACAAAAACTGGATTGTCTGAAGTATTATTCCCAGAAGCTCTAGTTTGTGACATAAATAAACCTTTATCGGTAGAAATAAGGTCTCCTTTACCATTTACTAGAGTATAAACAGGTATACTATTAGGAGTGCTTGAACAAGTATTAGCTGCACCGATGTCAAATCTTGCTAATTGTGTATTTCCATTACTATTATAGTAATATAGCCCAGCATACATCTTTCTATTAGCACCAGTTCCATAAAAAGCGATGTTTCGTGGTTGATTGCCTGTTACATTTGTTAAT
Source organism: Muribaculaceae bacterium (assembly GCA_017391675.1). Taxonomy (GTDB): domain Bacteria; phylum Bacteroidota; class Bacteroidia; order Bacteroidales; family Muribaculaceae; genus RGIG4576. Next base: position 49,719 of record JAFOXR010000010.1, read on the forward strand.
GTAGGTGTTGTTGAAGAAGGGTCAAATACCCATACGCCCTTTTTGTCGGCATCATTACTTGCCATGTAAACTTTACTATCGCTTACTGTTAGGCGGCAATTGTAATCAAGACTTGCAAAATCGTTTGCAAATAGAATTCCGCTGTTTGTTGAAAGATCCTGATTGTAGCATTTGATCCCTTTTGTAGCAGAGGATATATAGAATTTACCGAAGTTTGCGCTTTCAGGGTCTTTATCAATAGCTAAACCTGTATTACCATTATTCACGATTGAGTTATCTTCCTTGATAAGTTGTACTGCCGAACTCTTAAGGTTGTCAAGAGAAATAGCCCATGTGAAAGTAGAGTTTTCGCCTAGGTCGTTAGCGTTGAAAGAATAGGAGTTCTCACCTTTTGTAACTTTACCAATCTTTATAACCTGCTTGGTTGCAGTAGCTGTGTTAGTAAGAACTACTGAGCCGTTTTCAACATTGCCTGTAGACTTGAACTTCAATGTATAATCATCTCCATTCTGAGTCATGCTCAAGTCATACGCATAATGACCTTGAACAGGAATTTGTTCGCCTTCCGATATCTTTACCGAAGGATAAACAACCTTATCGGCTTGTACTGTAACAGATGTAGTTACATCGGCATAGTCGGGGTGAGAGCATACGATATTGTAGGTTCCTGGTTCAACTTTGTTAAACACGAAAACTCCATTATACTCGTCATCGGTCTTGTATGTTTTTACTACAGTTCCATCAGGCTTTTTAAGTGTAACTGTAGCACCATTAATAGGTTTATACTTGTCGTCAGTGTTGGCATTAGGAATATAATAAGTGTGAGTGAAAGTTCTCTCAGCATCACGCAACACGCCGTAGATGTCGCCAGTACTCACTGCTTTTCCGCCACCAAAATAGTCACGGAATCCTTTTGCATAAGCGATACCTTCAATTCTGCCAGCGTCTCTATTCATTGCACGGTGGCGAGCTGGTTGATAGGTATGGAAATATCCTTCAGCCAAGAATCCTGGTACGCTATGACGAAGAACGCCGTATCCTTGAGTTCCCCAAGATGACATAAATGTCCAGTCACCTTGGATATTCTTGTTAGTTGCTGAATAATAGGTCCACATCATGTGAGAGTTCTCCCACAAATATCCCCAACATGAACTTGCAATAGCTTGACTTCCCCCATTTTGGTTGGATCCGGTATAGCCACGATACAAAAGCAATGGATAGTTGGTGTTTGTACCTTCGGTTGCAGCATTGGAGTGGATAGAAATCATAACATCGGCGCCCCAGTTTTCGCATTCAGCTGCAATTTCACTTAAAGCCCGGTCATAAAGTCCATTATGAACACCGCCGCACTTTACGCGACTCATGACAAGATTAGGCTGTCTTAAATCATTAGCACCAATTGAAGTGTTGTAAGGAACGCCATATTCAATAAGCTTGTCGCGCATACCAAACGCTTTCCAAAGATTGGTGTTTGATTCAAAGAATCCACTAGTGTCGGCTGCATTGAAACCATGTTTTACTGTTCCCATGTGTCGGCATTCCGAGCACCAGCAACCATGTCCTGGATTAATGTAGATTTTTGCACTGGTTAGTGCTTTCGATGGAATTGATTTTGCATGTGTCTCAGTGCTATAGAAGGACATATATCCTGCTAGAATAGCAAAAAGAAATAGAACTTTTTTCATTTTGTTTGTTGGTATTTTAAGGATTTATATTTCAGTTTATGTAAGTTTTAAGGTATAAAGTTTACAAATGTAAAGATATATTTTAAAAAATCAAAATTTATGCCTTGTTATGTGATTTTTTCTGCAAAAAAGAATAGATTATAGACAAGAAACTGATGATTTATAGCCTTATAAAGTAACCGTGTGCAAAGGAAGTAGACAAGCGCTGAAAAAGCGCAATCCAGTGGGCATTTAGCTCATCAAGGTAATATCTGCAGCGGTTTTAATCCGTAAGGGGAGTGATATCGTAAAAAATTTGAACAACTTCTTATGGAATTCGGGAGTTTTATTGTATTTTTGTTGAGAAATTGCGCAAGTGTTCTTTTTCGAAAGA
>JAFOXR010000011.1 GCA_017391675.1 Muribaculaceae bacterium
AACTTCCACATTCACTGCAAGCTCTAGCTTGTGGGTGTCTACTACACCTGTAATCTTGGCTTTGCCTGCCTTCAAACTCTTGACTACGCCTGCAGCGTCTACGGTTGCTACGCTCTCGTCATCGCTGCTCCATGTGAACGCGTTGTTGTCCAGAACAACATCTTCGCCAGATACTGTGGCCAGAACTTCTACGCTGTATTCCGATTCGCCGGCAAAGGTCACGGCTGGAACTTTCAGCTTTGGTGATGTGTTCTCTACTGTCACGATAAGGCTTGCTTCGCAGCCGTTGTAGGTAGCCTTAAGAACATGGCTGCCGCTGCCGTTGGCGTTAAGGGTGGCGCCGTCGTTAACGATTTCGCCAAGGCCTGAAGGGCATGACAGCTTTACGCCCTTAACATCGGTGCTCACCAGCACGCCGTACTTGTTGTAGCCGTAGAAGCCTGATGGGGTATAGTATCCGTATTTCGGAAGGGTCTTGTTAAGGTCCTTGAAGCGGATTTCGGCAATCTCGCTGTCGCCGGGACATACGGCTACAGCATAAACGCCGTTTGAGACAGGACGCAATGCACCTGCACTAGGAACATTTCTCACCCCAAGTTCCTTTATATATAGAGTACTTGAGCCACCGCCGTCAAAGTTCATTGCAGTAACACAACCCACCTCTCTCATTATATCGGCAAGCACTTTTGGGTATGCTCCTACCGAAATATCTGAACGACCGTCAACAACAAGCATTACAAGATTCTTGCCTGTAGCATCATAACCTACAGCTGTACGAGGTTGACGACTTCTAGTAGGATTACCATTCTGATCTTGTTCAAGCGCACCGTCATTGTCAAGCACTACACCATTCTCTAGGATCATAGGACAACCGCTGGCAACATCTCTAGCTGGAACTTCTGCTCCATTAGGCATTTTTAGAGACAATGTAACTTCCAGTACATCGCCATCAGCAAGACCATTCATGAAATTTGCCGCATTTCCATGACCCGACAATACGAAACCTCCCGAAGGAATTGACATATTACCTGCAGCAGAACTAGCACCCGAAACTTTGAACTTTATTGCTTTTCCGAATGAAAGCACTTCATTATTTTCAGGAGCAATTACAAATTCCACACCACCGGCAGCAGTTCCTGTACTAGCGCCTTTTCTTGATGTGTATAGAGTAAGGTTATGGTCATTACGAAGGTAGTTTACCGATGATATTGGGTAAGTTGAGCCATCGGCTTTTTTCACTGCGCCCGAATAAGCCATATCGGCAAGATAAATCTTCTTATTATCATCAATAGCCATTTGAGTTCTCCAAGGCACTGCATAATAAACCTCTTTATTTACCACTGTTGTAGCTAGAGGGTAACCAAGAGGCGTTTCCAATCCCATTCCGCTCATGTGGAAGAAATCGGCATTAATACCTGCAAAGTAAACTTCTCCTGGTTTGCTCTTTGTAGTAGCCATTGAAGGCACTGTTGCAGTTCCGGTAAGTTTATCCTGTGCCTTCACATGCTTGATATCTACATATTCATTACTCAAATCGGTAGTTGTATAGAACACTCGCAAAGGCAGCGTACCTTTTTCATTAATAACACTCAATGATGTCTGAGTTGTTCCAGGTCCTACTTTGGCATGAAACAATGTATCCACCAAATGTTTTTCTCCTTGTAGAGTCCATGTTCCTGAAGCCATTGCTGCCATTGACAGCATAGCCAGAGAAAGTAATAATGTTAATTTTTTCATTTATATATGTTTTAACATTTATTATTTCACTATCAGTCTGGCTGCCTTAACGCCTTCTGCTGTCTTAACGCTCACCAAGTAGATGCCTGACGACAAGCCTTCGGTTGAAACCTCTACGCCTGTGCCCTGCTTGACTACAGCTCCGTTAAGCGCGCTTACTGCATATGATACTGCCTCACTCACGCCAAAACGCACGATTGTGCCAGATTCTACCGGATTAGGGCTCAACTGCAATGCGCTCTTCTCGACTGCTTCTATGCCTTCTACCGCACTCGATCCTGGAACTGAGTTGTATACCCAGCTGACCTTGGGCAACTCGATCTTATGAGCTTCCTTGGTGATTGTAAGGAATGAGAACTTGATGCCGGTCAACAGGAACGGATAGCTGCCTGCATAGGAAGTATCCAGTATCTCGGACATTGCTATGTCCACCTTGTTGTTCT
>JAFOXR010000086.1 GCA_017391675.1 Muribaculaceae bacterium
AACTGCAATTGAAAGTGTAGCTGTTGATGCTAACGCTCCTGTAGAATACTACAACTTGCAAGGCGTTAAGGTTGCTAACCCAGAAAACGGCTTGTTCATCAAGAAGCAAGGCAACAAGGCAACTAAGGTTATCCTATAATAGAGTCTGTTTAAGGACTTTAAGTCCTTAAAGTCTCTAAAGGCCTTTATACAATCATAGCTCGGTGATTTTATTTCGCCGAGCTTTTTTTATGTGAAAATACTATTTGAGGCAGAATTCCGTTATATGTTATATGAATCTACGAGTAATCATATTATATATAATAATAGGTGTGTCGGCGATAGGCATTCATGCGCAAGACGGCTCAACGGCATACAATTTCTTGAGTGTGCCAGTGTCTAGCCGTGTGTATGGATTGGGCGGACATAACATCACTATTATAGATGATGATGTGAACCTTGTGGAGCAGAATCCTGCATTGCTTGGTCCTGAATATGACAAGCAGATAGGTCTGAACTATATGCGTTATATAGGCGGCAGCAATTTTATGGGAGCCCGATTCGGCAACCGTGCTACCGATCACAGCGCCTGGGCAGTGGGTGTTCAATACTACGGTTACGGCAGTTTCAAGGCAGCCGATATTGACGGTACGATTACCGGTTCGTTCAATGCCAGTGACATTGCTATCTCTGCAACTTATTCGCATGATATCAATGACCGTCTGCGTGGCGGTATCACCTTGAAAGGGCTGTATTCCAAATATGAGGACTACTCGGCATTTGCGCTATGTGCCGACTTGGGTATAAACTATTTCAATCCCGATAACGAGCTGTCCCTGTCACTTGTGCTTAAGCACCTGGGCGGACAAATCAAGAAATTCAACGAGAGCTATGACCGCTTGCCGTGGGATATTCAGTTGGGTATGTCGAAGTTTCTTGGCAATACTCCTATGCGGTTGTCGGTAACTGCAACTCATCTCACCAAGTGGAGTTTGCCGTACTACACTCGTGCCGACGCAAACAGCACTACATCGGAACTCGTTGAGAAGGATTCGTTTGTAAGCAATCTTTTCCGTCATCTCACTTTTGCCGTAGAGTATGTGCCTTCCGAGAAGTTCTATGTGGGTCTGGGATACGATCACAAGACCCGCACCGACATGAGCACATATTCTCGCAGTTTCCTTTCGGGCTTCTCGCTTGCGGCAGGCATAAAGAGCAGCAAGATTGGAGTAGGGGTGGCTGTGGCTCAGCCTCACACCGGCGCAACTACATTCATGGCCAACTTCACATTATCCCTTGCTAGTATAATGAAATGAAAATAGCATAAAATCCAATGGGGTGGTTTCTGGTCGATGCGTAATTGAAGCGTATTGACACAGGCGAGGCATTGCTGAGAGGAAAATATCCTTTGAGAATAAGAAAGAATGCCAAAGGCATGAATTTGTATGGTAGCCTGTAGAAACAATTCTATACATGCAGTTAATCTCAATGCCGTGAGGCATTAGATTGCATCTTAACCGGTGGTAAGCAACGCGACCCCCAAGTCGCTATACATATAGTTAGTCTCAATGCCGTGAGGCACGAAATTGCATAGTAGCTGGTGGAAGTAAAGTGATAGCCAAGTCGCTATACATATAGTTAATCTCAATGCCGTGAGGCACGAAATTGCATAGTAGCTGGTGGAAGTAAAGTGATAGCCAAGTCGCTATACATATAGTTAATCTCAATGCCGCAAGGCACGAAATTGCATAGTAGCTGGTGAAAGCAACGCGATAGCCAAGTCGCTATACATATAGTTAATCTCAATGCCGCAAGGCGCGAAAATTGCATAGTAGCTGGTGGAAGTAACGCAATACCCAAGTCGCTATACATATAGTTAATCTCAATGCCGTGAGGCATTAGATTGCATCTTAACCGGTGGTAAGCAACGCGACACCACCGGAAAAGACGAAACAAAAAAAGCAACTGTAGGTTGCCATTTCATGATATATCAATAATTATATATCTTTGCATAAATATATTACTAATTATGAGCTATGTTAAGCTAATATATCATATCGTTTTCCGCACAAAAGGAAGTGTACAAGCAATCAACACAGAAAACGAAAGGGAGCTATACGCCTATATATATGGCATCACAAAATCGTATAATGCTTTTGTCCATAGAATAGGAGGCATGCCTGACCATATACACATTCTGCTCGAACTGCCTCCGACTATATCGTTGTCGGAATTTATGCGAGAACTTAAAAAATCAACAAGCAAATGGATTAAGGAAAGCAAGAAGTTTCCGCATTTTATCGGTTGGGCTGAGGGGTATGCTGCATTTTCTTATTCAAGAAATGAGATATGTGCTGTAACCAACTATATCAAAAATCAAAAAGAGCATCATCGTGTGATTTCTTTTACTGAGGAATATCGAAAGTTTATCGTTGAAAGCGGTATTGAAATCAATGAAAAATATTTCTTAAAGGACTGATTTGAAATGGCATCTTCCAGATGCACTCTCTGTGTCGCCTCAGCCGGTGGTGTCGCGTTGCTTACCACCGGTTAAGATGCAGTCTAATGCCTCGCGGCATTGACATTGTCTGTATTTGGTGTCGCTGTGTTTACCGCTGGTTGAGATGCACTCTGATGCCTCGCGGCATTGACATTGTCTGTATTTGGTGTCGCTGTGTTTACCGCTGGTTGAGATGCACTCTGATGTCTTACGGCATTCTTTCTTATTCTCAAAGGATATATTCCGCTCGGTAATGTCCTGATATATCAATCTCAATGCCTTGCGGTAATAAACTGAAAGCATTTTGAGGGTTTTTGTATATAAAAATCGCTGAAAAATGACGGTTTGTCTAAATTGTGTTACTTCAGTGTTAAGAAGTTTAGTTAATTTTTGGATTAAATTTAA
>JAFOXR010000012.1 GCA_017391675.1 Muribaculaceae bacterium
TGGGGGTTCGAGTCCCTTCACACGCACGAAACCAAAAGCGGAAGTTCAACAACTTCCGCTTTTCTTTTTTATATATCCTTATCTAAATCAACAGCCTACGCAAGTTGCTAGAGAGAATTAATGCAAGCATTATGGTCAGAATACCGAAGGCATTGGAATGTATATTAACAGGTCGTGGTGATTCACCACGACCTGTAAGCATTAAAGAACACACTTATTCCAAACTTATGTTCTTGTGTCTTTTATCCTTAAACCGCAAGATTTACATGATTATTAAGGCTCCTGAATACAACGCACATTCTGCCCACGAGAAGCAGAGTAAGCAGCATAATACGCGCCACGTATGCCTTGTAAAAAATACCCATTGTTCAGCTTCGGGTATTCCTTTATATACGATACATTATCTATAAGACATTCAGCATTACTTGACTGTTGTGTCGCAGTAGTTCCATATCCTATTCCTCTAGCGGATTGCGAAGCGTCACAAGCCTCTGCAGTCCACATATACCCACGTAAATCAAGGTTATGATCCGATTTAGGTAGTTGCAAAGTAGAACCATTAACACCAGAAGGTGATATATATCCTTGGATAGGGAAATTGATTTGCAAATAATCCGCGGATCCTGAAGTTCTAATTTGAGCTCTAGTATAATGTCTAACCCTATTATTCGGTATTACTCCTACCGAAGAATGAGCGTAACCATAATATATAAACGGATATGCAACCGTACCATCAGTGCTGACATACACTCCATTATTTGCACACATAAAGTCAAATGTATCATATTTTGGAATACACCAACCCGGAGGGCACGGATCAAACAAAGTCTTTTTACCATTAGTAGCAGTCACTGCCGTTTCCGTATCTGGACTATACCATGGCCTTGTATTCGTATCCTCGGTCCAAGACGCTCCTGTTGTGGCACCATAGCTAAAGAACAACATAGGATTCATTACACCCACATTCATTGGCACTTTGCCTGCAGTGTGAACCCATGGAGCAACAGTTGTTGTTCCATCTATTTCATATATAGAATATTGGTATCCCGTTTCTTGTTTGCTATGATCAGCACCATGATAAGGGAATGGATCTTTACGACCATACTGATAATATAGTCCAAAACCCTCTATAGGATCTTCTGTTAAACCATTATGTGCAGACTGCGCACCAATACTACGATCCATTATCCATTTATTTTTGTAGATACCATTTGTCCAAATTGCTTCTGATTTAGAGTTCAGAAATGTAGTACTTCCATAGTGCCAGTAATGTTGCACATTTCCTATAAAGCTTTTCGTATAAGTACTGCTTGACAAATTCGATTTAAACATATAGCCTTGATAATCCACAACATTCTCACCTGAATAATACAAAGTGGTTTTAGATGTATTAGCGGGCGCTCCATCTGGGCAATAGTCGGTAACCCACAAGTGCCAGCTCCACAGATAATCACTTTTACCATCGCTTCTTAACCCTCTGTATGTATTATTATCAGAAAATGTAACAACATTACCGTTATCGTCAAGGAGTTTCAATCCAATTAGAATATTGCCATAAATATCATTAGTAGTATTATATATTACATTATCTTCCTTCTTCAGTACCTTGTCATAATTCAATACAAAATAAATCGGATTAAGCCCTTCTCCCTTATATATATCTTTATAAGACACTTTATTCCCTAATTCATCACTAAAATACAAAGCCCTGCCATTGATATCTTGCCATATCACTTCCACTTGCCATTTGCTGTATTTTGTAAGTGTTCGAGAAGGGTCTTTTTTTACAGTTTCCCAATATTCATTCACTCGCTCATGCACTGGAATTTCCCAAACGGTTCTTCTTATGATATCTCCAGTAGCTTTATTTGTACCGTTGTTTTAGCTCTGCGCCTTAGGATGAATCATATAGCTATTACTCTTCCCAGGTAATTTCACTTTAAGGCTTGTGTTATAATTATCAGGATAATACCAATTCAAATCCGAGTCTCCAGAATAAGCTATCCCGTCATCATTAATAGTTACTTCTATACTGTACTGATAATCGGCTATTATATTATAATTCGATAAATAATTGTACTCTTTAATGTTTCCTTCACCATCTTTCTCACTAACACCTGGATATATTCTGTATGAAGTACACTGATAGTCAGTCAATCTCAATCCATCTATTTCCAAAAATGTAGAACCCGATGGCACCAATCCTGCTTCACGAGAATAAGTCTGCCCGCTTACATGTATCGGTTCATTGTGTGGAACATACCACGAATATGTATTGTCACCAACTTTCGACAAGTTCATATCCTCCATATCATAGTTTACATATCCACGATTTATTTGCGCCACTGTCGCCTCATTACTATGACCGCTACGATATAGCGCATTCTGAGCATAACGCATCTTATTACGCACACGCTTCATTCTCAAGTTAACAACTTGGCTCTCCGATGAATTATCTATGATTTTTACAGTAATTTTAGCCACATTCGGATTCAGCGTAAAGCCGAGAGTTCGTGTGTCTTGCGCTACATATTGAAATCCGCTCCATGTAAACTCTTCTGCAGAGCTAGGATCATTATCATAATGAGTGACATCATATGTAATATCATTCAAATCACTCAGTTTGCTACCAAGGGCCAGATTGTCAAAGGCGTCCTCTGGAGCATTGGCTATTAGAATTGCAAGATTAGATTCCGTTCCGGGGCATTCCAATACAACATTAAATGGCACCGTAGCGGAATAAGTTTTATTAGAAAGCGTTAAGTTTCCATCTTTTTTCACATAATACAGAAATGTGTAACCTGTGATCTCAACCTCATCTCCAAGGATGGCACGGCTCTGCGCTCCCGAATATTTTGTTGTGGCATTAACCGAAATTTGCATAGGGTCCCCCTCTGCCATAAATTTCATTTCGTCATCGCACGCCGCCATAGCAACGCACAGAACAAGCACTAATAATGCGTTTATATATTTCATTTATTAGGTAAGATTTTAAGTACAATTTCTTCTAATACAAATATTTCAATTTTCAAAACTATAAAAAAGTTTTAATATAATTTATATTTAGATAAAGAAAGTTCAAGCAGTTTGACATTTTTTTAACTTGCAACTGTCTCATCGATAAAATTTGGAGATTTCCATGCACTTTTTATAAGCATTTTATCCACATAATCCTACAATCTAAACATATAGGGCAGAATTCCTAACATACGATCTTTTTCACAACTTCTTAAAGACTTCAGTGAAAATATTTTGTTGCTGATGCAATTAAGCTATCCTTTTCTGCAATTTTTCAAGACATTTTCGGCTATTATGGCAAGAAAATACTATTTTTGTAAAACAAAGACCATTCTATGGAATTCAGGACTGTTATACACCAGAATGAACGGCGCGGTGACATAAAGCATCATCACCGGATTATGCTCATCGGCTCCTGTTTCTCCGACAATATCGGGAACAGGCTCTGCCGAGCTATGTTCAATGCCGAGGTGAACCCGTTCGGCACCGTGTATAATCCTGCAAGCATAAAAAGCGAGATAGAACGCATCATCAATGCCGCTCCTATAACCGACGAAGAGATGTTTCTCGCCAACGGCATGTGGAACCATTTCTCGTTCCACTCGCAATTCTCAAGATGCGACAAGGACGAAGCCGTCAGGCTCATGAACATCAGGCTCAGTTATGCGCATGAGCACTTGAAACGATGCGATGAGGTTATTATTACCCTCGGAACAGCCTTTGTATACTGGAATAACGATAGCGGTAACATCGTGAGCAACTGCCATAAGCTTCCTGCAGTCCAATTCACCCGTTCAATGATGAGCGTAAGCGAGGTGACCGAATGTCTTGATGGCATAGTACAGGCAATAAACAGCTATGCGCCTCAGGCAAAGGTAGTGTTTACCGTAAGTCCAATAAGGCATCTGGCCGACGGACTGGAGCAGAACCAGCAGAGCAAGAGCACTCTACGGGTAGCCATAGGAGAAACCGTCGCAAAGCAGCACGAATGCTGCAGCTACTTCCCTGCCTACGAAATAATGATGGACGACTTGAGGGACTACCGTTTCTACGCTGCCGATATGACGCACCCAAGCGATGTGGCAGTTGAATATATATGGAATGCTTTCAAGGAGGCTTATCTTGACGAAAGAACAATCCAAACTGCAGCGCGCTGCGAACGCATATACAAAAGGCTGGAACATCGCCCGATGACCGACAACAAGGAAGCCATCGCCCGTTTCCGCAACGAAACAGCAGAGATACTCAAGAACCTTATGAATGAATTTCCTTATCTGAAGGAGATTCCTAAACTAAACGAATACCTTGCGTTATGAAATATTCAATTAAGGAAATAGCTGCAATACTGCACATAAGCGCAGATTGCCTTAACGAGCCTAAAGCCATAGTGAGCGCATTGCTCACCGACTCACGGTCACTCACCTATCCTGGTGAATCGCTCTTTTTTGCTATCAAGACCAAGAACAACGACGGTCACCACTATATCGCCGAACTGTACAAAAAGGGCGTAAAGAACTTCGTTGTGGAATCGGTAGCGGGCATACCGCCCGAATTCAATGATGCCAATTTCCTTAAAGTTGACAGTTCGGGGGTAGCACTGCAAGCTATTGCCGCCTACCACCGCAAACGCTTCACCTGCCCAGTGATAGGCATCACCGGCAGCAAGGGGAAAACGACTCTTAAAGAACGCCTTAACCAGTTGCTTAAAGAGGACTACAGCATAGTGAGAAGTCCGCGCAGCTTCAATTCTCAGATAGGCGTACCTCTATCATTGTGGGAAATAGACGACAACACTTCTCTAGGTATTATTGAAGCAGGCATTTCGCAGCCTAACGAGATGAACTTGCTTCAGGACATGATAAGGCCTACGATAGGCGTATGGACCAACATAGGCGACGAACATAGCGACGGATTCTTGTCCATCTATCAGAAAGCCAAAGAGAAAGCCAAGCTGCTCACCAATTGCGACACCATCATATATTGTGCCGACGACAAGCTTATAAGCGAAACGGTAAAGCCTATCCTTAAAGTGGCTCAGGGTATCGGTTGGTCTCAGCACGACACTAATGCTGAACTTTACATCTCTCAAATTGACAAGAACGAAAAGACTACCGATATAATCTATCGCTACGGATACAACACAAGCCGAATCACCGTACCGCTCACGCGCGACCGCGACATCGAAAATGTGATGAATTGCCTGGCAGTCATGCTTTGCCTGGGAATCGACACCGACACGATAGGAGAACGCATGGCGCGACTTACTCCCATTGACACTCGATTGAATGTGATAGAAGGGACTAACAACTGCATGGTGATTGCCGACTCCTATACCAGCGACTACAATTCTCTGGCTCCGGCACTTGATTTCATGGCACGAAGAAGGACACAGGGCAGCGGCATGACAGTGATTCTTTCTGATGTTCAGCATGAGGCTTTCACCACTGCCGAACTGTACCGACTCATTGCCGAACTGATGAAGAACAAGAATATCACACGATTCATCGGCATAGGTGAGGAAATAGAAGCCAATCAACGGTACTTCGGCATAAATTCGCAATTCTTCCAATCTACCGAAGAGTTCCTGCAAGAAGTGTCACAAAGCGATTTTGAAGACGAAATTATACTAGTGAAAGGCGCACCAGAATTTGAGTTCAAGCGCATCATTGACATGCTTGAAGCACGACAGCATCAAACGGTGCTGCAGGTCAACCTTGACGCCGTGGCAAGCAACTATAATTTTTTCCGGTCAAAGCTTCGCCCCGACACTAAGATCGTGTGCATGGTGAAGGCTTCGGGATATGGAGCAGGCTCCGACGAATTGGCTAAAACTCTTCAGGACCGGGGCGCTGCCTATCTTGCCGTTGCCGCTCACGACGAAGGTGCCGACCTGCGCAAAGCAGGCATCACAATGCCTATAATGGTTCTTAACCCTAAGGTAACCAACTATAAGGCTATGTTTGCCTACAGTCTGGAACCAGAAGTCTTCAGTCTGGAAGAATGCAAGGAAATAATAAAAGAAGCCGAGAAGTGCGGAATAACCGACTATCCTGTTCACATCAAGATAGAAACCGGAATGAACCGCCTCGGATTCCTCAAGGAACAGCTGCCCGAACTAGTGAACTTGCTGCAAAGTCAGGACGCAATAAAACCTGCCAGCGTATTTTCTCATCTTAGCGTTGCCGATGAACCTCTGCAAGATGAATACACGATGAAGCAGTTCACCTATTTCGAGGAATGCTGCAACATACTGCAAAGCGGATTCAAACACCACATTCTTCGACACATTCTCAACACCACAGGCATAATACGCTTCCCCGAATACCAGTATGACATGGTGAGAGTGGGCATAGGGCTTAATGGCATAGCCACCGTTAATGACGGTTCAGAAGATGAACTGGAGCCCATTTCATCGCTGCATTCGGTAATAATATCCATCAAGGAGCACCCGGCAGGCACGACAATAGGATACGGCCGCAAAGGCGTACTTGAACGCAAGTCACGAATCGCTACAATACCTATAGGATATGCCGATGGATTCGCACGATGCTTCAGCAACGGCAAAGCCTGCATGTGGGTGAACGGAACATTGTGCCCTACAATAGGCAATGTGTGCATGGATGTGTGTATGATAGATGTAACCGAAGCCGATTGCAAGGTGGGCGACTCGGTGGAAATCTTCGGTAAGCACATTCCCGTTGAGGCACTTGCCGAGGCTCGCGGTACAATTCCATATGAGATTCTTACTTCAATTTCAAGTCGCGTGAAACGCGTTTATTATCGTGAATGATATGGAACTGATAGACCAACAAAAACAAGACGAACGATATATGCGCCTTGCACTCGACGAAGCGCACAAGGCTATGGACAGGAACGAAGTGCCTATCGGGGCTGTTATAGTGGCAGGCAATCAAGTGATTGCGCGCGCCCATAATCTCACCGAAACTCTTACCGATGTGACTGCGCACGCCGAAATGCAGGCTATCACTTCGGCTGCCGATTATCTCGGGGGGAAATATCTCACCGAATGCACATTGTATGTAACGGTTGAACCTTGCCTGATGTGTGCAGGCGCACTTGGGTGGAGTCAGATAAAAAGAGTGGTGTATGGCGCAGCCGACGACAAGCGCGGATATCACACCTTCTGCGAAAATCCGTTTCACCCCCGCACCACGATAACCGGCGGAGTGCTTGCCGAGGAATGCTCAACTCTGGTGTCGACATTTTTTAAGAAGAAAAGATAAAGAAAACAATAAAAACAAAATTGATTATGAAAAAAACATCTTTCGTATTAGCATCGTTAATGCTAATTATCTCGTTTGCATTTGCAAGCAAAGCGCAAGCACAAGAATGTGTCAGTCAGGTGGATACAGTGGCTGTAACAAGTCAAAAAATGGGACGCGATATCAAGAATGTGGTGATTGTGCCTGCACAATATCACGATATTGATTGGCAGGAAAAGTGTTATCCTGTATTGTATCTTCTTCATGGTTATGGTGGCACTTATGGCGACTGGATTAAGAAGAAACCCGAATTGCAAGACTTGGCAACCGATTTCGGCCTAATCATCGTTTGTCCCGATGGTCAAGACAGTTGGTATCTTGATTCACCTATCGACCCAAACAGTCAATTTGAAACATATATAACCAAGGAACTTGTTGAATATATCGACAGCAATTATCGCACATTTGACAATCCGGAAAACCGTGCAATAACCGGTTTGAGTATGGGTGGACATGGTGGTATGAGCCTTGGCTTGAAACACCCTGAAATCTATGGTCAATGCGGTAGTATGAGTGGTGGCGTAAACATCGTTCCTTTCCCTGAAAAATGGAAAATCAAATTGCGCCTTGGTACTCAAGAAGAAAATCCTGAACTATGGGAGCAAAACAGCGTTATAAACATTGCAAGAGGTATTGAATCAACAAATCAACGCATCTATATCGATTGCGGTGTGAGCGATTTCTTCTATAAGGTGAATGAAGACTTGCACGCATTGCTGCTTGAAAAGAAAATCGACCACGAATACACAACCCGCCCCGGTAACCACACTTGGCCATACTGGTGCAACTCAATCGATTTTCAAGTATTATTCTTCAGCAAGGGCTTTGCCGAAGCAGCTGCAAAAACAGCACATTGAGCAAGGTCGGTATAACTAATGGACAAAGGGTGAGCATGTTTTATGACTCACCCTTTTAAGTTCAAAATAAGACTAGTTCATGCCTAAGCACACTGCCGTTACATATTATTTATCACAAACGGTTTTATACTGTGACTTGCAGAATGACAGAATGCGGTTAGCCACTTCATAGACCTCAGCTACACTGGCATTGCAGAAACTATGACGGAGTCGCTTGAATCGCATCATCTTTGCCTCGACTCCACACTTTCTCAACTCCACAAACATCTTGAGCGACTGGTCAATCTTCACCGTCGTATCGGCAGCTCCATGCATTATGAGTGTGGGACAGCAGTCCTTGCTCACATAATTTATAGGCGAGAACTCACGGCAAAGCATCATCACACGCTTCTTCTGCGTTTCTACATCAAACCCTGTCACGCATTTCAGTTGCCTGTTGCGCTTCATGATGACTTTGCGAACGCACAATTTGGCGAATGCGGTCATGAAAGGATTCAAGTCGGTGCGGAATAATGTATTCAAGTCAGTAGGACCATAGGTATCTACCACATACTTTACCTTAGCCGGGATATTGCTTAGCTCGGGAGAACCTTTGTAACGCTCCTCGCCGGTATAGGCAGTCATCATTGCCAGCTGTCCTCCTGCCGAAGCTCCCCATATCCCTATATTGCCTGCATCAAGCCCATATTCCTTTCCATGAAAACGCACCCAGCGCACAGCATCTTTACAGTCGGCAATCTGATGCTGAATGTGGCTCATGCCATTGTTGGCTAGACGGTAATCAACGCTCACCACAGCAAACCCATTACGATTAAGAGTGCGCAGAACATACTGGCGGAAAGTGCGCTTGATATTGTTCTTGCTCGCCTCAACCCATGAACCGCCATGAATAAACAGCAGTACTGGTGCCAGGCGTGCCTCGGCATAAGGCTTCTCAGGCAAATATATATCGAGATGAAGACGCGTTCCATCAACCGTCTTGTATACAACATTCTTATATGCAGGATAATCCTCGCCAAGTTTAGGCAGCGAACTGGCAGTGGAAGCATAAGCAGAACCAAGTTTTGACGATGCGTAATAAATTACCATTCCCGCACCCAGTCCCGTTGCTAATAACCACTTTTGCCTTTGCGACAAGCTAATGTTTCCCATAATCCTAATGTTTTATATTATACAAATTTAGTGAGAAATAGTTTTTCTTCCAAATTTACATTTTCATATTCCTCTCTATATTATACCAATATGGTAAAAATAGCTATATTTGTAACATGAAAAAGTTACTCCTATTTATCTCGATAATCATAGCCGTTGCTTCTTGCAGCAACTCAGGAAACAAAGCAGGCAACAGTCATCAAGGAATACAGATACCTGAAGCTGACAAGAAGGCTCATCTCATGAACATGGCCAACGGATTCTGGTATGGAATTGACTTCTCCGACAGTACTCTGTTTGAACAGGAACAGCAATTTATGCCTGCATTCGCTCAATGGGCCGACATGGCACTGGCTTTATACTATGAATATGGCGAAATAGTGAGCAAAACGCCTGTAGAGCTAACCATGAATAACAGCAAAGCATTGGTTTGGCTGATGAATATAGCCGATGAATGTTTTCGAAATCCTAATTCGCCCTTCCGTTGCGAAGAGCTGTACATACCCATGCTAGAAGCTGCAATCAACAGCAATGCTGATGATTTATATAAAGAGGTGTACCAGGAGAGACTGGCCAAAGCCCTTAAGAACCGCAAAGGTACTGCGGCTGCCGATTTCTCTTATATCACCGAGAACGGCGAAACGGGAACGCTGCACGGCATTCACGCCAAGCATACTATCCTGTATTTCTTTAACCCCGATTGTCACGACTGCGCAAGAGTGAGCGAAATCATAGGCAATGACTCCACTATTAGGGAAATGGCAGGTTCTAAACAATTAAGCGTTCTTGCCTTGTACCCCGACAAAGACATGACCGCCTGGAACAAGCACTTCGGAAAGTGGCCTAAAGAATGGATTACAGCCAGATATGCCGACCTGGCAGAAAAAGAGAAATATGATCTTCCTGCAATCCCGAACATTTATCTGCTTGACGAAAATAAAACCGTTGTGCTGAAGGACGCAGCTATCGAAGAAATCATTGACCACCTGAACTCTCGCACAAAATAAATCACTTGCAACCCATAGGTACCGGTTCTACAAGCGACATCAAGCGAAGAATCTGCCCTTTTCTCTTTATAATATAGGAAGAAGGCCGAGCTGAATCAAACTTTAACGGATTGGGAAGAGTTGCGGCTATAAGAGCACATTCGCCACGGCTTAGTTTAGAGGCCTTTTTCCCGAATTTCTCCTGAGCAACAGCCTCCACACCATAGATGCCGTCACCCATTTCAATGGAATTGAGGTAAATTTCCATTATCCGTTCCTTGCCCCAAAGCAATTCTATAAGTACAGTAAAATAGGCTTCCAGACCTTTCCTCACGAAACCTCCGCCATTCCACAAGAATACATTCTTTGCCGTTTGCTGCGAAATGGTACTGGCACCTCTGTTACGCTTGCCCCTTTTTGCTTCGTCTATAGCCTTCTCTATCTGGTCCAGATCAAAGCCGTTATGCGACATGAACAAATTATCCTCGCTAGCCACTACCGCTTGCGGCATGTTATGAGTGATTTCATCTATCGGCACCCATTTGTGTTTCATTCTGTATTCCTCACCAGCATTGTTCTGCTCTACAAGGCGAATGACCATAAGCGGAGTTATGTACACAGGCACATAACGATATAGAACCACTGCCAGAATAGTGGAGCCAAAAAACAATATGAGTATTTTCTTCAGTATATTCCAGATAAATCCCATAGCTTGAGATTAAGCAGATTATTCACCGCGACGCAACACAAACCATGGCGAACATTCATAACGAGGTAACGCCATAAGCTGTATATCCTTGCCTCTATCCTCTAGCGTACCCATAGCATCGCCCACTGTCACGCCGCGCGATTCCAATGCACTGCGCACAGCATCAATAGCCTTTTCGGGGGTATTATTGTCGTTGCTTAGATGGCACAAGAAAATATTCTTGAGTTTTGAAGTATACATTTCACCCACAAACTTTGCCGTATCGGCATTGTCAAGATGACCGGTAGTTGTCTTTATGCGGTTCTTGAGATATTCAGGATAAGTACCGTTTTCCAGCATTTCCAAATCGTAATTAGCCTCTATCATAAGGAAATCGGCTTGTGTCATATAGTGGCGCGCACGCTCTGTCACCTCACCAAGGTCGGTAGCAATAGCAAATTTATTCTCACCATACTCCACAAAGAATCCTGCATTGTCAAATCCGTCATGAGGCACTTCAAAAGCCGTAATCGTCAAATCGCCAAGTTTGAATGGAATTTCCTTAAAAATCGGCTGATGATATTCCTTTATGCGTCGTGACACATTATGGCGTTTCAGGATTCCATTCAATACGCGGTTTGTGCAATAGATGCGTATGTGCTTATACTTGCGGGCTATTGCATAGGCATAGCGAATGTGATCGCCATGATCGTGGGTGAGGCACACGCCATAGACCTGATCGGGGCGCACTCCGTTGGCCTTAAGGGTTTCAAACACACTGGCATGGTCCACTCCGGCATCGATAATGATACCGCCTTTTTCAGTACCCAAATAGGCACAGTTTCCGCTGCTGCCACTCCCGAAACTGATAAAGCGAAACGAGGGTGCAGCTTTTACTGATGTCAATGCCGAGAACGCCTGCGCGTCATCTTCGGCTACTTTTTTCTCTTCGGTTGGAGCCTTTGCTGGCTTAACCTCAAAATCGGCAATAACCTCTTTTTCTACAGACTTTTCTTCTGCGAAAAGATTATATTGCGCTCCTGAATTTATGTTTTTATATCTAGTCATCATTTATAAAGCAAGAAAATAGTGGGAACCTTGTCGTAGTCATACTTTGCCTTGCCCCACTCTGCCACTCCACGGGTGACGATACTTTCTTGCGCGCCAGTGATGTCGCTTGCCACACACAACTTAAGATGCTTTGGCAATGTGCGCGCCATCTCGGCTATTAATTTGTTATTGCGGTAAGGTGTCTCGATAAACACCTGAGTCTGGTCGTTAACACGGATATTGAACTCCATGTCCTTGAACTTCTTTGCCCGAGCCGATGCATCTATTGGCAGATAGCCCAAGAACGCAAAGCTCTGTCCATTAAATCCAGAACCCATTACCGACATAAGAATACTTGATGGTCCAACCAACGGCACTACCTTCAGCGACCTGCGCTGTGCTATCGCTACCACATCGGCTCCGGGATCGGCTATTGCAGGACAACCGGCTTCCGAAATCACACCCATGGGCAGCCCTTGCTCCAAAGGAGCTAAATAGCCCGATATCTCCTCTGCCTTTGTGTGACGGTTCAGTTCATAGAAAGAGAGCGTGTCTATATCAATATCACGGTCACACTTTTTCAAAAATCGGCGCGCCGAACGCACATTTTCCACGATGAAATGCTTGATTTCTTTCACTATTTCAATATTCCGGGCAGGAATCACCGCGCTGAGTTCTCCTTCACTCAACGGCACTGGAATCAAATATAGTGCAGCCTCTAGCATATTCTATTGTTTTAACGGGAAAATCGGCATTCTGGCCTAGCATATGACACCATACACACCTTGTATTCCTAATTTATTACAAAATTACAACCTTTGAACCAATCATGCAACTTTTTCTTTATGCCGTTCTTTCTTTCTGCGCACAATATGTGTATCTTTGCGTAGAAATAACCGAAGAGATATAACAATATGGCACTTCCCGAGCTATTCATTAAGCAAATAAACGAGCTTCTTCCCGAGAATGAAGCAAAGGACCTCATTTCAGCCCTTGGCGAAAGCGAACCCTCCGTATCGGTTCGTGTCAATGCCGAAAAATGCAATCACACGAAATTGCATTCCACCTCCGTGCCATGGTGCAATCTCGGTTTCCACCTGGAAGAACGGCCGCAATTCACATTTGACCCTATGCTGCACAGCGGCTGCTACTATGTACAGGACGCTTCTTCAATGTTTCTGGCTCATGCCATCGATAAACTGGTTGACAAGTCGGCTCCAGTCAAATATCTCGACCTTTGTGCAGCACCTGGAGGGAAAACAACTACAGCTATTGGAGCACTTCCTAAAGGTTCGCTCGTCGTAGCAAACGAAATCATGAGCGGCAGAGCTCAGATTCTTCGCGAGAACATAATCAAATGGGGAAGTCCTTATTGCGTGGTTACCAACAACGATTCAGCCGCCTATTCCAGACTTACCGAATTCTTCGACATCATTGCTGCCGATGTGCCATGCAGCGGTGAAGGTATGATGAGAAAAGACGAGGAAGCTGTTACGCAATGGACTCCGGTGCTCGTAAAAGAATGTGCTGAGCGACAACGAGAAATTGTCGATAACGCATGGCAAGCACTTCGCCCTGGCGGCATTCTCATTTACAGCACCTGCACTTTCAACCGGCCAGAGAATGAAGACATCATAGAATATCTTGTGAATGAACTTGAAGCTGAAAGCCTTGACTTGCAAGTGCCAGAAGAATGGAACATATATCCGTCTATCAATTCGGCCACACACGGCTACCATTTCTTCCCTCACCGCACACGAGGGGAAGGACTTTTCCTCGCTGCAGTAAGAAAACCAGCCACTAGCACTGGAAATGCTCATAAGTTGCTAAACAAGAAAAAGAACAGCAAGAAAGGCAAAGCGTTGCCCATTCCCGCCGAACTGAAAAAATGGATTTCGGCAGACTGCAGTTTTCAGATAGTTTCCAACGGGGACTCATTCAACGCGATTCCGGCTGAATTTACCGATGAAATCGGCTTTTTACAAGAATCTCTTAAAGTGATTTATTGCGGCTGCGACATTGCAAATTCTAAAGGTAAAGACTTGATTCCTGCACATGCGCTAGCTATTAGCACATGCATCAACAAAGACTTGTTCCCATGCTACGAAGCCGACTATGCCACAGCTATAGCCTATCTGCGCGGCGAAACGATAACCATTGATGCGCCTCGCGGTTATGTAATGATAGCATACAATGGGCACACCCTAGGTTTCGTGAAGAATCTCGGCAACAGAGCAAACAACCTCTACCCCAAAGAATGGCGCATCAAGAGCACACATATACCCTCAACTCCACCGCAAGTAATAATAAAATAGTTGGTGCTACAATTTTCGCAATACTAATTTAGAAGAATAGCAATCATTCATTGCATTTATAAGAATGTTATATTCATGAACTTTGTTTCTGTCATAAAGACCTGATTTAAGAGTAAATTCATGAATAATAATAATTGAACCATTCGTTTGCCTAACTTCAGCTTTTATTTTACCAAAAACATTTTCCAACTCAATATTTTTAGGTAATGATTCAATAATTATATTTTCTGGTAATGATAATGAAATTGTATCACATTGGCTAAAACCATATTTAACATCAATATCTGAAGTTCTTTCTTTACTAATCCTATTAAATTGATACCTGAATGGATTCGCTTGAACAAAATATCTATTACCTGTCTTTGTTCCATACTTATAAGCATCAGCTCCGATATTTATTTTAATTTTCGGACATTTATCTCCAGATTTTTCAACATGAGTATCAGTTATAATAATATTCGGGATTGAAACTCGCTTAAGAAACTCATTCTCAATATCGTCATTATTCAACCCTGCTATAATATCATATTCTCCCATTGAGCAAGTACGATTAATCTCAAAATTTGTGCTACCGTCAGATTTTATTGAAATATTAATAGCTTGACAATCTTTATTTAAACTATCAGGAGATTCAGGCAATGTTTCAACACATGTTCTATCACCATCAATTACAACTGCATCATGTCCATTTATTTGATTATGAATAAAACCAAAAGGTAATTCGGAATTGGTACATTCCAACCACAATATTTCCTTTCCCAAAATCACTTTAAGTATAGCATGATCAGTGGTGGCAAGTGTCACACTGTTTTTGTCCAGTTGTTTGTTTTTAGTACTGATGAAAGCCAGATTGGATTTTATTCCGATTTCTTTTAGCATGCTATAAAGAAAAAATGATAAGGCCTTGCAGTCTCCGAATTTAGTGTTATAAACCTCTGTTGCGCTCATTGGCTGAATGCCACCTATCCCTACTTGAATGCTAACATAACGACAATTCTTGCACATATATTCATATAACAGTTTCACTTTTTCCCTGTTGGATGTTAGGGTATCGGTAATCTCGTGCACCTTGTTTTTTAAATCTATCGGCAATACATCTCTCTCTTTAATTATAGAATCAAACCAAATGCCAAAATTACCCCATGTGTCAAAACATGCTATTTTATTATCATATTCACACTTCATTGGAGTAACATACATTTCGCTGCTTATCTGAGGTATATATCGGTCTGCTATAACAGCAGGCACACCTTTAATCTCCCATTGATAACTTTCAAGATTTGATTCTGAAGGTATTTTTCTTTTGCTCAACACTCGCCCCTTGTATATAACATCAAAATCAACACCCAAAGGAACATTAAGGATATAGGACGCATATTGAACCGAGATTCCTCCTTGATTTGGGACAGCATCAAAAACGGGATAACTAGCAATAAAATCTTGTAAGGTCTTCTTGTATTCATATTCAATTGTACAAGGAAGTGCATATGCTGGTAGTGTTATATAATAATGCGCCACATCTGTTGCAAGATGAGATGATATCTCGCTATATTTAAGATCTGATTTCTTAAAACTTCTTATCAATTTACCTTCGCGATCATAAACTCTAGCTGAAAACGATTTTAGTGATTCAAATTTTGATACCGCTGTTATAAATGATAGAGCACCAAGCCCATAATCATCTAATACAGTAATTGCTTTTTTATACTCTACTTCAGCTCTAGTCAACGATTTAACCGTAACATCATATTCCACATGACGCATAACTAAATGACTGCCATGCAGCAATGAATCCGGTATATTAGAGACTGCATACTCTTGTGATAAAGATTTTACAAAAGCACAACATAATACAATTACAAATAACAATAATCTTTTCATATGCTGCTAGATTCGTTTAAATACAATTTGACTTGTAGCAAATTCTGTCAACAAATCAAAGAAGCCACTTATATTTGGTATGAAATCTTGATGAATATAAATCTCATTTTCTTGAATGTCCATAATGATTGAGATCTTTCCTTTCCCATCATCTTTTGTATAGTATGATAAAGACAAGGCTCCATTACAAGCTGTTATTTTACTGTTCTCGGGTGTTTCAACAAGTTTGTAACCATTTGGAATCTCAACTTCAGTAATGAATTTGTATGTACCTCGGTAAGGGAACTCTACAGGCATAGTGCGATTACCCCCTTTAAAGGGATTATCAGTCATTATTGGGAATGGGAACGAACTAATATATAGCATACTATCGGCAACTATGACATCTTTAGAGAACGATATGATTTCAGAACTTCGTAATGACATACGATTGTGAACATTTATGCTATCAATTTCAACTTCATACTTTTTTTCAACCGCTTCACAGTATTCCGAATTGTCTTTGCAATTGTCATAATTGGCATTAAATGTATACACAAATTGATTTGAATAAGCATTAGTACAAGTGCCTTTTAATTTTCCGTCACTTGAAATCTTTGCTTTTACATAACTTGTCATATTGTTTTTCACCAGTTTTGTCAAGTCAATCCATTCCCCCAAGCCATTGGGGTCGTAAAGTCTTGCTCTATCAACAAGCAAATTAGTAGGCAGCACATTATAATTTGAAAAAATACTAGCCCCATCTAAATAAACATGGGAACCGTTTGGCAGATTAACTCTAATGATAAATGTTTCTATTTTATCTTGAGAGGCATGAGTGAGAGGCAAACGCCCCTGTTCTCTTGTAGACATCAACACCGCCGACACATTATACCCTGCATCTCTCAAAGCCCCGGCTAACACAAAATTCTTATCAGCACTACTACCCGCTCCATCTTTTACCACTTTAGAAATATTCTCCGATAAAAAACGACGCGTTCCATCCCATTTTATTTTGTTCTGAACAAGTCTTAATATTTGAGTTATACGCTCTCTGTCATTACCTTCGGTCTTTGCAATAATTTCTGCGACCTCAGCTTTATATGGAT
This sequence comes from Muribaculaceae bacterium, assembly GCA_017391675.1. Classification (GTDB taxonomy): domain Bacteria; phylum Bacteroidota; class Bacteroidia; order Bacteroidales; family Muribaculaceae; genus RGIG4576. The sequence continues at coordinate 17,319 of JAFOXR010000012.1, forward strand.
TTTTTGTTTTGAATTGAGAATTAAACTCACTATTTTTTATTGCATTATTTACATCCGCCCAATCCACCGAGAAATTTTTCTTATACATAGGCATGTCAATTGCAGTTATTTCATAATCAATACCTGCACGATGATCATTTATACACCACACATAAGGCTCTTTTTTTAGTGCAGGCATATCTGAAATAGAAAATTTCATAACCTCATTGGCATAACTTATGTCTGTTCCCGGTATAGTTATATTTTCTACATCTCTTACAAGATTTAGTCTTTCATGCTGCTTCAGATTGGAGTTAAATCTAAAATACTCTGGAATAGAGACTTCCATATAACTTGATTTTATAGGAATATGGGTTTGAAAATAAAGTACAGGAACATTATAAATATAATCAGAAGTAATCTTATACTTGTATTCTATCACAGTTCCCGCTTTTACTTGAGGAATAGAGAATTTGCGACGATACCTTGATTCGGACAGTTTCTCAGTCGTCATGTATTTTTTATCCAATGACGCTTTAACAATTTTTCCATTTTCTATATTATATGATGTAGCATTGAATCCAGAAATATATTCTTTCAAATGCGGTGTTTCATAATAATAAAATTCCACATCTCCCCACTCTTTTCCTGCTTCTTTTAAAATTTTTATTTTCCGCGACACCTCTGTTACTAGCTTAAAGTCATTAACATTTATGCTATAGTATACCAGAATCTTTTCATTTAACACAACCGCATCGGCCTCAGTGTCTTTATCGTATGTACTCATTTCAATTTCTTCCTTAGAAACTTTGCCGAACTTATACCCTTGAGCAAAAACATGTAATGGAGTAAGGCCAAATAACAATACCAAAATAGTAACCACTGTTTTCATGTGACTTGAATTTATAATGTTAATAATGTACAAATATAAGAATATGCCTAAAAAAAACAAAGTTTCACACAAAAAATATTCATACGGCAGATTAATACACAACCTTTAATGAATATGCTGAAATAATCATAATACATAAAAAAAGCGATGCAATGCATCGCTTCAATAAACATTATATTTCTTACTATTTCTTTTTCTTTGATGTCGTTTTGCTTGCCTTCTTGGTGATTGGCTTTGCCGCTGGTTTACGCGCTTTTTTCAAGCGAAGCACCTGGGCTGTGCGGGCAGGAAGGTATAGCTTCAACCAACTTACGCCATACTTACTGTACAACTCATCATGCTGAGTGAAATGCTTCACATCGTCACTGATATTTCCATGACCGCCAAACTCTAGTGAATCGGAATTCATAACACCCGAATATTCTCCTTCAGGCGCCAAGATTCCATAACCGGTGAATGATTTTACAGGATTGAAATTGAACACGAACACCAAGTCACCACGCTTGAATGCAAGCACCTGGTCATCGTCTTTTTCCCATAGCTTTTCTACCGGCTGTTTCTGGAAATTACGCTTTCCGCCTATAAGTCCTATCATGGCATTGTCGAACGCATTCAAGTATTTATATTTCAAATCCTCTCTGTCAACAAGGTCCCATTGACGGCGAGCATACTTATAGGACCAGCCATTTCCTTCGCGAGGGAAATCAATCCATTCGGGATGACCGAATTCATTTCCCATGAAGTTGAGATATCCGCCGTTGATTGTAGCGCATGTCACCAGTCTTATCATCTTGTGAAGCGAGATACCTCTATCTACATTCATATTATCATCGCCCACCATCATATGCCAATACATATCGCTGTCTATCAGGCGGAAAATCAATGTCTTGTCACCCACTAGCGCCTGATCGTGACTTTCGGCATAGCTTATTGTCTTTTCATCGGCACGCCTATTGGTGAGTTCCCAGAAAATAGATGTCGGGTGCCAGTCTTCATCTTTCTTTTCCTTTATGGTCTTAATCCAGTAGTCTGGAATACCCATTGCCATACGGTAGTCAAAGCCCATACCTCCCCACTCGAATTTAGTGGCCAGCCCTGGCATACCGCTCATTTCTTCGGCAATAGTTATTGCCTTAGGATTCACTTCATGAATCAGTTTGTTGGCAAGCGCAAGATAGGTTATGGCATTAGTGTCCTGACCGCCATTGAAATAATCTTCATATCCGCCAAAGGCTTGTCCCAGTCCGTGATTATAGTACAGCATTGATGTGACGCCATCAAAACGGAATCCGTCGAAATGATATTCTTCTAGCCAGAACTTGCAGTTTGACAGCAAGAAATGCATCACTTCATTCTTACCATAGTCGAAGCACAAAGAATCCCATGCCGGATGCTCTCTGCGATCGTCGCCATAGAAATACTGATTATAACTTCCGTCGAAACGGCCTAGACCTTCCACTTCATTCTTAACAGCATGAGAATGAACGATATCCATAATCACGCTTATTCCCATTTCGTGAGCGGAATCAATAAGATGCTTAAGTTCTTCAGGTGTACCGAATCGGCTAGAAGCAGCGAAGAAACTGGATACATGGTATCCGAAAGAGCCATAATAAGGGTGTTCCTGGATAGCCATTATCTGAATAGCATTGTATCCATCGGCTTTCACGCGAGGAAGCACTTTTTCCCTGAACTCGTCATAAGTTCCCACATCTTCCTTATTCTGCCCCATTCCTATGTGGCATTCATATATAAGCAATGGCGATGTATTAGGTTCAAAACCGGCATCGGTGAATTCATATCCATTATCAGGCGCCCACACTTGAGCCGAGAAGATATATGTCTTTTCGTCTTGAATGACTCTTGTTGCATAAGACGGGATACGCTCGCCGTCACCGCCGTCCCAATACACATGCAGTTTGTACAAGTCGCCGTGCTTTATAGCATCGGCAGGAAGTGACACTTCCCAAACTCCATTATCCTTACGCTCAAGGCTATACTTTTCGCTTTCAGTCCAACCATTGAAAGTTCCCACCATAACGATTCTGGTAGCATTTGGTGCCCACTCGCGGAACACCCAACCATTTGCATTACGATGAAGACCGAAGAAATGATGTCCGTTAGCAAAATCGCTAAGCGTACTTGTCCCTCCCGTTAATTCCTGTTCTTTACGCAACGCATCTTCATGGCGACCTTCTATAGCTTCACGAAAAGGTTCTAGCCATGGGTCATTTTTCAAAATCTGAAGTTTTCTTTTCATCTTTTATGGTATTATTCTAAAGCTACCGCCCTCAAAGAGCAAGCAACTTAACATTAATCATAAGTTATCAATTAGCGAAATTATATAGAATATTGCACAATTCAAATTTTTAAGGACGCAAGTTTATCCTTTCCTGGAAATTTCTTTATAAAAGCATTGCATAAACAACACACCCGCAACAAATAGCGCAACTGCAAATGACAGATAAATGCCTATTATACCCCCCTTGAACGGAAACGCAAATAAGAATGCAGCCGGCAGTCCAATAACCACATAGGCTATAAATGCAAATTTCATCACTGGCATAACACACTTTATTCCGCGCAACGCATTAGCATAAGCTACCTGAGTAGCATCTCCAAACTGATACACTATCCATGGTATAATCAATGAATATGCAATATTCACCACGATTTCATCGGGAGTAAACAAGCCTAATATGCCCTTGCCTCCTAACAGCACTAGCAATGAAGCAAGAACTGCACTAGCAAGTATGACATGATAGCCAGCAGCAGCACTCCTGCGCACTTGAACTGTATCATTCACCCCAGAATAGTTTGCCACCATAATGGACAAGCTTGCTCCGAAGCTATAATAAACCATAAAACCAATGGTACCTAAGGCCAATATCACTTGATAGGCAGCCAGGTATTCTGCTCCAAGCCACCCCACCAGCACTGTAGCGAATGTGAAAATCGCAGTTTCCATGCCCATCTGCATTGATACAGGCAACGACAACTTGCCTATCAATTTTAAATCTTTTAAAGAGACAATTCCTGCGATGAAACCGCGCAAATACTCTTTATAGCGCGAGAATTTCAACAGACACAAGCAATAAGCCACCAGCATAAGAACTCTTGCTATCAATGTACTCACACCGGCCCCGTACAAGCCCCATTCAGGGCAGCCCCAGTTACCATATATGAGCAACCAGTTGCCAAAAATATTCAGAGCATTACCACTCAGCAATATAACCATAGCCACTTTCGTATCGGTAATGGCATCGGTAAATTGTCTGAAAACATTCACAATTACAACTGGTAGCATAGAAAGCAGAATCACAATATAATAGGGGCGCATAAGCGGTAACAGTTCCTCCGGCTGTCCCATTTCATCGAGAAAAACATAGCATAACAGCATAAGTCCCATGCAGAAAATTCCGAATATAACATTCAGCACCAAACCTGCTTTCACCGCTTCACCTATACGAGCAGTCTCTCCTTTACCATAATATGCGCCTACGATGGGCGTAAGTCCGTAAGAAAATCCCAGACATACTATATTCATGAGATTGAACAGACTGTTCACAAACGATGCAGCAGCAAGCGCATCGGTCGCATACTGCCCCACCATTATAGTATCTACAAATCCTGTGATTATCACCCCCAACTGCCCCAGAAGAATTGGCAGCCCCAGCACAAGCACCTGCTTATAGTATTTTCCGTATTTAGAAACAGCTACATTCATACCCCACAAAGATAACAACTTTATTCCATTAAATTCCTCGTATTCCACATTAAATAACTATCTTTGTAACACTCTCATATAAAAGAATATGGCAAAACATATAGTAACATTAATAGCACTTCTTATTTCGGGCATGGCTTCTTTTGCGCAAATGTCGCTCACGCCCAAAGAACTCAACATGCTTGACGATGAAATTTCGCGCAAGCATATTTATGACAATTCAAAATACAACAGAATAGCTAAACTCTCAGAAGAATCCTATTCATCGGCAAAATACAGCGCCAGAAGATACCATGCTTCCATTCAGCTTGCCAAAGAATACGAGACATTCAAATCGGACTCTGCGCTATACTATTTCAATCAGGCATACCATATCGCCGAAGAACTAAATGATTCATCAAAAATAACTCTGGCAAAACTGGGCAGAATCAAAGTTCTAGCAATCCTAGGATATTTCAAGGAGAGCATGACCGAACTTGATGAAATAGAAGCGCAAGGCGTCCCAGAGGAGCTGAAAGCTGAATGGCTTGACACCAGCCGACAGCTTTACGCTTATGTCACAACCTACGCTATCGACAACGAATTCCTTTTCAACAGATATCTGAAGAAACTGAACTACTACCGCGATAAGCAACTGGAAATCCTTGACAAGAATTCTCCAGAACACAAGCTATTCCTCGCCGAGCATTATGCGGTAAACGGAGAAACGACAAAAGCCAAGCTGCTTTTCGGCGAACTAATAAACGAAATACCAGACAGCAGCAACATTTATGCCCGAGCCGCGCACAACTTGTCAACTATCAAGAGCGTCGAAGGACACGATGATGCCGCAGCCTACTACCTGGCAAAATCGGCCATCTCCGACATCAAATGTTCGGTAAAAGAAACCTTGTCCATTCAAGAACTGGCTATCTATTTGTACAATATTGGCGACATAGCCCGCGCCTACAAGTACATCTCATCATCACTAGCCGATGCGGTATTCTGTAACGCACGCTTACGCACAGCCGAAGTGTCTAAAATAATCCCTCTAATAGACGGAGCCTACAAGGATCAGCTTGAGAAACAGCGCAAAACGCTTGTTGCGACCAACATCTTAGTAGGTTTCCTGTCAATAGGTCTAATTATTATTATAATTGTCGTATTGAGGCAAATGGGCAAGGTGAAACATGCCCGTCAACAGCTTAAAAAAGCAAACGAAATCAAAGAAGAATACATAGGCCACTTCCTTGACATCTGTTCAATATACATGGACCGTCTTGACAATTTCAGCAAGATTGTTACGAGAAAAATCACTGCCGGTCAAGTAGAAGAACTGCTCAAGATGGCTAAAACTTCCAAGTTTACCGAAGGACAGCACCAGCAATTCTACGACAACTTCGACGCTACATTCCTTCACATTTACCCAACATTCATTGACGAATTCAATAAACTGCTTCTACCCGAAGAGCAAATTATAATCAAAGAGCCTGGACATCTCACTACCGAATTGCGTATATTTGCTTTCTTGAGAATGGGAGTAGAAGACAGCAACAAGATAGCAAGCTTCCTGAACTACTCGGTAAACACAATCTACACTTACAGGAATCGCATCAAGAGCAAGGCAAAAAATAGGGAAACTTTTGATGATGATATTATGAAAATCGGTTCTTTTTCATAATATTCATATTTATATTTCCGCTTATAACGATATTTGTTATTTTTTTGAATATCAAATGGATAAATTAAATATATTCTCAAATTAATTTATATTTCATTTATATTCTCATCTCCATCGGGAAAAAGCTTTATATATTTGCATTGTCAATGAGACGGAAATGATATTTCAGCACTCATTGATCATCGGATTCCTAACCTAGAATCAGACGGTGAAAAAGAGTTTTCCCGATCTTCATAACAGAAAGTAAAAGTTTTTTGATTCATTTATATAATAGTTGTTGTTATTATCCGCTGGGTAATCAATAGGTAATAAGTAATGTTTATTAGTTGTTAGTTTTTTGGGTATAATTTAATTATTGCCCTACAGGTAAAAAAGATTGGTATTTTGAGTTGCGCTACTGCGCAAACAAACAAAAAAGCACTTCGTGAGAAGTGCTTTTTTGTTTTTCTATTGTTACCTGGGGAAGCCGTCCGCTAAGACAGTACAGCCTTACATGCTTCCCTATCCACAAAAAGGCGTTGCTTAAGTTCTTCAAAAGACGAAAACTTCACCTCAGAACGCATAAACTTCACGAATTCTACAGTAAGGACCGAACCGTACAAATCTCCGTCAAAGTCAAATATATTAACCTCGATAGTACGAGCTCCCCCTCTTTCTATAGTAGGGCGCACACCGATATTTGCCATTCCGCAATACTTTTCTCCATTCTCCAGCGTCACCTTTACGGTATAAACGCCACGATGCGGAACTATAATATGAGAAGGCACATCAAGATTTGCCGTAGGGAATCCTATCTTTCGTCCGTTTTGTTTGCCATACACAACGACTCCGCTCAGCTCAAAAGGTCGCGACAAATAGCATTTAGCCAAATCCACCCTGCCTTCCTCTATCATCTTTCGAATAAGCGACGAACTCACAGGGCTATACTCGCCCTGATACTCGCGAGCGCGAACGACCTTAAGTCCAAGTTCTTCGCCGTGAGTAACATAATCCTCAAAATATTCGTCTTTATTACAGCCAAACCTATGATTAAATCCCATAACCAAAGTTCTAACCCCATAATCCTGCATCAGCAGTTTCATGAATTCACGAGATTCCAGAGCAGCCAGTTCCGAAGTGAAATCCATTACAATCACAGTGTCAACACCGAGTTCTCCGATAATCCGCAGCCGTTCCTCCAAAGTCATTATCATTCGCAAATCTCCGCCTGGACGCAATACACGCTGGGGGTGATCCCCGAAAGTAATCACCGCCGATCGCAGCCCTTCACTAGAAGCGACTTTACGCAAATCCTCTATCAAGAACTGATGCCCGAGATGAACACCGTCAAACATTCCTATAGTCGCCACAAAGCCGCCTTCTTTCAATTGATTATTTCCTTGAAATATCTCCATTTCATCGCTGATTTTGGCTGTTTATAACGATTTTTCCTTTATAATGTCAGCAAACTCCATTCCCGGTTCCACCAGAGCCGTCTTAAACCCGAATTTCGCAGCTGCCTCAAGATTCACACTTGAATCGTCAAAGAACAATGTCTCCTCTGGATTTATACCCAAATGACTGATTGTATATTCAAATATTTTAGCATCAGGCTTAATCGATTTAGCTTCATAAGACAGCGACAAGCCATCAAAATAATCATTCATTTCCTTACCGCACACTCTGAAATATTTCTTTATGTCACTTTCCATCATTATAGGATTGGTGTTTGACAACAGATATATTCCATAACGGCCACGCAAAGATTCAAGTTCTTGCAATCGGTGAGGCGGTATTCCCAGAAGGAATTTGCAGAAAGCTGAATCTATTTCCTCATCGGTCACTTCGCGAGAAACATGCTTTCTAATTTCAGCCCGGAACTCGGCAGGCGTAATCGAACCTTCTTCAAGTTCAAGGAAAACACCCTTCTGCGCATACTCACCAAGCAGAGAATTAGCATCGGCCATTCCCATTTCTTCAAAAGCCTTTACGCAATTAGCCCTCTTAATATCCATTATAACGCCGCCCAAATCAAACAGCAGATTCTTTATTTCGGTATTCTTCATAATCAATGTAATAAATCGGCAACAAAGGTAGCTATTTATTGCCGATATACAGGCAAGCACTCTTCAAAATTTGTCCTTCATGTTATTTTTTCTTAATTTATCATAAATAATCATATTTTTACAAAAAAGTAACATTATTCGAACGCCCGCACATCATTTAAATGATAAATATATCGTATATTTGCAAGTGGAATGGAATATGGAGGGGGCAGGCAGCTCCCTCGTTTTTTTATAATAACAGAAATATATGATTGACAAATCGGAACTTACGGGTGTTATCAACGCCGCTTTGGAGAACAGCGAGCTGTTTCTCGTAGATGTGACGGTGAGCCGTGATAACAATATCGTGGTTGAGATTGACTCTATGGACAGTGTGAGCATTGACGACTGCGCTCAACTAACAAGAGCCATAGAAAGTCACTTCGACCGCGACAAGGAAGATTACGAACTTGAAGTGGGATCGGCAGGCTTGACTTCGCCATTCAAGGTAAAGAAACAATATGAAAAATACCTTGACGAAGAAGTGGAAGTGCTCACTAAAGACGGCCGCAAGCTGAAAGGCACGCTAAAAGAGGCAGGAGAAGAAACCTTTACAATAGGCATAGCCAAGAAGGTGAAGCCCGAGGGAGCAAAGCGTCCGATTGAAGTCATTGAAGACGAAACATTTAATTACAACGAAATAAAATATACAAAATACTTAATTCAGTTTAAATAGAATTATGGCAAAGAAAGAGGAAGTCATCGACATGGTGGACAGATTTTCAGAGTTTAAAGAGCTGAAAAACATTGACAAGACAACAATGATAAGTGTCCTTGAAGAATCATTCCGTAGCGTGTTGGCAAAAATGTTTGGCAGCGACGAGAATTTTGATGTGATCATGAACCCCGACAAGGGCGACTGCGAAATCTATCAGAATCTAGAAGTCGTACCCGACGGAGAAGTTACCGACCCAGTAAAGCAAATAAGCCTTACTGACGCTCAAAACGACCCTGACGATCCGGATCCAGACTGCGAAGTGGGTGAAGACCACACAAAGAAAATTGATTTCGCCAAGTTTGGCCGTCGCGCTATTCTTAACCTTCGTCAAACTCTTGCCAGCAAGATTCTAGACTTGCAGAAGGACGCTATCTATTCTAAGTTCAAAGAAATGGAAGGCGAGCTTGTATCGGGCGAAGTATACCAACTATGGAAAAAGGAAATTCTTTTGCTTGATGATGACAAGAACGAACTTCTGCTTCCAAAAGACCAACAGATTCCAAGCGATTTCTACCGCAAGGGTGAAACCGTGCGCGCAGTCATCGAACGAGTGGACAACCACAACAACAACCCTAAGATTATCGTTTCACGCACAAGCGAGAACTTGCTACGCCGTCTATTCGAACTTGAAGTGCCAGAAATCCATGACGGACTTATCGTGATTCGTGCCGTAGCACGCATACCGGGAGAACGCGCTAAGATCGCAGTTGAAAGCTACGACGACCGCATCGACCCAGTAGGAGCATGCGTTGGCGTGAAAGGTGCACGCATACATGGTATCGTTCGCGAATTGAGAAACGAAAATATCGATGTTATCAACTATACTTCAAATCCACAACTATTCATTCAACGCGCGCTAAGCCCAGCTAAGATTTCTTCAATGAGACTTGATGAAGAAACAAAGCACGCAGAAGTATTCCTTCGTCCAGAAGAAGTGTCTCTAGCTATCGGTAAAGGCGGTTTGAATATCAAACTTGCTTCTCGCCTAACAGGTTATGAAATTGATGTATTCCGCGATTTAGATGAAGAAGGTGAAGAAGATATCTACCTAGACGAATTCAAAGATGAAATAGAATCTTGGATAATTGAAGCATTGAAGGATATGGGTTGCGCTACAGCTAAGGCTGTGCTTAACACTCCACGCGAAGCACTTATCGAGCAAGCCGACTTGGAAGAAGATACAGTGGACAATGTAATAGCTATCCTTAAGGCTGAATTCGAGGACTAATCCAAGACTACAGAAAATAACGATAGAGCGAAATAATCAAGTCTTTAATAATTCTTTAAAATAAAAACTTATCATAATATATGCCAGTAAAAATAGGTAAAGTTGCAAAAGAATTGAATGTAGGAACTCAATCTATTATAGACTTCCTAAGCAAGAACGGAGTAACTGTCGATTCTAACCCTAACACACGAATTTCTGACGAGCAATACGAAAAGCTCGTGAAAGCGTTCAAGAGCGACCGTGACACTAAAATCAAGTCGGAAGGTTACCTTAAAGAGCGCCAGAAGGAGAAAAAGGTTGCAAAAGAAGAAGCTAAGGTAGAAGAGATCAAAACTACTACAGAGCCTGTTCAAGCTCCTAAAGTCTTAGGTAAAATTGACTTGACACAAGCAGGCAAGCCTCAACCAAAGAAAGAAGCTCCAAAGCAGAAAGTTGAAGAAAAGCCTGCAGTTGAGAAAACTAAGGAAGCGCCAAAGGCCGAAGCTCCAAAACCTGCTGTAGCAGAAAAGCATAAAGCTACAGAAGAAAAAGCTCCTGTAGCGAAGCCTCAGCCTAATCCTGTCAAGGAAGAACCTAAACCTGTCGTAGCAGTTCCTGCAGAAAAGAAAGCAGAACCAGCTCCTGCAATAGAGAGCGAAGACAAGGTTTTCACTCTGTCAACCCCTGCACTTCCAAACACTCCAAAAGTGATTGGAAAGATTGACTTGTCGGCTATCAACCAGCAGACTCGTCCAAAGAAAAAGACTAGAGAAGAAAAACGCAACGAACGCATAGCTAAAGAAAAGTCACTACAAGCTGCACGCACTGCCGCAAGCGGAGAAACTGGCGACCGCAAGAAGCGCAAGCGTATCGGCAAAGAGAAAATTGACATCGAAAAGAGCGCAAAACAGATAAGCAACGAACCAACTTCTCGCAAAGAGCAGAAACAGAACAATGCTGCGGCTGCAGGCAATGCACCAGCTGGCAAGCGCAATAAGGACAAAGCTAAGGCTAAGCGTCCTTTCAAGCCTGAAGTGAGCGAGGAAGATGTACAGAAGCAAGTAAAGGAAACTCTAGCAAGACTTACTTCCAAGCCTAACAAGAAATCGGCTAAATGGCGTAAAGAAAAGCGCGATGCAGTGAGCGAACGCGAACGCGAAGCTGCAGAACTTGAAGCAGCAGAAGGAAAAGTGCTTAAGCTTACCGAATTTGTTACAGCCAACGACCTTGCTGTAATGATGGATGTACCTATCAACAAGGTAATCGGTACTTGCATGAGTATCGGCGTAATGGTTTCTATCAACCAACGCCTTGACGCTGAAACAATCAACATCGTTGCCGAAGAATTCGGTTATCAGACTGAATTCGTAAGTTCAGAAGTGGTAAATGCAATAACCACCGAAGAGGACAAGGAAGAAGACTTGGAATCTCGTCCACCAGTAGTAACTGTGATGGGACATGTTGACCACGGTAAGACCTCATTGCTTGACTACATCCGTAAGGCGAATGTAATCGCAGGTGAAGCTGGAGGTATCACTCAGCACATCGGTGCATATAATGTGAAACTAGCCAACGGCCGTCGCATAACATTCCTTGACACCCCTGGTCACGAAGCATTTACAGCGATGCGTGCACGCGGTGCTAAGGTTACCGACATCGTTATCGTTATCGTAGCTGCCGACGACAACATCATGCCTCAAACTGTGGAAGCTATCAACCACGCTTCGGCAGCAGGCGTTCCTATCGTATTTGCAATCAACAAGATAGACAAGCCTACCGCTAATCCTGAAAAGATTAAGGAAGGACTTGCCAACATGAACTACCTTGTAGAAGACTGGGGCGGTAAATACCAGTCACAAGATATCTCGGCAAAGAAAGGTATCGGTGTTGACGAACTTATGGAAAAAGTTCTTCTAGAAGCCGATATGCTTGAGCTAAAAGCAAACCCTAACAGAAAAGCGACAGGTTCTATCATTGAATCTTCACTTGACAAGGGTCGCGGATATGTAGCCACAGTTCTAGTACAGAACGGTACGCTGAAGATGGGTGATATCCTTCTTGCAGGTACTCACTACGGCAAAATCAAGGCTATGTTCAACGAGCGTAACCAGCGCATACAAGAAGCTGGCCCTGCAGCTCCAGTACTTATCCTAGGATTGAACGGTGCTCCTACTGCAGGCGACACATTCAATGTAATGGACACCGACCAGGAAGCTCGCGAAATCGCAAACAAGCGCGAACAATTGCAACGCGAACTTGGCTTGAGAACTCAGAAGCGTGTTACCCTAGAAGATATAGGCCGCCGTAAGGCTCTTGGTAGCTTCAACGAACTTAACATCATCGTTAAGGGTGATGTGGACGGTTCTATCGAGGCTTTGACCGATGCACTTATCAAGCTTTCTACACCAGAGGTACAAGTGAATGTAATCCACAAGGCCGTGGGTGCAATCACCGAGAGCGATGTTGTTCTTGCTTCGGCTTCAGATGCCTACATCATTGGGTTCCAGGTGCGTCCGTCACAAGCAGCACGCCGCCTAGCCGAAAACGAAGGTGTGGACATTCGCCTTTACTCTATCATCTATTCAGCAATAGAAGAAGTGAAGAGTGCTATGGAAGGTATGCTTGAACCAGAAACAAAAGAAGAAATCCTCGGTTCGGCAGAAGTGCTACAAACCTACCGCATCTCAAAGGTTGGTACCATTGCCGGTGCTATCGTGCGTGAAGGTAAGGTCAAGAGACACTGCAAGGTGCGCGTAATTCGCGACGGTATCGTACGCTATACCGGCGATCTAGGTTCATTGAAACGATTCAAGGACGATGTGAAGGAAGTTACTACCGGATTTGATTGCGGTTTGAGCGTTGCAGGATACAACGATATCCAAGAAGGCGACATGATCGAATCATTCGAAGAAGTACAAGTTCAAAAGTCTTTATAATCAACAATACCGAAAGGGGATTCAACGAATCCCCTTTTTTTATTTAATCAGCATGATATTTCACATCAACATAGGTTCCAACATTGGAGATAAAGAGCAGAACATCAAATCGGCAATAAGCGCAATCGAAGCCGCTCTAGGCAGCAAAGCCTACACGAGCAGTTTTATAGAAACCGAAGCATGGGGATTTGAAAGCTGCAACACATTTCTCAATGCTGCAATTGCAGTGGAAAGCGGCATTTCTCCACACGAAATGCTTGCTCTGCTACAAGGCATCGAGCAATCACTCGGAGCGACAAGCCACCGCAATGAAGACGGCTCATACAAAGACCGAAATATAGACATTGACATCATCGCTGCCGATCAGCTCACCGTAAACACCGAGGACCTCACTATACCACACCCCAGAATGCACCTGAGAGAATTTGTACTTAAACCAATGTGCGAACTCGCACCCTACTGGATACACCCTATCCTGCACAAAACCGCACAAGAATTACTGAACGAGTTAGGGAATAACTGAAAAGCGTGTCTTACCTCATTAATTCATTCTATTCCCGTATTTTTGGTATTTTACCATTTTAAATTTGCATTTCGCCAAATATTGTGCTATATTTGCACTAGATTTAACCAAAGCAACTTAATATTATGGAAAAACACGAGAATGAATTGCGCATTATGCGTGACCGAGAACTTATTTATGCCTATAAGAAAATTCTAAAGGATGAATACGCTAAAGGCTGTAAAATCGATCGTAAACGAGTGATAAAACGAGTAATCGAAGAATCCAAACCGCATTTTCATGTGAGTTTCGAGCATGCCTATAAAGTTTTGTCATCGGTAAGAAATCACGGAACGGGAAACTTCAAATGCACTCTGCGGCAACAAATGTGGAATGAACTCATGTCACTGGTAAACCAAGAAATGCAGGACAAGCCTTACCTTAATTTAAGCACAGCTCTCTCAAGAGTACTTGCATTCAAGCGAGCCAGCCGATTCTACATTTCACCTGAATACTGCTACAAATACATTTACAAATTTGCCTAAAATCACACTTAACCAACAATACTATGAACAACACTACATTTACAATCGCACTAAGCATCAAAGCCCTTAAAAATGAAATTGCAGCGCAGACTGCATGGATTGACACGACCAACCTATCGGTTCTCCCACCAATAAGCAACCCTGTCACAGCTGGACATAACGATATCGCAGCCATCATCACAGAAAGCTGCTATCACATAGCAACTGCCATTTCAGGATATGTAAAAACCGTATCGCACAGCGACGATATCTTTACAATGCAGCTTTGCGTTCCCGCCAATAGTAACCTGAAACTCGCTTCTATCAGGATTCGATTTGAGCAAGCGGCCACATACCACACCCTGGCAACTCTGTACTGCACACAGCCACAGGCAGCACACATCACATCACTTTTCAGAGAAAAAGGCGTTGCCGCATTGCGTTCTGTCACACATCTGCTTGCCAGTACACAAAAATTGCAAATTATTTAGTATATTTGCGACATCTTCTATTATGTATAATCATAACACAAGCAACTATGAAAATAGCTATCATCAATGGACCAAACCTCAACTTGCTAGGAGTGAGAGAGCCTTCAATCTATGGCAACGAAGGATTTGAAAGCTATCTCAAGACTCTGAACGAAGTATATGACGGCGAAGTGGAATTGACCTATTTCCAGAGCAATCACGAAGGAGCTATCATTGACCAGCTGCACAAGATAGGATTTGAATACGACGGCATCGTGCTTAACGCAGGAGCCTACACTCACACATCGGTGGCTATTGCTGATGCTATCAGTGCTATCAAGACTCCAGTTGTAGAAGTTCATATATCCAATGTGCACAAGAGAGAAGAATTCCGTCATCACTCCATGATTTCAAGAGTATGCCTTGGAGTAATTGCAGGTTTCGGTCTTGACAGCTATCGTCTTGCTCTAGAAGCTATCATAGCTCACTGCTCAAATTAAATAACTTAGCAGAATATGCAAGAAGAACTTGAAGAATACATATTATCCCACATCGATGCCGAAGGCGACGCACTAGCAAGGCTTAACAGAGAAACGCATCTGTTTCATCTCCGCCCACGCATGTGTTCCGGACACCTGCAAGGCCGTCTGCTAAAGATGTTCGTGAGAATGATAAATCCTCATAACATTCTGGAACTTGGCACATTTACAGGTTATTCAGCACTATGCCTGGCAGAGGGGCTTATAGCTCCCGATGGCGAGTTGCACACTATCGAGATTGACGACGAACTGGAGGATTTCATACGCAATCATTTCGAAGCATCGCCATTTGCCGAACGCATCAATTTGCACATAGGCGATGCGAGAGAGATATTGCCATCACTGGGCAAGACATTTGACCTAGTGTTCATGGACGCCAACAAGCGTGAATACTGCGAATATTACGACCTTGTATTCCCAATGCTTTCGCCAGGCGGATTCATCATAGCCGACAATACCCTATGGGACGGCAAAGTAGTAGACTGGGGGAAGAAACTTGATGCACAGACCGAAGGTATCCTCAAGTTCAACGACTATATCGCACAAGATAAACGGGTAGAGAAAGTCATAATACCCCTTCGCGACGGCCTCACAATCATCTACAAGAAACCGTAGAATATTTCTGTCAAAAATCAAGATATTCTTCTGGTTTCTTTTGTACAGTTTGCAGTGTACCTTGCAATGAAGCTTTTAGTGAGTTTCGTTTTGAAAGACAAATAGCAACTCTTGTTTCTTCAAGAACAAATTTTACCATTTTGCAATTTTCTCTATCAGATTATCACTTATATTCGTACGCTTTTTTTGAATTTCTTGAAGAGTTTTCTCAATAAGAGTTTTTTCTTCTTTAATGGTTTGTAAATGCTTGTTAATTTCGGATAAATAAACATGTAGCTTTTCTATCTTTTCGTTTCTTCTTTTTATTTTTAGGTTAAGATTTTTAATTTCACTTTTATAAGTATTTGATTGAGCGATAAATTTACTTTTATACTCATTATATTCTTTTGCCAAAAGTTCTTTTGAATTTTCTATTTTAATACATTTTTCTTCAAGAAGATTCATCTCAACATTCTTTTTTGTTAGAGTACCTTGAGTTTTCTTTATTTGACTTTCTAATTTACCCTTCTCTTTTTGAATCTTTTGTATTTCCGCTTGAAAATGAGTAATAGAACTTTTTAATTCTTCTGTCATTTTTTTGTTGTTTTCTAATTGCAATAATAGATTTAGATTTTCAGATTCAGATATTTTATATTTATTATCACTTTCACTTTTAGAGGTCTCTAGTATTTCGATTTTCCTATTTAAGTCACTTATTATCCTATCTTTTTCTAGGATTAGCTCTTTATTCAATTCTCCATCTTCAATCAGTTGCACTAATTTCTCTTCTTGAGTCTTACACTTTGAAGAAACATCCGAAATTTCGTTTTGGGAGACTATTAAATTGCTGTGTGCGGTCCTATATAATCTACCATATTGTTCCTTTTTCTTCCATATTACCAGCAATATGAAGAAAAGAATAATAAATGCAACGACAACCAATGCAATAAACCAATATGGCAAGCGTATGTGACATGTGGCAAGTATCCAATATAAATCCATTATACTCATAATTATTGTTATTTAAAATAAGTGACCCTTAAACATATATATGTCTTGTTGTGGTTTATCAACGCCGAATACTCTGACAATGATATACGATTTGTCATCCGATTCATTATACTTCTCAATCATTGTTAACTCGCGATAACTAATTGGGAGATTTTCCTGAAATTGTTTATCCCATGTAGTAGCTTTGACTTCTACATACATTTGTACCCCACTATTAGTCATGAATGATATATCATACTTCTCATAATTGGGTTTGCAGAAATATGTCTTACCATTTATTGTTATCTCATGCGTATAGTCATCCACTGTAGAAAGAGAAAGACATTCCGGATGATAGCCCATAGAAATCAACTTTTCATAAACTATTATTTCTCCTTTGAAGCCTGTTATTATATTCCGCTCTTGCGCAGATTCATCTGGATGGTAGTCTATGGTTATGTTAATGGTTCCACTTCCAGGAACGCTTTCCTCCTCAATTAAGGAGACATCATATCCTTTATCCGCTAAATTCTGCTTAATACCATCAATAGTTTCAATGAACATGATGAACATCTCACGCTCTTTACCCTTTATACCCAAATATTTACATAGAGGCCCTAATAATGGTTCTATATTAGCTGGGCGCAAATCACCGATATAGTAAAACTCGTTCCGACTGCCAAATGTATGTTTCTCGATAACATCATCTGAGTCTCCATATGTCAGCTTAATCCTTTTACAATGGAAGAAATATGTATCGTCTATCAACTCTACTAATTTACTTTTATTGCTACGATACAACTCCTCATCTGCATTTTCGCCTGATGCTAATAAGGACAATGCTCCCACTTTCTTTCTTAGAATACTCTTGAGTTCATAACTCTCTTCCTTAGACTCAAATTCCGCATTTACGCTATCCCAAGTGATTATCTTCACACCCATTAGAGAGAGTAATTCAATTACTTTCTCTCTGTTTGATGGACTTCCGATATAAACACGATTTTTAGAACTAAATCCATCTAAGGTAATATGACTTAATTCTGCGGGAGAAACAAACTCATTCTCTTTTGAAAGTATTCTATTAACTGCTGCCCATTCACGTATCAGGTTTCGTGATTTCTCAGACTCCAAACAGCCAAACTCTATCATTTTTTGATAAATAGAACAAATTCTTGTCTTATTATTTTCAACATTCCCCAAATCATCTGAAATTTCAGTTAACAAAAAGAGAAAATCCTCTAATGTTAAATGATTTTTCAGGTTCAAATATGATTGCCACGCATCGGATATTTCTTCATCAACATCAATAATTGGTAAATATTTACCAGCAATCTCCTTTATTTGAGGGATTGAGTTACTATAAGTATCAATAGCCTTTCGACAATCTTTGTTAACTGTAGGCAATATAGGAGAGTTTTCTATGACCCATTTAAAGTGGTTCATATCGCATCCTAAATTGGATAGCATATTCTGAGTAATACTCCTTGTTACAAACCCAGTTTTGCCAGTTACATTCTCAACACTCGTGTTAATTTCACTAGGTTCGTATTTTGAAAGAATTTCAGAAAATACAAGTTTTGAAAAAAGGTAATTTTCACAATGAACTAAAAATGAAAAAGAACCATATGCAATTTGATTTGCATAGAAATCATATTCACCTGAATCTAAATTCCAACCATCATATGAAATCCATTTGTATCTTTCTGAGTTTTTCTTAATAATGTCAAAAAATGGCTTATCATAACGGTTGCCATATTCTGTACCAGAAAAGCCTGATACAATTTCAATTTTATTTGCCACATTTTCGCTTACGCCCATTTTAAGTAAGAACACTTTCCACTCTGCTATGGATGCATTTTCGCAGTACTTTTCAGAAATGAAAATATCTGCTTCAAGCAATGGCTCAATGTTTACTTCTGGCTTATATTTTGCACTTAAATAGAGCTCGTTGGCAGATTTAAGTGTACCATTTGCCGTTAAGAAACCGACATTACTAAGTCGATATTGAGATATTTCACCAAATATATCCTCTCTTTGAGAAATATCAAAAATAAACTTACCAACTTCAAGAGCATTTTCAGTCGTCACATATCCACTTTTACATAGCACATTTTCAATGAAAGTTAAATCTGACAACTGACCAAGTCCTAATATCGACAACCAATTAACAATAGGCTGGTTAGAGGAAATAGCGCCAAAAATATCTGAATTGAGAATTTTGGTATCTTCGGCAAGTGCATTATGTTCCTTATACGACGAAGGAAAAAATAGTTCATTAGGCATGCATAACACGCCTGATTCATCCAACAAAAAACGGGTGG
Source organism: Muribaculaceae bacterium (assembly GCA_017391675.1). Classification (GTDB taxonomy): domain Bacteria; phylum Bacteroidota; class Bacteroidia; order Bacteroidales; family Muribaculaceae; genus RGIG4576. The sequence continues at coordinate 36,462 of JAFOXR010000012.1, forward strand.
TTTGCAATACTGAAATTAACTCCTCCTGCTCCGACCTATTCTGAAAATAATATTCAAATAAAAATTTAATTAGTTTTGCATTAAACTCAGGGGTTATGCTCTCAAATGCACATTCATCTTCAAACAAGCTCTTGAGTTTTTGCTCGTCAAAAATAAACACTCCATAGCTGTTTAGTATTCGACTACCTTTCCTGACATTCTCTATCTGGTTATTTGCATCAAATGTTCGAATATATGTTCTATTAATATGGTAGACTAGCGCATCAACAGATATAGAAGCAGAAATACTCATTCGATCCATAAATGCTTCGGAAGCCAGTAGCTTATCCATGCCATTTTTTAGGCACGGAATAAATGCGATCTCATTGATTGCTTTCTCCATATTTTCCGTGTATATGGTTTCTAACGCATTGCTCCTACCATAAGATTTTTCAGGCAGTACTTCCCAATAATTTCGATATACGGACGAAATTTCCTTAATCCAAAGTAGAAATTCTGAAGGAATCTTTGAAAAAATTAATTTATTCCACTCTGAATCCTTATGCAGCTGCTGACGACCAGCATCAGTAATAAAGTTCGCGTTTACTAAAAACGGAAACCCTTCTGATCCAAAACGGAATGATGTCGGCAGATATGTATAAATAACAGACTCCTCACGCTCCAACCTCTTCAACTTACCATTTTTATCTAATGCAATAGCAAAAGAAAGATCAAAAGTTTTAGCTTCTTTTAGTTTGTCTGGAGTGCTAATGTCTGCATTTATTAATCCCCTCAAATTTTCGGGAACTAAAACACTTTCATTAGTATGGATAAGCCATCTGCTTTCTTCAACGCCATTAGCAGAGAGAACCACGACTCCATTATTTTCGGATTTATCTATCCAATATTTAATAGTTCCATTGACAATAAATGACATCCTTATATTCTTGCTTTTCAAAAACAGCAAGAACTGGCTATTAGAGAGCAGTGTTGAAATTTTATTCGCCAAATTTGAACTGTCGCCAATCTTAATATAGGTAACGACATTGTAGCCTTCGGAATCAACTTGTATTGGGGCATCCGTCTCAATAGGGATTATCTGCCAAGGCATTAGATATCTTTTATCGCTATCTTTTATGCCATATTCATCTTGGTTCCAATGAAGATCCCAATAATTGTCCCAATGAGATTTATCAAACTTGAAACAATAACCGCCAGATTCTACAACGACATGATTGGAACGCATAAAAACGGATTTAAAACCAATACCCTTGTATCCGATTTTCTCCACACCCTTCATCTTGTTGCCATTGCCCACATCACATAAACCCTCTATATCTCGGTCTGTAAATGCATCACCATTATGCATGAAGATGAATTGTCCATCTTCTATAATCATCTTAACATCAAGGACGTTTGATTCATCGCTATGAGCATCAACTGCATTTTGCAGTAGCTCAAAAACGAATCTCTCTTCTTCTGTATAAATACCTGACGACAATAGTATCAAGCTATTTGCCTGACTGGTCGCCTGGTCGGGGTGATTATAATTACAGCGTTTTTTTTGTAAGGTCTGAATGAAATTAGAAACCATATTCTTTTTGCCTCCTTTTGTCAGAATATTGTATTGTCAATACTTGGGCACAAATATATAAAAGGGATTGCAGTTTCACGAAGAAATCTCCTAAATTATGTAATTTTCTTGTGAAGTTTTACACAACTTTTAGGGTTCTCTTCATTTTTAGGTAAAGCCTATTTGTTGTATCTTTGCAAAAAATATTGAATACAAGAATGGAAAGTACTAGACAACAAAAAATAGCTCGCTTGCTACAAAAGGAGTTAAGCGAAATTTTCCGCCAGGAGACTGCCAAGGTGGGCAATGTGATTGTAAGCGTTAGCGCTGTGCGTGTATCGCCCGACTTGAGTATCGCTCGCGCCTACTTGAGCATTTTCCCTTCCGACAAGGCGCAAGTTCTGCTAGAAAGCATCAACAAGAGTGCAAAGACGATACGCTACGACCTTGCTCAAAAGGTTCGCTACCAGTTGCGCAAGACTCCTGAGCTGTTCTTCCATATAGACGACTCGCTTGACTACATTGAGCATATCGACAACCTGTTGCAACAAAAAGGCTAACAGAATATCCTATGGGGGTGGTTCTGAAAATAGCTTTGCGCTACTTCAAGGCAAAGAAAACTCATAGTGCGGTAAACATTATTTCGCTGATTTCAATCTGTGGAGTAATGCTTGCCTCGGCAGCCTTGGTGTGCGTTCTGTCTGTTTTCAATGGATTTTCTTCTCTTATGGGAGAGAAACTGGCGAAGCTGGACCCTCAGATAAGCATTTCTCCTGCAACAGGAAAAACAATAAACAATTCCGACAGCCTTCTGGATATCATCGGTGGCATTGAAGGCGTGAAACTTGCCATGCCCACGATTCAGGAGCAAGCTCTAGCCGTATACCACGACAAGCAGATGCCTGTGATGCTGAAAGGTGTGCCCGATAATTTCCATGAGCTTACCGACATTCAAGATGTTATCCTTTATGGTGAATACACCCTCAAGGACAGCACCGAAAACTACTCTATTCTGAGCATTGGCGCTGCTGCCGGATTACAATCCTCAACAGGATTCTACGACAAGATGCACATCTATGCTCCCAAACGAATTGGCAGAGTAAACATCGCCAACCCCGCAGGAGCATTCCGCAGCGACTCCCTATACATTTCGGCAATATATCAGGTGGACCAGAGTTCCTACGACCGCGACATGGTATATATCCCCATAGATGTTGCACGCAAGCTGTTTGATTACCCCACACAGACCACAAGCATTGAGATAAAGCTGGAGGCCGATGCCGACGAAGCAGCAACACTCAAGCTGCTTCAGTCATCAGTTGGCCCGCAATACATCGCAAAGAACAGAATAATGCAGCAAGCATCGGTCTATAAAATGGTGAATATGGAAAAGTGGATTACATTCGTGCTGCTCACATTCATTCTTATAATTGCCGCATTCAATGTTATAAGTTCGTTATCGCTTCTCATAATAGAAAAGAACGATAGTATCCACACATTCAGAAATTTTGGAGCAAGTGACCAGCAGATAAGCCGCATTTTCATTACCGAAGGTATACTCATTTCTCTGGCAGGAGCTGTAGCGGGCATAATAATAGGTATAATCCTTTGTTTTCTTCAACAGGAATTCGGAATCATCAAACTTTCGGGGAATCCCAATGCCGTAATTGTACAGAGCTACCCAGTGCGCCTTTTATGGAGCGACATCGTTGTTGTCTTCGGACTAGTTTCGGTTGTAGGCCTGCTCACTTCACTTGTGACGGCTGTTCTTATGCGTTCAAGGCTTAAACGCCAGTCTTGATTATTTCAGCTATTTTATCGGCTATCCTATCAGAGTCTTCCTCTATTGTTGCCGAAGGCTTCAACACTCTGCCATGATGGAAAACCATGCCAGTAAGTTCCGATTTCAGGGCGTTCAGCGCCGAAGAAGCGCCTTTCTCCGGGCTGCTTATGAATGGACGAAAGAATATATTCGCTAACGGATCGAACCACCGCTGCATCGTTATCATTCCCGTATCAACCACTCCAGGATCGGCACAATTAACTCTTATCCTACGAGGCACGAGTTTTTTTGCTAGCCACACTGCAAACATCGTTATCGCGCGCTTGCTTCTTCCGTAAGTAGCAAGTTGTCCGAAATTCCTGTCTACTGGAAACGATTCGGAAAGATTCCACACATTGCGAGTTACCGATGTAGTAAACACTACCGATGCTCCTTCAATCATCAGCGGAACAATATTCATCGTAAGAAGGGCTGTAGAGAAAGTATTTACTTGATAATCATGCTCATACCCATTACTTGTCACAGTCGACCTTCTAGACATCACACCGGCATTATTGACAAGAGCTGCCACCTTACGGTTCATTTTTCTTATTTCCTCACAGAAAGCCTCAACCGATTCAAAAGAATCCAGATCCAGTCTGCAACACCAGATATCCTCGTTCCCAGTCACAGCCTTCAGGCGTTCGCATTGAGCTTTTGCCCTTTCCATATTGCGGCAGGCAAGTACAACAGGTTTCCCTTCGGCAGCAAGCGTTTCAGCTATCACTGCACCGATACTTCCTGTAGTTCCGGTAACAATATATATAGGAGTTTCTCTTCCCATTAACGCTTCATTTTGTCAAGTAGCCTATATTTCACTTGCATCTTTACACACACAGGCAACTTAGGCACAATCGCCGATGCCATTTTATTAAGCAATCCGTTTACATATTGCGATTTGCGCTTGAACAAGCGTTTTAATGCTCCACGAACAAACTTCTGAGGAGTAGCCAGCACGCCTATCTTAACAGCAAAATTCTGCAGATTTTTAGGTAAGCCGAACAAGTCGGTTGCTATTCCGCCGGGGCAAGCCACCATCACGCACACTCCGCTATCTCGCAATTCAAGATTCATAGCACGCGAAAGCACCTGAATGTAGGATTTTGTAGCAGAATACATAGCAATGCCTGGCATCGGCATCCAGCACGACATTGACGACATATTAAGGATATATCCGCCCCCTCGCTTTTTCATGTCTTCGGCAAATGTACGGCAAAGCTGAGTAACAGCTCTCATATGCAAGTCCACAAAAAGATTAAGATGCTCAGGACTCATATCCACAACCTCTTTAAACGCAAACACTCCTGCATTATTAACGAGAATGTTCACATCTATTCCGTTTGTTCTGCAATAATCCATGAGAAAATCGGCACAATCCTGCTCGCACAGGTCCTTGTAGCAGGCATAGAACTTCTGGTCGGGATATCCTTGTGCCAATTCGGCACACACCCTGTTAAGTTCAGCTTCCTGATTGCTCACAAGCACTACGCTCGCACCACGCTCAGCCAACTGCCTGGAGAACTCCAACCCTATTCCGCTGGAAGCGCCTGTAACAAGGGCTGTCTTGCCTATGCAATTACACTTCTGTGCCATTCTCGCTCTTTATCCTGTCTATTTCAGCCTTTATATTATCGGGCAAGTCATTCCTGTGCTTATGGCATGCCATTTCCAAAGAATACATTCGCGCGATGCAATAATTAACATGATCACAGCCGCACCGTTCCTCCCCATGCCGCATACGATTCACGAAATCGGGCTCATTAATAAGCGCACGCCCCATCTGGAACGCTTCAAAACCACTTCTCAGCACCTTTTCAATACCAGTGCGGGAAGAACAGCCTCCCACATATATTAGCGGAATCTGCACATTCTTTCTCACTTCCAGTGCATCATCAAGGAAATACAAATCCTTGTAAGGTTCTGTCTTTATCATATATTTGCCCACTGCACGCACACCATACTTCAGCCACCATTGCTTCATATAGTGAGTCATCGTAGTGATAGGCATTTCACCACGCATCACATACATAGGAGCCTTGCTCACGAATCCTCCGCTAAGCACCAGTCCGTCGGCACCAAGCTGTTCCAGTTCTTTGGCTATTACAATCCCTTCTTCCAGTCCGTTTCCGCCCTTGAATCCGTCACGCATATTAGTCTTCACGACCACTGCGATTTCTCCATTAGCAGCCTCCATTACCTTTTCCATACACATGCGCATGAAGTTCATTCGGTTATCAAGGCTACCGCCATACTTATCGCGGCGGCGATTGGTATATGGCGACAGGAACTGGCTTATAAGATATCCATGTCCGGCATGAATTTCCACACAATCAAATCCTGCGTCCTTAGCCAAACGGACTGCATATCCGAACTTATCGGCCATTTCCATCAGTTCCTCTTCGTTCATTCCTCGCACTATGGTAGGCGAGTACAGGTTAAAACCAGTTGATGCCGAAATAGGGACTTGTCCAGCAGTGCCTATGTGAGACATATTCCCGCAGTGTCCCAACTGAATCGAAGCCTTAGCACCCACTGAATGCAGGTCATCGGTAAGATCGCGCAACGATGACACTATGTCACGGCGCATCCACAACTGATTGTCAAAGGACAGACCGCTTCGGCTCACCGATGCATAAGCAATGGTAGTCATGCCTATCCCTCCTCTGGCAACCGACATGTGATAGTCATAGAGCATCTGCGACGGCTTATGATCGGGGCACATATTCTCAAATGCGGCCGACCTTATTGAGCGGTTCCTCAATGTCACAGGTCCTATCTTTACCGGAGTAAACAGCAATGAATCTTTCAGTTCCATATATTAATATATAAAAGGGATTATCCTACGCAGATTAAGTTTGGTGAATTCTTCTCCGAATTCTTGTTCGTAGCGACGATGTATACGCCATGCACGAGGTGCCAGATTGGCAAATGTCCACCAGGCAAACATCAATCCTGCACAAGACCATGTCATGACGGCAAAACCCACCCATTCGGTAAACTCGCCCAGATAGTTTGCGCTTGACACATAGCGGAACATTCCTCCTCGAGGAATATAGTGGCGAGTATCACCCGGCTTGCGAAGATTTCTGATTATATAGTCGCTATTCAAGTTAATGACCATTCCCACTATGAATATTACAACACCTGCCACAAATTGCGGTGTATACAACCAGTCCATGCCATACATTTCATCGGGAGATACATAGAATATCCAACCGCCTTGCATATAAGCGTTTATCACATTAAACACCATTCCCATAAGAACAATGAGGATAGGCATTCGGTTCTTTCCTCGCATTAGCATAGGGAAAATGAATGAACGCTGGAAATAATGCAACTGGAACAGGAGGAAAAACACTAGGGGTACAACCTCGGTTCTTCGTTCGGAGTTCCACCATAGCAGGCACATCACGATGAATACCGGTGCTTCCATCAGCACCCAACCAACTTTATTATTGATTGACATGCCCCATTTCTTGTTGTACATCATTCCGTAACCTGCGCCTACAAAATATAATGCGACGAACACTATCGCCCCCATTATTGCCATGCACATCAGCACTTTATCAAAGAATGAAGCATCAAAAATCCAGTCCATAACAATCCATAATTTTTAGACAATCAAAGTTACAAAAAAAGATTTTTCCACAAAATATTTTTCTCATATACATCAATAATAGGTTCACAACAGCAAATTGTATAGACATTTGAACCACAGAAATAGAATATGCGTTTAATAAAAAACTAAAAAATTTATATTATGAACACTAAATCTATAGCCCTTATTCTTCTATGCTCTTTGATTGGAGCAGACTATTGTTTAGCACACGAGCCACAGCGCGACAGCACAATGGCCATGACACTTAGCGAAATAACCGTTACAAAACAGCTGAATCATCTGAACGGAATAGCCAAAGTGGACTTAACCATGAATCCGGTAAATTCATCTCAGGAAGTGCTGCGATACATTCCAGGACTGTTCATCGCTCAGCATGCGGGAGGCGGGAAGGCAGAACAGATGTTTCTGCGAGGTTTTGACATTGACCACGGAACCGACATTAATATCACCGTAGACGGCGTGCCGGTAAACATGGTATCACATGCCCACGGGCAGGGCTATGCCGATTTGCACTTCCTGCAACCCGAAGCCATTGAAACCATCGACTTTGACAAAGGGCCTTACAATGCCCAGAAGGGAGACCTCGCAACTGCCGGATATGTTGCATTCAAGACCAAAGACCGTATCGCCAATGAAGCGACAGTTGAGATAGGTCAATTCAACACTCAACGCTACCACTTGTCTTATTCGCTAATGAACAATCGCGACAATAGTCTTTATGTGAGCAGCAGTTTCCTCAACAGCGATGGTTACTTTGATTCTCCGCAGAATTTCAAACGACTCAACCTCATGGCAAAATACTCCCACTGGAGCGACCACTCCCGATTCAATGTCATTCTGTCCCACTTCAACAGTTCCTGGGACGCATCGGGACAAATTCCCGACCGAGCTGTGTCACAAGGCCTTATTTCACGATGGGGAGCAATTGATGATACCGAAGGGGGAAACACTTCCCGTTCCGACATCAACTTCATTCACTCCCTGACTCTTGACAACGGCGCAACAGTAAAAAGCAACGCTTGGCTATCACATTACAAGTTCAATCTGTTTTCCAACTTCACATTTTTTCTAAACGACTCGATTAACGGCGACCAGATAAACCAATCGGAAAACCGCATGACAGGAGGTGCCAATACTGAATACAGCCAGAAAACGCACTGGGGAAACAGCCTGTGGAATATCAATGCAGGTGCAAGTTTCAGATATGATGCCATCGACAATCTTGCCCTTTATCACACCATAAGCCGAAAACGCATTGGCACCTATGCGCTTGGCGATGTTAATGAAAGTTGCCTATCGGGCTTTGTCAGCGCTGGCATTGAAATAGGCAAATGGTTCATAAATCCTGCAGCAAGAATAGATTATTTCTCCTTCGCCTATTCCGACAAGACTCAGGACACATATAGCAACAAAGGCATAAGCAAGGCCGTAATAAGCCCTAAATTGAACTTTATTTACAATGCATCTCCTTCTCTCCAGTTGTTCTGGAAGAACGGAAAAGGATTCCATAGCAACGATGCCAGAGTTGTCGTTGCACAAAACGGGAAATCCATACTGCCAGCCGGTTATGGTTCCGACTTAGGATTTTTCTGGAAACCTAGACACAATATTGCAATTAATGCTGCAGCATGGTTCCTATGGCTAGAACAGGAATTCGTTTATGTAGGCGATGAGGCTGTTGTTGAGCCTAGTGGAAAGAGCCGACGATTAGGATTAGACTTGGGACTTCGCTGGCAATTCCTGAAGAATTTCTATTTCCAGGCCGACTACACCTACTGTCATGCAAGAAGCATAGGAGAGCCTAACGGTCAGGACTATATCCCGCTCGCTCCTGTTCACACGCTTGTTGCCGGACTTAACTACCAGAACAAAGGCTTCAATGCCAACCTTCGTTGCCGATACATGAGTGACCGACCTGCCAACGAGGATTATTCTATCACAGCCGACGGATACTTTATTGCCGATTTCAACGCTTCCTACCGCTACCGTATGGTTACTATAGGAACTTTCATCGAAAACCTTTTCAATGCAAAGTGGAAAGAAGCGCAATTTGCAACCGAAACACGACTGCAGAACGAACCTGTGTCAGTTACCGAACTTCACTACACTCCTGGCACTCCGTTCAATGCTAGAGCATATATAACCATTCATTTCTAAACACACGACCTATCATGCACATGAACGACGCACTGATTTCTCCTGCAGTTGCAGGGACAATAGGAATCATATCTGCAGCAACGCTTGCGGTTGCTCTCAAAAAAGTTAAGCACAGCAGTTCCAACGGGATAATACCGCTCATGGGGGTAATGGGAGCCTTTATCTTTGTAGCGCAAATGATAAATTTCGCTATTCCTGGAACGGGTTCAAGCGGTCATATAATAGGTGCGATAATCCTAGCGGCAATACTAGGACCTTGGGCAGCTATTACGGTACTGTCCACTGTGCTGATAATCCAATGCCTGCTTTTTGCCGACGGCGGACTGATGGCATTAGGCTGCAACATCTTCAACATGGGCATTCTTCCGTGCCTCATAGCCTACCCTTTACTTTTCAAGCCTTTTATCCGATATCCCGTTTCGTTCGCAAAACTTTCGGCAATATCGGTCTTAACCTGTGTTTGCGCTATGGAGCTAGGGGCCTTGGCTCTAGTTGCAGAAACCACTATATCGGGTATCACTGCCCTGCCTATGGGCAAGTTCCTGCTTTTCATGCTGCCTATACATTTCGTGATAGGAATATGTGAAGGTATGGCTACTGCCACCATTATATACTACATACAGGAACATCAGCCATCTTTACTGCTTGAGTCCAGTCTTAACGGCTATAAAAGCTCGGTGAAATCATCTCCCATAAAATCGGCCATCATTTCTGCACTTGCAATCATTATTCTCGGAGCTACGGCTGGTTACTTGGCATCGTCGCTCCCCGACGGGCTGGAATGGTCCATTGAGAATGTTACCAACGGCAGTATAATCGGCAGCAGCATTCCGTCTGCCATTACAACAATACAAGATACCACTGCCATAATGCCCGATTACGAATACCCTCTTTCGGGAATTATAGGAAGCGTATCAGTTGTTGTGATTATATTTATAATCAGCATACTGCTAAAACCAAAGACAAAGCCATGAGCAAACTTGAATATGCCATATATGAACTCAACAAGACCGAGCGGCAATCGGGAGTCTCGCAAGCACTGCTCAAAATAGACACTCGGGCAAAGATTCTTGTCACTTTCCTTTTCCTCATCATGATGCTATCCATGCCATTGCTCGACATTTCAAGGCTAATACTCTTTGCGGTCTTTCCTGTATTATTATCCCCGCTGGCTGGAATAGGATATGCATCAATTGCGCACCGGTCGCTCATTGCACTACCCTTTGTGGCGTTCATAGGCATATTCAATCCTCTGCTAGACACAAGGCCGATGTATCATATCGGCAACATTACCATATCGGCTGGGTGGGTGAGCTTCATGTCCATCATCTTGCGAGGCTTGCTTGCAACTCAAGCCGTTATACTGCTCATATTATCATCTGGGTTTCATAATATCTGCTATGCCTTGAACAGGCTTGGCGTTCCCTCTATATTCACTACTCAGCTGCTTCTTGTGCATCACTACACTTTCATCTTACTGAAAGAAGCATTGAGCATGCATCGCGCACGCAGTTCCCGCAGTTTCGGCAAGAGTTCCTACTCCCTCAAGACCTGGGGAGTATTCATCGGACAACTGCTTCTGCGCACCATTCGGCATGGCAGCAATGTATACCGAGCCATGACTGCACGAGGATTCACAGGCAGGACAATCCTTGCGGGCAATCGCTTGTCATGGTCTGCCAAAGATACCTTATATGCAATCATAGCAAGTACAGCCATAATTCTATTACGATTCACCAATCTTTTCATGTTATGAGCCACCACTATCTGTCATTTGAAAATGTGAGCTATACCTATCCCGACGGGACAGCTGCACTTAAAAGCATAAGTTTTCTCATCAATCACGGAGAGAAAGTTGCCATAATTGGAGCAAATGGAGCCGGTAAATCCACACTCATAATGCACACCAACGGGCTTCTGCTTCCCGATTCAGGAACTGTGAATGTAGGCAATATTAAAATTACCAAGCAAACTCTGCCTCTCATTCGCCAATCGGTAGGATTGGTGTTCCAGAATGCCGACGACCAACTGTTCATGCCCACTGTTTATGACGATGTGGCTTTCGGTGTCATTAACATGAATCTGCCTCAGAGTGAAATCGACAGACGAGTAACACAGGCGCTTAACGACACAAACTCCTATCATCTCAAGGACAAGGCCAGCTATCAGCTATCTGGCGGGCAAAAACGGAATATCGCCATCGCCACAGTGCTTGCTATGGAACCTAATATTCTGGTAATGGACGAGCCTACAGCAAACCTCGATTCAAAATCTCGGCGGAATCTTATTAATCTCATTAAATCGTTCTCACACACTTGCATCATTGCCACACACGACCTTGATTTAGCGTGGGAAATATGCCCCCGCACCATTATAATGGCAAACGGAAGCATAATCGCTGACGGAAGCACAAGAGAACTCCTAACCGACACCAATCTTCTCAACAAAACCGAACTGGAACAGCCCTACCAGGCAAGATATCCTATTAACGGCTCAGTGTAACGCTATTATTTCACTCGCATTCAAGCGATTTATTTAAAAATATAGGAAACTTCATTTTTTTTGACTATCTTCGCCATGTTTTTAGTTATATATAAAACCATAAACCTAAAAACACTTAATGAATAAAACTAATATTGATTCACTAATACATTAACACTACATGAAAAAAATCTACTTCTTAGCGTTAGCTCTTATATGCACATTTTTAGCTAATGCTGCCGACATTAAGATTTGTGTTAAGCAAAACGACACATTCAACGATTCTAACATCGGAACTTTAAATTTCTATTATTGGAATGCTTCTAGCGCATCTGCATCTTGGCCAGGACAAGCATTCAGTTCATCACAGAAAACTACCGTAAACGGAGTTAGCTTCTACTACCACACCGTAACTATCGGTTCGGGCGACTGGGGTATGATTTTCAACATTAATGGTGATGACAACAAAACAGGCGACATAAAAGGTCCTAAAGAAGATACTTATTATGAAATCACTCTTGACGACAAAGGTAAACTTGCTGTAAATCCAGCTTTTGTCAATGAAAATGCATCAGGTTATTTCATTTATGGAAATGAATTGAACAACTGGAGCAAAAGTACTGAATACGAGCTTCTTAAAACTGATACAGACAAGGTTTATGAGCTTAAGAATGTTAAGCTTTCAGGATATTTCAAAATCGGTACAGCCGATTGGAGTGAAAGTTTCGGACCTGCCGACAATAGTACTATGGTTAAGATAGGCGAAGCTACTACTCTTGTCAATAGCTCAGAAAGCAAGAATCTTTTCCTTGACAACACTTATAACGCCACTGTAACTCTTGACATGACTGGAGAAAATCCTGTTGTCACAATCACTGGCGAGAAAACTGCTTCTGGCGTATATCTTAAGGGTGAAGTAAATGGCTGGAGCGACAATGCCGACTGGCAATTCACTAGCTTAGGTGCTGGCGTTTACGAACTTGAAAAGACTATGCTTGCTAGCGATGGCAAGTTCAAGATTACTGCTAACGGTGCTTGGTATGGCGCTGAATCGACTTCTTTCGGAGGTCCTTTTGAAGTAAGCACATCAGGCAACGACATGGCTCTTCCTGAAAATTCAATAGTATCAAAATTCACTTTCACCATTGCAGAAGACGGCAAGTCTACCCTAAGCATTTCCGAAGGCGTACTGGACAACAACCTGTACTTGAGAGGTAATGTAACTAACTGGAAAGTGAACGACGCCTACAAATTCACTGAGACTGAAACTGCTGGCATCTATACTCTAGAGAATGTCAAGCTTCAAGGATACTTCAAGATTGCAGATTCTCTATGGAAGAACTATAATATAGGTGGAAAAGATGACGGATTCGTTGAAGTTGGCGAAGATGTAATTGTTGCCAATAGCAATACAAGCGTTAATTTCTATCTTGACGGAACTTACCAATGCAGTCTTATCACACTTGACCTTACTGGCGAAGAACCTGTTCTTACAATTGAAGGAGAGACAACCAACTCTGGCATTTTCCTTTACGGAGCATTCAACGAATGGGGTGCAGCCGATGATATGGCAGACTGGGAATTTATAGACAATGGAGAAGGTATCTACACTCTAGAAAAAGAAGTGCTTGCTTCCGACGGAGCTTTCTGCATCAATATTAACGGTGAAAATGCCGGAACTTCAACAGCACAAGTAATCATATATGGCGACACCTACACTCTTGATGGAAAGCAAAACATGACTCTTCCAGTTTCAACTAGAACCGAATCATTTGAACTTCTTATAAGTGATGAAAATGCAGCGTATCTTACTGTAAACATGGGAGAAGAACCTAGCGGACCAGAACAGGATCCTAGTGCCGTAGAACAAATCAATGCTTCTAGCAACGCGTCTGCCGAGTATTTCAACCTTCAAGGCGTAAAGGTTTCGACTGACAAACTATCTAACGGAATCTACATCAAGAAGCAAGGTTCAAAGACAACAAAGGTTATTCTATAATAAGCCTTTCAGCATATTAAGAAAGAACATGGTTATGCCATGTTCTTTTTTTGTGCCATAACAGAAAGTACATCTTATTAAACACAGAAGAGGCATAGCCTAACAGCTATGCCTCTTCATTATCTTGTATTCTATTTAATGATTACATCATTCCGCCCATTCCAGGATTCATTCCTGCTGCAGGCATTGGGTTTTCTTCTGGCTTCTCAGCGATTACGCATTCGGTTGTCAAGAACATACCTGCAATAGAAGCAGCATTCTCAAGAGCAACACGAGTAACCTTAGCTGGGTCAATCACACCAGTTTCAAACAAGTTTTCAAACTTGTTGGTGCGCGCATTGTAACCGTAGTCACCCTTTCCGTCCTTAACCTTCTGTACAATCACAGCTCCTTCAAGACCTGCATTGTAAACAATCTGGCGAAGAGGTTCTTCAATAGCACGGCGAATGATATCAATACCAGTTGTTTCATCGTCGTTAGCTCCCTTCATGTTTTCAAGAGCCTCAACGCAACGGATATAAGCAGTACCACCACCAGGCACAATACCTTCGGTTACAGCAGCACGAGTTGCGCTCAATGCATCATCTACGCGGTCCTTCTTTTCTTTCATTTCCACTTCCGATGGAGCACCGATATAAAGAACTGCAACACCACCGGCTAGTTTCGCCAAGCGTTCTTGTAGTTTTTCACGGTCATATTGAGACTTGGTAGTTTCAATTTGAACCTTGATTTGAGCTACGCGATCGGCAATGGCTTGCTTGTCGCCTGCACCGTTTACGATAGTAGTATTTTCCTTGTTTACTGCAATCTTTTCAGCAGTACCAAGCATATCTATTGTAGCGCTTTCTAGCTTCAATCCCTTTTCTTCAGAAATTACCACACCGCCTGTAAGGATTGCGATATCCTCAAGCATTTCCTTGCGACGGTCACCGAAACCTGGAGCCTTAACAGCGCAAATCTTCAATGATCCGCGAAGACGGTTTACTACCAATGTAGCTAGAGCTTCGTTATCCACATCTTCAGCTATGATAAGAAGAGGACGGCCCGACTGTGCAGTTGCTTCAAGAATAGGAAGCATGTCCTTAAGGTTTGAAATCTTCTTGTCATAAAGCAGAATGAATGGTGCGTCCATTTCACATTCCATCTTTTCAGTGTTTGTTACGAAATAAGGTGAAATATATCCGCGGTCAAACTGCATACCTTCAACTACATCTACAGTAGTATCGGTACCCTTAGCTTCTTCCACAGTGATTACGCCTTCCTTCTTAACCTTCTTCATAGCTTCTGCGATAAGACGGCCGATTTCTTCATCATTGTTAGCCGATACCTTCGCTACATTTTCTATCTTGTCAAAGTCGTCACCCACTTCTTGAGCCTGAGCCTTGATGCCTTCAACCACCTTAGCAACAGCCTTGTCGATACCGCGTTTCAAGTCCATTGGATTTGCACCGGCAGCAACATTCTTAAGACCAGTTGTAATGATAGCCTGAGCTAGCACTGTTGCAGTTGTTGTTCCGTCACCAGCATCATCACCAGTCTTTGACGCAACTTCCTTAACAAGTTGTGCTCCCATATTCTGGAACTTGTCCTCAAGTTCTACTTCTTTAGCCACACTCACGCCATCTTTTGTAATGTGAGGAGCTCCGAATTTCTTTTCAATGATAACATTGCGACCCTTTGGGCCAAGTGTCACCTTCACTGCGTCGGCCAATGCATCAACGCCTTTCTTCAGCTCTTCACGAGCCTTGATATTGAATTTTATTTCTTTTGCCATGATTGTAATGATTTTTCAAGATTAAAGTTATTATTCTACGATAGCAAGAATGTCGCTTTGGCGCATCATCAAGTACTTAACGCCTTCTACTTCAAGTTCTGTTCCTGAATATTTGCCATACAACACTGTATCGCCCACTTTTACTACCATTTCTTCGTCTTTTGTTCCTGTTCCTACTGCAGTCACTGTACCTTTCAATGGTTTTTCCTTTGCAGAATCTGGAATGATGATACCTCCCACAGTCACTTCTTCTGCTTCAGCAGGAGTGATTAGCACTCTGTCTGATAATGGTTTGATGTTCATAATCTTTGTATTTTATTTGTTATTAATTATTTTCGTTGTTTACTCCTAATATAGCATATTATGTGCCAATCAGCTATTGAAGACTACAATTTGCCATTTTGTCACACTTTATTATAAACGCTGTCACACATCAGAAAGTTAAAGACTACCGTTTATAAATTTCACTATATCTTCCAGCACCTCGGGCGAAAGCGTTTCCGTGATTTTAATATATTCGCCAACCGAACCAGTGGTGCAGTGCTGAAACAAATGGTTTAATCCAGGATAGGACTTTATCACATCACCTTGCTTTACATTAAGCAATTCTCGCAATGCATCTAGATTGGTTTCTGCCACAACCTGGCAATCCTTCTCGCCATTAATCGCCATTACGGGACATGTGATATTCTTAATATCCATGGCAGGGTCATAGGCAATAAAATGATTCAGCCATGCATTCTGCGACTTCATCAGACCTTCTAGATTGCGACGAAAACCCTCGGGCAGATCTGCTTTAGCTTCGGTAATTGCCATAGTAACCAACAGCTCGGGTGACATTCCTGGCATTGAGCCATAAGCTAGTTTATATCCATACACTTTTTCTAATGCACGGCAATAATCCTCGGTCATACTCTCAGGCACACCTTTCTCAAGAAGAATTATACGGTTCTGCTCCACTAATATCCTGTCACCTCGCACGGCTGTTCCCGCCATACTCACAACAAAATCAGTTTTTCCTTTACCGCCTAGAATAAATGCAATCAGTCCACCCTCGCTATGTCCTAGGACACCTGCCTTACCGAAACGGCATGTCTCTTTCAAGTATTTCAATCCAGCTTCGGCATCGGTCGCAAATGTTGCGGTTGTAGCCTCGCTTGCACTACCTGTGGACTTGCCTACCGAGCGGTCATCATATCTCAGCGATGCTATTCCGTTCATAGCTAGATGATGCGCAATCACGGCGAAAGGACGATGCTGAAAAAGTTCCTCATCACGATTCTGCAAACCGCTGCCACTCACTAGCAATACCACTGGCGTGCGGCCTGGAATGAACTTAACAGGATAGGACAGTGTTCCGCTTAATACTGCACTGTCAATCGGATTCACAAAAGTCACCTCTTCCGTTCGATAATCAAACGGGGGTGTCGGCGTTTGAGGTCGGTAATATACCGGAACTCCAGGTTTTAAATCCAACGGGAAAGAATATCCCATCTGCTTGAATGTTCCCGATATGATTCCGTCTTTCAATTGACCCTCATATACTGCCCGCATTTGCGGGGATTCCACTATTAGCGAATCGGCTGTGCAACGCTTCAGTTCCACTGGTATGCCCATTGCTGCCTGATCGGGACTATCGAGCGTGCAGCTATCGCCGTTTATGTTAAAAACGATTGTAAGCGATTGCCCACCCATGACAAGTTTCCCGTTCCACGAACCGGTAATCCTTCCTGATGCCGCAACCACAAGCGGAAATATCAGCAATAGCGAAAGAACGGCTCTTTTCATATCCCTTTATCCGCCAAAAGCTCTAATCAACGATGAACTTACAACCATATATATCAACATACCCACGATATCACTTGTAATTGTGATAAACGGACCGGTCGCAAGCGCAGGATCTATCTTGAAACGCTCAAACATTAGCGGAACGAATGAGCCAAAAACTGATGCAAACAGTACCACAGCAAACAGCGACAATGTAACAGCCAATGTAACAACATCCATAGCAGGCTCACCACTAATCAAGCGATACAGATACACCATCATTGAGATTACCAGGGCATTTACCATGGCAATACTGAATTCCTTGAAAAGCAGTTTCCCTGAATTCTTTATATCAAGACTACCATTAGCAAGACCTTGTACCACGATAGCCGAAGACTGTGTACCCACATTACCGCCAGTACCACCAATAAGAGGAATAAACAGCGCCATAGCAGGATTGGTAGCAAATCCCTTCTCGAATCCGCCCAGAATCCAGGAGTTGGCAATACCACCGAAGATACCTATCAACAGCCAAGGCAAGCGAGCACGGGTTTGAGTCAAAATACTGTCGTCCACTTCCACATCTTGCGAGATACCGGAAGCCAATTGGTAATCGCGTTCGCTTTGTTCACGCACCGTATCCATGACATCGTCTACCGTAAT
This sequence comes from Muribaculaceae bacterium, assembly GCA_017391675.1. GTDB lineage: Bacteria > Bacteroidota > Bacteroidia > Bacteroidales > Muribaculaceae > RGIG4576. Next base: position 54,296 of record JAFOXR010000012.1, read on the forward strand.
GCGTCCCACCAATCGTCCTATCGAGTCAATAACCGGCATCGCCACAAGATTATACTTTTCGAAGTCCAGAGCCACTTCTTCAATCGGAGTATCGGTCTTCACCACTGGCGGATCGGTTTCCATCACATGCTTTATCTTTGATACCGAAGGATGCGTAATCATCTTCTGAAGCGGGAACAGACCTTTCAAACGGTTATCGTCATCTACAACATAAACATTATATATCTCGTCCATGCCTTCGCTCTCGGCTTGAGTGCGCATTTCCTTCACACACTCCTGCATACTCCAGTTCTCGTTCACGACAATCATTTCGGTACCCATAAGACCACCGGCAGTGTCGTCATCATACTTCAACAAGTCTATGATATCACCAGCCTGCTCAACATCTTCAATATGGGCAATGATCTCGTCACGGTCCTCCTCATCAAGTTCCTGAATAAGGTCTACGGCGTCATCGGTATCAAGAAGCTCAAGAGTCTCGGCAATTTCCTTTTTAGGCATCTGCTCAAGCAAACGGCCTCGGTCATCTTCATCCATTTCCATAAGCACCTCGGCCGCCACTTCGCGGTCAAGAAGGCTTTCAAGGAACTCCTCATCTGCAATATCCAGTTCCTCGAAGAGTTCAGCAATATCTGCCGGGTGCAGGTCCTTTAGCAGTTTACGGCCTAATTCAACATCTTTCCTTGCAATAATCTCCTGCAAGTCTTCCATAAACTCTTTTGTATAGTCTTTCATAACGCCCTGTCTTTATTATTCTGTACGAGTAGTGTCGATAATATTTGTCAATTCTATAAACTGCGCCACGCTCAGCTGTTCGGGGCGCATTGCAAAAATAGGATTCTGCAGTACCTCTGCATCATTCTGCACCATGCTGCGCAATGAGTTCCTCAATGTCTTTCGTCTTTGGCCGAACGATGTCTTTACCACGGTCTTGAACAGTTTTTCATCACAACCCAAATCGGTAACGCTGTTTCGGGTGAGCTTGATTACACCGCTCTTGACTTTTGGCGGCGGATTAAACACATGTTCAGGCACCGTAAACAGATATTCTATATCATACCATGCCTGCAGCAGCACCGACAGTATTCCATAGGTCTTTGACCCTGGAAGGGCTGCAACGCGTTGTGCCACTTCACGCTGGAACATTCCGCTGCAGCATGGGACTTGATCCTTGTAATCCAGTATCTTAAACAGAATCTGCGATGAAATGTTGTATGGATAGTTGCCTATTACACAGAATTCCCGATCGCCGAATATTTCGGTCAGATTCAATTTCAAGAAGTCGGCAGAAATGATACGGCCGTCAAGTTCTGGATAATGCTCATTAAGATACTCCACACTCTCAGTATCCAGTTCCACCACTTTAAGGTCGTGGCCGTCAGCTATAAGATATTGAGTCAGCACACCCATTCCCGGGCCTATCTCAAGCACTGGAGTTTCCCTATAATCCAACAATGTATCCGCGATTCTTTGCGCCACCGACAAGTCGGTAAGGAAATGCTGTCCAAGGTTCTTTTTTGCCTTTACTTGCTGCATAAGAAACAGTTTTAATGGTCATTACTGGTATTTTTCTGCCGCTTAACGAAGGAAAATACTCTTTATATTACGCAAAACGGATAAAATCACCTATCTTTGCAATATACAAAGGTACAAAATTTCTTATGCTCCGCAAGATTATATCTTATATTATTCCTTTGCTTATTGGCGTAGGACTATTTTATTTTTTATGGACTAATGTTGATTCCGAGCAATTGTTCAATTGCTTGCGATACGATGTCAATTACTGGTGGTTCGTGCTGATAGCCTTTATCAGCATATGGAGCCACATCTTCCGTGCTCTACGATGGAGACTTCAGCTTAGGGCGATAGGAATAGATGCTCCGCTTCATGCTCTTATATGCTCCATCTTCGGGACTTATGCCGTTAACCTGATTTTTCCAAGACTCGGCGAAGTGTGGAGATGCGGTTATATCGCCGAAAGGCAGAAGGCTTCGTTCACCAAGGTAGTAGGCTCTATGGTTGCCGACAGACTGTCCGACACATTGACCGTACTCACGCTCACCGTATTCACATTCTTCCTTGCACAGGAGGCTTTCTACGCATTCCTGGACACTTATCCCGAGATAAAGGAGAATCTGTGGAACATGATCACCTCTCCTTCAGTGTGGCTTTGCCTTACTGCCGCCATACTGCTTATCGTGTGGCTATTCCGTTCACATTCAAGCAATAAATGGATTGCGAAGATACGCACTATGGCAACCAACATGTGGCAAGGCTTTATTGCAATTACCAAGATGGAGGGCAAGTGGCAGTTCCTTTTCTACACCATAATGATTTGGGGCTGCTATTTCGTTCAGTTGTTTCTGGCTAAATATGCATTCACTTTCACGCACGATTTGTCGGTAACAGCTATGCTAGTGCTTTTTGTTCTAAGCAGTATCGGCATGGGCGTTCCTACCAACGGTGGACTAGGAGCCTATCATGTAGCTATAATCTTCGGATTATCGCTATACGGAGTAGGCGTTTTTGATACATCTAATTTTGACCCGCAGGCTTCGGCATTCGCAATGCTAGAATGGGGAATACAAACTGTTCTGCTTGTGATTCTAGGCATATACACTGCAGTATACATTGCAATAGACAAGCACCGCATTTCCACAGGAAAAACAATTGTAAAAACTAGCGGCGACAAAATGAAACTATAAAATTCAGCGATTACACTAAAAGATTATGAGCATAAAAGAAAAATACGATTTCTTTGACGATGACGATGATGTTGTAGAGCAAGAACCCGTTGTCATTGAGACTCCCGAAGAAAAAGAAGAGAAAGAAATTGCTAATGACACTATCAAGCGAGGCTATAACCGCTTAAGACTCACTCTATACTCTATTGTTGCCGTAGTTTTCATTTCCCTGTTCACATGGTTATGGCTAAGATATTTCCACCCATATACCGAAATGGCACAGCAAACCGGACGCGTTATGGAGCTGAAGCTCCAAGGCATGATTTTCAATACCTATGAGGGCAAACTGCTCTCCGAGAAATTCGTTGATCACCCCGACAAATGGATTGAATACGACTTCCCGTTCTCGGTAGAAAACGACTCCATTGCATTGAAGATTATGCATCTGCAAGGTTCAGGTAAAAAAGTGAGACTCACCTACGAAGAGTATCAGGGGACTCTTCCTTGGAGAGGAAACTCACACCGCATCATTACTGGTTACGAAATTCTGGAATAACAGGATTCCCCCGTCTACAACGAACAGAAGAATGCAACAAGGAACGGAACACTGAAATCGACCAGGAATCCGTGAAACATTGACACTAATACAAAATCCTCGCCTAGCGTGCGCATTATCACGGGCAGCGTGGAATCCATGGTCGTAGCTCCTCCTGCCGATATCGGCGCCAGCTTGCCAAACATTTTCACTAGCAACGGTGCTCCTAGCAGTGTTATGAGTTCGCGCACTATATTTGACAACAGGGCTATCGTTCCGAGTTCTGCCCCAAGGCTTTGGGATATCATAATACTGCTTAACGAATAGTATCCGAAACCCGAGCCCACAGCCAGTACACTTGCAACAGAATAATCCATAAACATTGACAATGCCAGGCATACAATTAGAGTACCCAGTATGGTCGCTAGAGGCAATAATGCCAATCGCGGATTAAGCGTCTTGAACCTGCGCATTATATATGGCTTGCTACCCAATCCGTACCCTACACAAAACAGCATCACGCACAGAACGGCGTAACTTATATCACGCACATGGGTATCTTCAACAAGACCGAATAAACCCAATACAATTCCTGCTATGAAAAACGAGACAATGACCAAGCTTCCTCGCAGTGGCGTCTCGCTCTTTACACGATCTTCCGAAACGCCAGTCTCCTTGTCATGAAAATCCTGGCTGCCTTTCACCCATTTCCACAGCAACCAGGCCAGAGAGCAACTGCCCAATGTGCCAGCTACAGCTATGGCTGCACCTGTAATGCCAATCGCAGGCAGCGATTTCATCAACGAGTCATTAGCGCCCACTTCAATGCCCAGCAACAGCAGCAACGCCCATACAAGCCATGTTATAATAGCCATGGGATTAACCGCAGTGCATCTTCTCATGAAATACCCGAAGACTCCTCCAGCCAGCATCAATAATACAAATATATACATTGATTATCTCATTTTTTGCATTGCAAAAGTAGTCTAAAAACACTTATTTCGTATCTTTGTAAGAGAAAAAATATTAATCTGAAAAAATCATGAAAAGAACTTTAGCATTTCTTGTTATCTTAGCCACATTGTTTACCTTAAATGCAAATGATGCTTATACCGTCATTGCCAATCCAGGAGAAGATGCTTCACGCCAAATCAGGATAAACTGGCACAGCGACAACGACAACGGCAAGTCACACTGTTTCTACACCATTTCAACCGATACGGCATGGACAAAAGCAAAGAAAGCAAAGGCTAAAAGGGAGCTATGCACTGCCTACGACAGCATGTATTCCAAGACACCAGCGGGAGAAAACATCTACGAGAATGCAAAGTTCATTCGCAACACCGTGGAATTGAAGAAACTCAAGCCTGGCACTAAATACATGTACAGAATAGGAAATACCGCCAGCGAGGGCGACATTCATTATTTCAAGACCGCTCCATCCGAAGGTCAATGGACAGCTGCAATCATTTCCGATTTCCACGCCTACACTCCTATCCCGGCACGAGTGGAGTCGGCTATGGCAATGCTCGGCACTCTGCAGCAACAGAACAAAAAAGAATTTGACATCATCCTGCACGCAGGCGACATAATTGCATGGGGAGGAAGCTATTCCTTCTGGAAAGACCTTTACAAAGAGTCCTTTTTCAAAAACTATTTGTGGGCTGGCGTAAATGGGAATCATGACAACATGGACCGCACCAATAAACGAAACACTAACAAATTCTTCAAATACGCCAACAACAATCCGCTTAACGGCTATAAGGGCGAGAAAGGCGTGTGCTACCATTTCACTTATGGCAATGCGCTTTTTATTATGCTCAACAATGAAAGTATGCGTTCCGATGAAGGACTGGCTGCCGCTCAAGAGTGGGTAAGGAAAGTCATCAAATCAGAAAAGAATGCTACTTTCGTTATCGTAATGGAACATTACCAATGGTTTTTCGGAACAAGCGGAAAGACTTCAGAATATAAGCGCTGGAAAGATTTGTTTGACGAATGCGGCGTGGATTTAGCTATCGGAGCCAATAATCATATCTATGCACGCACCAACGCTCTGCTAGACGGCAAGGAAACCAATGGCGAAACAGGTACTGTATATCTGCAGACACCTTCAGCCGACAATGAACGCGGTCAGGAGGCCGACGAATGGACCGACAATAAGGATATCATAAAGTTCCGTTGGACCGAAGGAGAAAAGACTGTGGGAGCTCTTCTAATGAAAGCCGATAACGACAACTTGACATTGACCTTGTACGACCGTCACGGGAAAACTATTGATACCGTCGCAGTTAAAGCAAAGAAGAAATGAACGATTTCGCCGCAATAGACTTTGAAACCGCTAATCACCAACCAACAAGCGTGTGCAGCATAGGCATTGTGATTGTCCGCAACGGCATAGTCACCGACAAATTCTATAGTCTAATTCACCCGGTACCGAACTATTACAATCTCATCAATACACAGATTCACGGTATCACCGAAGCCGACACCTGCGATGCCCCATTCTTCCCTGAAGTATGGAGCCAGATAGAACCTCATATCCACGACTTGACACTTGTCGCGCACAACAGTCCCTTTGACGAACGCTGCCTCAAAGCATCTTTCGAATACTACGACATGCCTTATCCTGGCTATAAATTTCTATGCACCTGCCGTGCATCTCGTCGCATGTTCGGTCGGAGTTTGCCCAATCACCAGCTACACACTGTCGCATCTCATTGCGGGTACAATCTCAAGGACCACCACCACGCCCTCGCCGATGCCGAAGCCTGCGCCCACATTGCACTGAACATACTATAAAAAAGTGGCATGCAATTGCTTGCATGCCACTTCTGCTTTTAAGGCTATATTTCTATATTATTTAGCTACTCTTTCAAGCCATTTTACCATACAGAACATTACTGCCATAGAGATGAAACATACTACTGCAAACACACTCCATGTTGCTGCCAAAGAAATGCTTTCATACATCACAGCCCCAAGGAATAATGAGAAGTTTCCTACAGCAGTTGCTCCAAGCCAGCATCCTTGCATCAATCCCTGCAAATGAGCTGGAGCAACTTTTGACACAAATGACAAGCCTAGAGGAGAGATGAATAACTCTGCTACTGTCAAAATGAAGTATACTGAGAAAAGAACCCATGGAGTCACACGAGCAGAATCGGCTAGACCTGTCGCCTTGATTTCGCTGAACAAAGGCAATCCTAAAGATGCAACTGCCATTACAACATATGCCAACGCAGCGATACCCATACCGATACCGATTTTCTTAGGTGTTGAGGGCTCTTTTCCTTTCTTTGCCAAAGCACCGAATATCCACATTACCACAGGAGTCAAGAATACAACTACAAATGGATTAATTGACTGGAATATTTCAGCAGAAATTGGCATACCGAAGACTTCTAGTAAGGTATAGTCCTTTGCAAACATTGTAAGAGTCAAACCATTCTGATGGAAAGAGAACCAGAAGAAGATAACAATGCCGAATACTGCAAACAATGCAAGTATGCGTTGCTTGATTTCCTTTGCGTCCTGCTTGATTTCTTCTTTTGAAGGAACAGCTTTCTCCACCTTTTCCTTTGCTGCAGGATTAGGAAGCACCTTCTTATAAGCCAAGAAAATAACTAAAGATACTAGCATTGCTACAATCGCTACTGAGAATGCATAGTGGAATCCTGTATTAAATGCATTCAAATAAGCATCGGCAAACGCTGTCATGTCAGGAGTTACGCCATTTGACACTTGAGTAGCAAGTTCTGTAAAACGGCCATTGAGCACTTCTTGTGTCATTTCTCCGTTTTTATATTGCCAGCACAATCCTGGGAGATCACTATTATACAAGAATCCTTGTGACTTAACGAAACTGTCGCGCACCCAAGTTGCAATAAATGGAGCTACGCAACCGCCAATGTTAATAAACATATAGAAAATCTGGAATCCAGAGTCACGCTTGTCGGCATACTTAGGATTGTCATATAACTGACCAACCAACGCTTGCAAGTTACCCTTGAACAAACCGTTACCGAAAGCAATAACCAACAATGCACCTAGTGCAATAACCTTAGTTGTAATAAGTGCCGGAATTGCTAGTAACGCATAACCTAGCGACATCACTAGCAGACCTGCAATAATAGTACCTTTATAATTCTTCAAGCGGTCAGCTATAAGACCTCCTACCAATGCAAGAATATAAATTGCACCATAGAACACAGAATAAAGAGAACCAGCCTCAGTTCCATCAAGACCGAACTTTGACATCAAGAATAATGTCAAAATTGCCATCATTACATAAAAACCGAAGCGTTCACCCATATTGGCAAGAGCCGCAGGGATAAGACCTTTAGGATGATTTTTAAACATAAGTATAGTATTATTAGTTAATATGATTTATTTCCGAGTTCAATTAGCCTGCTTTGCCTTATACGCCAATGCATATACGCGCATCTGCTTTATCATCGCAAGCAAGCCGTTGCTTCTTGTAGGCGACAAATGCTCCTGCAAGCCTATCTCACGCATGAAATACAAGTCAGCATCAAGGATTTCTTGCGGAGTATTTCCTGAAAGCACTCTGATAAGCAACGATATCAATCCCTTCACTATAATAGCATCGCTGTCGGCACGGAAATTGATATTCTCGCCGTCTTCCTCAGCTACCAGCCACACACGGCTCTGGCAACCGTCTATTATATTATCGGGAGTTTTGTGCTTCTCTTCAAGCGGTTCTACCGCATTACCAAGCTCAATGATGTAGGCATACTTGTCCATCCAGTCACTTAGCCCTGCAAATTCTTCAATAATCTCGTCTTGTACTTCGTTGATTGCGCTCATTTATATGCAATTTTTATTATAATGCCAAAAATACGCATTTTTTTTGAAATATCCGTCATCTGCGATTCCTTATACACACCAAATTAAAAAAAATGAGGCCGCTTTTATGTAAGCGACCCCATTTATAGGTTATTATTCAGTCTTCTTTTATTAGAAGAACTTGATCATATTGTTTTCAACTTCAGTAGCCTTACGCAAGATAGCATCTGCATTCTGCAATACTGCGCTATTACCGCGAGTTGTTGAGAATTGACGCTCTACTTCTTGACCAGGAGTGCGTTGAGTGCGTTCGTGCTTGATTACCTTGTAAACATACACTGCGTTATTGCCTTTCACTACACCGTTCAATTCATTTTCTTTAGCTGAAACTACGCTTGCAACAAAAGCATTTTCGCCCATTCCTAGACCAGGAACGAATGGTTGGCCATAAGTTACAAAAGCAGTATCAACCTTACTTTCCATAAGTTTAGCATAACCTTCTAGGTCGTTAGCCTTGCCATTGTACTTTTCTACAAGAGCATCACCCTTCTTAGAGTTCATAGCAATCTGAACAAGCATAGACTTAACTTGAGAATCGCTAGCTGGCATATATTCGCCATCATATACACCGTCAAGTGCTACAACTACCATCTTGTCCTTATTGTCCTTGTCAAAGATTGGAGATACAGAACCCTTTTCAGCACCGAACAGCCATTGAACAGCCTTACGAGTGTTAGCTATACCATTAATTTGAGGAGTAGTGCTGTTAACAACAACAGGCATTGGTTGGTAACCTGCAGCTACAGCCTTTGATTCTAGCAATTCGCTTGTATTGTTTTCGTTGATGAATGCTTGTAGGTTATCACGCAAATCATTTACAGTCTTTGTGCTAGGAATCACCTTATGAGTGATGAATGCTACATCATACATGTTCTTTGGAGCAACCTTGCTGTTAACCTTTACAAGGTAAGCCATTTGGTCTCCAGAAGTTAGAGAGAAGTAACCTGTTCCTGCATTCAAGATCTTTGTCTTAACAGAATCTGCAACATTCATTAGAACTTGCCATACATTTTCTTCTCCACCTACAGTCTTGTTGTCTACAACCTCAGCAAATGCCTTGCCTGAGTTAAGAGCGTTCAAGATAGAATCTTGTGCCTTCTTGTCGCCTTGCACTGTAACCATATTGATATTTACAGAGTCAACTTCAAGCTTCTTGCCGTTAAGCTTAGCTATTGTATATACATTTGAAACAAACTTAGGTTCAGAAACATCACCTACCTTAGCAGCACCAATGAATTCCTTCATTTGAGCGTCGCGAATGTCGTTCAAACGCATTGTACCTTCTTCAATAACTAGCTCGCTATTGTTACGGATACCGTCTACGCCAGCAGCTGAACGAAGAACTACCATAGAAGTGTCAATCAAAGCCTTTGAAGCAGCCAAATCTTCAGCAGAAGGAACTACATCAACAGCTATAACATGACCCATTCTTTGTTCTTCAGCAAGCTTGAACATGCCTTTCTTCTTTGCATATTCTGCGTTAAGTTCGGCATCGCTCACTTGATAATCTTCATCTTTCAATGAAGAATAGTCAGCCTTGACATAAGCAACTTGAGATGTTACAGCGTTTTCCTCAAATAGAGCTTTCTTGTCTAGTTCATTTGCTTGGATAGCACCAACCAAAAGAGCTTGAAGCTTAGATTGCTTAAGAACGCGAACCATATCCTGTTCCAATCTCAACCAGTTTGCCTTAGCTTCTGCTATTTGTTGTTCTGCAACACCATACTTAGCAGGGTTGAAAAGGAAATCATACAATTGCGCTGGATTTTCAAATCCCATTTGTTGTGCATAGCGCACCATGTCTTGACTTGCATTGTTACCAGTCATAGCCTCAGTAAGCTCAGCATCGGTAACATAAATGCCCACTTCTTCAAGTTCCTTATCAAGCAACTTTTCAGAAATCATTCCTTCAATCACATTCTTTTGAAGAACGGCACCGTCAGTAATTTGGTTTCCGCTATTTTGGTATTGGGCACTGATTTCTTCGTAACGCTTCTGGAATTCCATAGCGTCGATTTTTTCGTCACCAACCTTTACAATTGTGTTTCCATCACCGAAGAACGCTTGACCAGAGTTAATCAAGTCGCCCAAAATAAATGCCAATAGAGCAACGCCAATAACAACTGTCAAAAGCACAGCTCTTTTTCTAATTTTCTCTAATGCAGCCATTTAATTATTTAGTTTTTTGTTTTTTATTTCCGTTATTTATATCAACAAAATATCCCACACATATATTATATGCGGAATATAAGCACGCAAAGATACCAATTTTTGTATTAAGACCAAAATTTTAACCATCTTTTATTTGATTTTACCCCTACATGAACTATCTTTGCACTCGATTTATTAACCATGTGGAAAAATTTGGCTGCTTGCAACCACACAAAAAAATGCTAAAACTGCGTTCTACGACAATTTTCAACTATTTTTAGAGGTAGAAGGCATTTTTCCACTATAAAACATATTGGAAACATGAACTATTTATTCACATCTGAATCGGTGTCGGAAGGGCACCCTGACAAAGTCGCCGACCAAATAAGTGACGCCGTGCTTGACCGCTTCTTGGCTTATGACCCAAATTCAAAGGTGGCTTGCGAAACTCTAGTTACAACAGGACAAGTTGTAATCGCCGGAGAAGTGAAATCTAACGCCTACATCGACTTGATGGAGGTTACCCGCAAAGTTATCAACCGCATCGGCTACAACAAGAGCGAATACAAATTTGATGCCGAAGCTTGTGGCGTGCTTTCCGCCCTTCACGAACAATCTCAGGATATCAACCGCGGCGTTGAAAGAGAAAACGCTGCCGACCAGGGAGCCGGCGACCAAGGCATGATGTTCGGTTATGCTACAAACGAAACTCCTGAATTCATGCCTATCTCATTGTCGCTTGCGCACACATTACTTATAGAGCTTGCTGCTATTCGTAAGGAAGGCAAGGTGATGACCTATCTTCGCCCCGATGCCAAGAGCCAAGTAACTGTAGAATATGACGGCGACACCAACAAGCCTGCACGCATTCACACAATCGTAATAAGCACTCAGCACGATGAATTCATAGATCCTTGCTGCGATTCTAAGGAGGCTCAAGACAAAGCCGATGCCGAAATGCTTGAGACTATCAAGAATGATGTGTGCAACATCTTGCTGCCTAGGGTACTCGGCAAGCTTGACGATAATACACGCGCTCTGTTTGATGACCAACTTATACTGCATGTAAACCCAACTGGCAAATTCGTTATTGGAGGACCTCATGGTGACACTGGACTTACTGGCCGCAAAATCATTGTTGACACATACGGCGGTAAAGGCGCACATGGCGGCGGTGCTTTCTCAGGTAAAGACCCATCAAAGGTCGACCGCTCGGCAGCTTATGCAGCACGCCATATTGCAAAGAACGCTGTAGCTGCAGGTATCGCTGATGAAATGCTGGTACAAGTTGCTTATGCCATAGGCGTAGCTGAACCTGTGAGCTTATATGTTAATACATACGGCACTAAGCATGTGGACATGGAAGACTCTGAAATCGCTAACCGCCTGAGCAAACTGTTCAGCATGCGTCCAGCCGACATTGAAGAAAGACTTAAACTTCGTAATCCTATCTACGAAGAAACTGCTTCCTACGGCCATATGGGACGAACTCCTCAAACTATTACAAAGCACTTCATGTCTAAATATGAAGGCAACAAGGAGATTGAAGTGAGACTATTCACTTGGGAAGAGCTTGACTACATGGACAAGATCAAAGCCGAATTCGGTCTGTAAATGAAATTTTCAGTGAATACATACAAGCGTCTTTGGTTCATAGCCCTAAGCATAGCAGTCTGCCTATGCGCACAAGCGCAAGCCGACCACATAGAGGACTATGTTCCACAGCACTATATGCCAGAGATTTATCACGGCATCGATGTCTCCAATCACCAGGGACGCATCGACTGGAAAACCGTTTCTAAAGACGGCAATGTACAGTTTGTATATATAAAGGCAACCGAAGGCGCCACCTATGTATCACCCACATTCGAAAGCAACATAAAAGAAGCGCGCAAGGCAGGGCTGAAAGTAGGCTGCTACCACTTCTTGCGCGCTACTTCCTATATCCACGACCAGTTCAAGAACTTTACCGAATACTGCAAGCAGGAAGAACAAGACCTGGCTCCGCTCATCGACATTGAAGTGAAAGGCCGATGGACTCCGCAACAGCTTGTAGACAGCCTGCAGCTGTTTGCCGACATGCTGGAAAACCACTACGGCAGAAGACCGGTAATATACACCAGTTCCAACTTCTACAACAAGTATCTATCGGTTCAATTCAGCAAATACGAACTGTTCATAGCTAAATATTCCGAAGAAGAACCGCTCCTTAACGACGGCACAGCATATACGCTGTGGCAATACACCGACGGCGGCAGCGTTAACGGAATACACACCGATGTGGACAAGAGCCGCTTCAATAAAGGCAAGTCCCTGAATGATATCCTGTATCACCCGAAGCCTCGCGACCCTAATGTAATTGCCGAAGTGGACATGGTAAAACCTATCATTTCACTGAAAATGCAGACTCCGTCGAAATTCAAGACTTCCAGAACTGAAAAGATAAGGAAGAAGCAGGAACAGGAAGCTAAAAAGGCTGCCAAGAAGAAAGGGAAAAAAGGCAAGAAGAAACGCCCTAGAAGAAGCGACATTGACGACGATGAAGACTATATGCCAGGAGCCGATGCTTCAACTAAAAGCGTAAGAATCAAGACATTCAACTAGAAAAAATGGAATCTGCAGCCTAGGCCAGTCAGACTCCATTCTTCAAGATAAGAAACTGTGTTTTTCAAAGTATGAATTAAGACGGTTGTTATACTTAAACCTGTTTTTATTCTAGGGTACAAAGCTATTGCAACGACGGGCACAAGACATGCCCAGGCATAATAAATCTTATAAAAGACCGCATTTTTTACATTACAAATCATTTTATTTGCAGAAGAAACATCGCCTGATCATGGAAAAACTCATGCAATACATATGGCAGCACCGGCTATGGAGCCTCTCGGAAATGCGTACCGTGGACGGCAAGCCTATTCGCATAATTGACCCAGGCATACTGAATACCGATTCAGGCCCCGATTTCTTCAACGCTAAAATAGAAATTGACGGACACCTATGGGCAGGAAATGTGGAACTGCACACTAGAGCCAGCGACTGGAAACGCCACAATCACGACAAGGACAAAGCCTACGACTCCGTGATACTGCATGTAGTCGAGAAAGACGATGCTCCTGTATATAGGAGTAATGGGGAACTTATACCTCAAATGGAACTTAAATACGCACATGACTTCTCGTCAAAGTATGCCGACCTTGTGAATTCAACCAATTCGCTCCCATGCGCAACGCAGATTAAGAACACTCCGTCACTGGTAATTGCCGAATGGATTCAATCCCTAGCATTCGAACGGCTACAATCTAAAACAGAACGAATCAAAGCATTATACGACACCTTCTGCGGCAGCTGGGAAGATGTGTGCTATGTTACTTTAGCACGAAATCTGGGATTCGGAATAAATAATGATGCTTTCGAGCGTCTCGCAAAACGCACTCCGCTAAGATTGCTGCACAAGCATTGCGACTCCATGCTGCAAATCGAAGCATTGCTTTTCGGACAAGCTGGAATGCTGGACCAAGACCTCTATCCTCACGACCCATACTACCAGCAGCTATGCCAGGAATATGCTTTCCTGGCAAACAAGTTCTCGCTCACACCGATGAATGCCGATGCATGGAAATCGTTCCGCATACGCCCGCAGAACTTCCCGCACAGGCGCATTGCTATGCTGGCACATTATATATACGACGGTTTCAGGCTCATGGAAGCTATCCTGAATGCCCATGAGGAGGAGGATCTGAGAGAATTGTTCTGCGTAGAGCTATCGGGCTACTGGAGCAACCACTACTCTTTCGGCAACACATCGTCATTCACTCCAAAAGCATTAGGCAACAGTTCTATCGACATAATCCTCATCAACACTGTTGCACCGTTATACTATGCCCATGCCACAATCAACGGGAACTGGGAAAACGCCGAACGGGCTACCGACTTGCTTGAAACTGTCAAACCTGAGAAAAATTCCATAACCGAAATGTTTGTGCGCGCTGGGATAAAATGCGACAACGCTCTATTTTCACAGGCATTGATTCAGGCTAAGAGAGAATACTGCGACACACGCAAATGCTTGTATTGCGCAATAGGACACAGGCTACTTTCACAAGCAGCTGCAGGAAAATAATCATTCTCTTGGTTTGTATTCACCAAGAAGCGGTTTATTTAACACCGCATAGAACTTATAAGGACTATTTTCGTTAATTTTGTATACGATTTTACAGAATACATACAATGAAACCAATAAGAGCAATATTATTTCTGTGCATTATACTTACAGCCCTACCTACAAAAGCCGAGGTGATAGAAGACATCGCCTATGGTGACTTCAACAGCTGGGTCGTAAGAGAAATTAAGGAGTCGGCTATCATAGGCGGCAACACCAAGACCGTGTATGAAATAGGCCCCAACAAACTGATAAAAGGCGACATTCCTTATTCCAACGAAGGTGGTTCTCCATGGGCAACATCAAATGTGATGGCAAAGGTAGTGGGTATCACTAAGTGCAGCAATGCCGTATACAAAGAGCCAAGAGATGGTAACGGATATTGCGTGAGAATGACCACAATACTGGAAGGCGTAAAAGCCCTTGGCGTAATAAACTTGAAGGTGCTAGTATCAGGAAGCATTTTCCTAGGCGAGATGTTTGAACCTATTTCCAGTACCAAAAGCCCTTATAGCAAGATGGAAATGGGCATTCCTTTCACAAAACGACCTACACACCTGATATACGACTATAAAGTCACAGTCCCCAAGGACAAGAGAATGATCTACTCAAGCGGCTTCGGACCTCAAAAAGAACTCGACACCTACGACAATGCCGAAGTTTACATTCTTCTGCAACGCCGTTGGGAAGACGAAGACGGCAATCTGCATGCAATGCGGGTAGGCACAGGACGCCAACGATATTCAAAATCCACACCAGGCTGGATAAATGCTCATGAATTGCCTGTTTGGTATGGCGACATCACTAAAAGAGCTGACTACAAACCGTATATGGGACTTATCCCCGAAGAGAAATCTTACTATGCCCGCAACAGCAAGGGCAAGATGGTACCCGTTGTAGAAGAAGGTTGGGACGACAGCAACGCAACCCCAACCCACATGCTCGTTATGGCATCGTCGGGCTGCGGCACAGCATATACCGGCACAGTAGGCATGGAACTCCTGCTGGACAATATCAAATTAAAATACTAACAGGCTATAATCCTTTAACCAAAGAACGGAATCCGCTTGGTATAGGAGCCGAGAAGTTCATTTCCCTACGGGTTATAGGGTGAACGAAACGCAATGTTTGAGCATGCAACGCCAAGCGGTTGATAGGACTATGTGCTGCACCATACTTACGGTCGCCTGCAATAGGATGGCCTAAGTCCTTCATATGCACGCGTATCTGATTCTTGCGGCCAGTATCCAGCTCAACCTCCATCATAGAATAGGACTTGGTTGCTTTCAAACACTTATAACGAGTCACGGCAAACTGCCCCTTTGAAGGGTCATCGGTAGAATACACTTCATACTGGGAATTCTCGGCCAGATAGCTCTTCACCACACCTTCCTGCTGCTTCACTTCTCCCTCCACAACAGCTATATACTTGCGGTTAAGCACCATATTATTCCAATTGTGCTGCATAGCCTCTTTTGCCTCAATCGTCTTTGCCAGCATCATCAGTCCTGAGGTGTCACGGTCAAGACGGTGAACAATGAATACTTTAGCTCTAGGATCGTGATATTTCACATATTCACGCATGATGCTGTAAGCTGTTCCGTCTTTTTTAGTATCGGTTCCCATTGACAACACGCCATACCCCTTGTTGATTACAAGTATATGCTCGTCTTCATACACCAGCTTCACACGAGGATTGCTGAAAACTTGGAAAGACTGATCAAAATTAACCGAAAAGGTGTCGCCTTCATGAACTTCAAAATCGTATTGGCTCATCGGCATACTGTTTACTGCAAACTGATTATGCTTAAGCATTGATTTCAGTTTGGTAGGCGTATGATCCTTCAGGAAGCTTGCAGCAACCTCAAGTATGGTTCCGCCATTTTTCACTGTCCATGTCTTGATATTATCGGGACGATTTTCTTTCCTCGCATTAGTATGGTTACCCGGTTGTCTCATAATCTATAAATTTTGATGCAAAGATAAGTCTTTTTAAGCAAAAAAGCCTTCTATCACTAGAAAGCTTTTTCCATTGTTGAGAGATATTATGATAATGTTATT
Source organism: Muribaculaceae bacterium (assembly GCA_017391675.1). Lineage (GTDB taxonomy): Bacteria > Bacteroidota > Bacteroidia > Bacteroidales > Muribaculaceae > RGIG4576. The sequence continues at coordinate 70,755 of JAFOXR010000012.1, forward strand.
GTTTTCCGTACAATAAATAGTCTTCTTGCTTTGCGATACCGAAATCAATCAGCAAATCGGCACCATAAGCCTCTTCCACATCGGTATATATCACGCGGCAAGCCTTAACATAGCGTTTGTCAAAATAAGCCTCGGTAGACTTGCTCACCGTAACGCCCTTTGAACAACTGGCATGGATAAACTCGAATGTCCCATTTTCGTTATCGGCACTTGTTACAATACCCACATGACCTATTCGGGAACCTCCTGCCCTGCGACCATTAAAGAATACAAGATCACCTGGCTTAAGCTCATTTTTTGCAATAACCTTGCCGTCATTCACCTGTTCTCTAGATGTGCGCTGCAATCTATAACCGAACTTTGAGAATACATAGCTAGTAAATCCCGAACAGTCAAATCTATTTGGGCCAGTAGCTCCTAGCAAATAGCGAGTTCCTTTGAATTTTGATGCATAGTCCAATATGTCAAGAATATCCTTATCCAGCTTGTCTCCATTAAATAATGTAGAATTCGCTATCTGTTCTTTTATTGTTCCAGGCTTCTTTACTGGCAATTGCGCTACAGCAGGCACAGAAAAGCTCACCATGACTAATGCCATGATAAACAATGCGAATATTTTTCTTGAAACTGCCATAAAGCCTACTCTATATTATCTATTCAAAAAAACTCATCCTAATTTTTTGCGTTAAGAGAATGCAAAGATATACATTCAACAATCAAAAGCAAATAAATTAAACATTTATAAACATTTAACACCAGTTCTCTTCAGTCTTAGAAAACACACATACCTTCCTATAAATCTGTAATTTACAAAATCATCAAAACTCACAGTTAAGGTATTTTAATTTATTTTTTTTAACATGCACCCACTGGCGTCATTCCAAACATTTTAATATTTAATTTTACTCAAATGTTAAATTTTAACATTTAAAAGTTTTGTTCAGAAACAAAAAGACCTCTAAACTATTGCTTAGAGGTCTATCGTGGTTGTCTTACAAGGATTCGAACCTTGACAGGCAGAACCAAAAACTGCAGTGCTACCATTACACCATAAGACAATCCTATCAAGTGAGACTCATCGTCCCAATTGCGTTACAAAGGTAATACGAATTATCTAGACTACCAAATTTTAAGTCAATTATTTTGCAATAATTAAATAATAGTTCTTCTTACCCTTTTGTGCCAGAATATATTTGCCATTCAAAAGATGAGAAGAATCTATCAGCATATTAGGATCGGCAACTTTCTCTTTATTAACAAGAACACCACCGCCTTGAGTCAATTTGCGCATTTCACCCTTTGATGCAAAAACGGCTGCATTTTCAGTAAGAAGGTTTACCAATGGCACTCCTGCTTCTACAACCGATTTTTCCACCTCAAATTGAGGAACACCTTCAAACACACTCAACAAAGTGTCTTCATCTATCTTGTGAAGAATATCCTGAGCCTTGTTTGAGAATAGAATTTGAGAAGCTTCTACTGCTGCTTCATAATCGGCTTCGGAGTGAACCATGATAGTAATTTCCTTAGCCAAACGCTTCTGTATAGGGCGTAATCCAGGATTTGCCTTTTGCTCTTCTATCAGCGCAGCTACCTCTTCCTTTGTAAGCATTGTGAAAATCTTGATGTACTTTTCGGCATCTTCATCACTCACATTCAACCAGAACTGATAGAACTTGTAAGGAGATGTACGCTTTGGATCAAGCCATACATTACCGCTTTCAGTCTTTCCGAATTTCTTTCCGTCTGCTTTTGTGATAAGCGGACAAGTAAGCGCAAATGCTTCGCCTCCGTCGGTACGGCGGATAAGTTCAGTACCTGTTGTGATATTGCCCCATTGGTCACTACCTCCCATTTGAAGACGGCAGTTGTTATTGCGGAACAAATACAAGAAATCGTAGCCTTGAAGCAACTGATATGAGAACTCGGTGAAAGACATTCCGTGTTGAGCTTCACCGCTAAGGCGTTTCTTCACAGAGTCCTTTGCCATCATGTAATTCACTGTGATGTGCTTTCCTATGTCGCGAATGAAGTTCAAGAAAGAATAATCCTTCATCCAGTCGTAGTTATTTACCAGCAATGCCTTATTTTCTGCTTCACTTTCAAAATCAAGGAACTTGGCAAGCTGATTCTTGATACATTCCTGGTTGTGACGCAATGTTTCTTCGTCAATAAGCACGCGTTCCTGTGACTTCATTGATGGGTCACCGATCATACCGGTAGCACCACCCACTAGAGCTATAGGACGGTGACCTGCATTCTGGAAATGCTTAAGCATCATCACGCCCACCAAGTGGCCAATATGCAACGAGTCGGCTGTAGGGTCAATTCCTACATAAGCCGAAGTCATTTCTTTTGACAATTGTTCTTCAGTGCCGGGCATCATATCATGAATCATTCCACGCCACTTTAGTTCTTCTACGAAATTCATTATCTTTATTTTTATGATTTTACAACTTGAGACATGCAAAGTTAGTACAATAAAATGAGATACCAAAAAGCATGCAAATTAATACCTACCATTTTTCTAACGAATACACATACTTTTTCCCGTCTGGGTTTTCATACGACATCTCCAGTTTGCCACCGCAAATCTCACCTACACGAACTAGATTCTGACCGCTCTGCATACCAGACATTCCGATAGGAGGAAATTTCGGTTCGCAGAAATCGATAATCAAATCATCGCCTTGATACCTCCACGAAGCATATGTAGCCGTACGATTATGCGTTTCTTCGTTTATATATGTCATGCTGAACACCGACGACTGGAACGAAAAATACATCGACCCCGTGTAGTCTGGCATATCTTCTCCGTCAATGCTTATCGCTGAGACACGCCACATTCCGAAGAGTTCGCCTATATCGCCATCGTTCCTTGTGCAACTGGAACAAAGGCTTAGCATAACAAATAATATCCAAATTACCCTGTTCATAATCACAATTTCAATAATCCGTTATACGAAACCGATAATAATGCCCCGAAGTTATTGCCAAACAGATTGCCTCGGTCAAGACCTAACTGCCCCTTGAATTTAAGATTAGGCATACAGGGCAGCTCATATACGCACTCTACCATCACCGAAGTCTTATTCTTCGGTTTAGAATGAGGTCGGAACACTGTACCCCAGGACTTGGTATAAGAAAATAGAACTCTATAAGCCAACTGACTCAAAGGCTGCCCTTCTACCCCAAAATGAACGCTGCGCAAACGCGTATCGGTAAAGGACATATACCCATCGGTATTGTATATGGGCGACTTTAGCACTGGCGAGCCTATCGACATGCCATAATACTGATAGCCATTATATGCATAATTATTATAATAGTTGTCGGCCCCTGTAGATTCTCCTACCAATGGAGTTCCCGGCAAATCCTCTGGAGCCCAGTGTATAGGCCCTCCTTGATTCATCAAGTCAAGATATTCCACTACCGCACCTGTCACCAAGCCCGTTTCATGAGCCGATTTGTACTCCAGTCCATACAGCCCGTCAAAACCATTCAACTTACCAATACTTGAACCATCTTCCCAAGGCGACTGATAGTAGGCTTTAAGTTCTGAGCCATTAGAGAACCTGTATCGTCCCATCACATCCCATGAACCTACATGATTTCCTTCTTTATAGTTCTGGTCGCCCACATTACCGCCACCTGCCGCAGGAAATATGCTTCTCATAAATGTTCCTGCCGTCGGCGACATGTCAACAGAAGATTTTAGCTTGCCGTTTTCATACGAATTCATTATCCCGCCAAATTGGCATGTAGCCTGCATTCCGATGGTTACCGAGAACGGCATTTTAGGCTTAGTACGGAAATAACAGTACTTATAATTGAACCACGCATCGGTGGTTATAAATTGATTGCGATAATTGTAATGATTCTCAAGCCATCGGCTGTCAGTCTGTTTATAAAACCCTATTTCTCCGGCTATTTGAACCCAACCATTAATAAAAGGAATGTCCTGCGGCTCATTGAATCCTGCTCTCACACCTGGCATAGGACGGAAATTGGAAGACATTGTCAGGTCACCCGAACTTAGGCGGTCATTCAGCAGGTTCGAGCCGTCCTCTTTCAATCCTACTGTAAGGAAAAGACTCCTGTATCTGGCATCAACATAGAACTGCTGCAACCACAATGGAGCAGGAGATTCCTTACGCTCAGTCAATCCTGAAGTCTCCAAACTGTAATATGCATAATTAGTCCCCGAGGAATATCCTCCAATCACAGTTGCCCCATACCCCAGGCTAAAGCGCTTCCCCTTTTCATGAGCATGGTACAAGTCAAGCCTTAATAATGACGAATGCTTCTGAGAAACTATACCATGAGTATTAGACGACACAAAATATGGGGCGAACTCTCCAGTACTTGTATTCCCAATAAATTCTGCACCATAATTCAAGGTATATTCTGCTTTAACCAATAATGGAAACAGCATAAACACCAATGCCACTATGACTCTCATGCCTCTCATATATAAGTCATCTACCATTTTTTAAGATAATAGGTATACACCACCCCGTCGGGATTTTCATAGGAAAGAGTCATGTTATCTCCGCTGGATTTCACAACCTCAACAAGATTCTCACCTATCTGCATTCCGGTAATTGCAAGGGGTTTGTGCGAGCCATTTACTCCAGAGAAATATATCAACAGATCGTTTCCTTCATATTCCCATGCTGCTGTTACCTCATCTTTACCATGTATTTCTTCATAAACATACCTCTGCACATACACCGATGCTTGAAAGCAAAAATACAAGGTTCCGGAATAGTCTTCCACCTTTTCATTGTTTATCTCCAATTCCGTTACACGCCATGTGCCCCATAACGGTCCTATATCGCCGTCATTACAAGTGCAGCTTTGTGCCAGTAGACATACAAATGCGACAATCAATATCTTTAATTCCTTCATAACTATCAGAATTTTATAAGTCCACGATATGAAACCGACAATAATGCGCCAAAGTTGTCACCATATAACTGCCCCTTGTCAAATCCCACTTGACATTTGATATTCAAGTTGGGTAAACCATGCCAACGATATACGCACTCCACCATTCCTGCTATATTTTCACGCGGTTTAGAGATAGGCATACCTATAGTTCCCAACGACTTAGCATAAGAAAACAACAGCCTGTAGCTCCAGTCCTTGGCAGGTTTACCTTCCAGTCCCACATGAAACGCGCGCATTCTATTATCAACATATTTAAGATATCCATCAGTATTATATAATGGGGATTTTACCATAGGAGAGCCGAACGACATTCCATAATTGGAATAACCGCTTAGATAGCAATAATTGTTATAGTAATTATCCCCTCCAGTTGCAGCCGTATATATCTTTGTATCTATGCCCTGCTCTTCCCAATCAGTAGGGGCGTAAAACACAGGGCCGCCTTGATTCATTAAATCCAGGTATTCCACTACACCCCCAGTAAGAATACCCGTTTCCTTGCCTGAATCGTATTCAATTCCATAAAGGCCGTCAAATCCATTCATTTTGCCTAGTCCTGAACCGTCTTCCCATGGATTCTGATAATAGGCTTTAAGCACAGTTCCGTTCTTGAAACGATATCGGCCCATTAAATCTATCGAGCCTACATGATTGCCTTCTACGAAAAACTTATCGCCTTGCACATTTCCACCCGAGCCCGGAATCATGGTGCGGAAGAACGATTTAGCCGTAGGCGACATATCAACGGTGGACACCAGTTCCCCTTTTGAATAGTTATAAATCTTTCCTCCAAACTGGCACGACGCCTGCAATCCAAGTGTAGCCGAGAATGGTTTGTCGGGATTCGTATTGAAATAGCAGCACTTATAATTCAGCCAGTGGTCTTTTGTGATACCGCCGTAATAATAATTGTAGTGATTTTCTATCCACCCGTTATCGGTATGCTTATAATAGCCTATTTCTCCCGATATCTGCACCCAGCCATTTGTAAATGGGACATTTTGAGGCTCAATGAAACCTGCGCGCAATCCAGGTATCGGACGGAAATTAGATGATATTGTCATATCGCCCGAGCTCAACCGGTCATTAAGTATCTTTGAATTCATCTCCTTAGCCCCAGCAGTAACAAATACGCCGCGGTATTTCAATTCGGCATACAACTGATGTATCCATGCAGCAGCAGGCCGCTCGCCTTTTACCGATAAACCTCCTTTAGCCTTATCATAATAAGAATAGTCGGTAGCCGAAGCATACCCGCCCACAAGGGTAGCCCCATACCCGAAGCTGAACCGTTTATCCTTCTCCAATCCGCGATGAATGTCCAGCTTCAACAGGCTAGAATTGGTCTGAGTCACTATCCCATGAACATTTGATGACATATAATGCGGAGCGAAGTTCCCACTGCCTGCCGTACCTATAAATTCAGCGCTATAGTCCAGCGTATATTCCGCCCTGGAATAAAGTCCGACAAGCAGCATAAGAAATATTAATCCTATCTTTTTCATTTCTGTTGTTGTTTCGCATCGTGCATCCCGATGCACTTTATGCATTTTAACTTGCTAAAGTAGTGTTTTTTTTGCACACATCAAAGATGCGTTATTTGAATTTGCCAAGATTCAAGAAAAAATAATACCTTTGTACGGTATAGAACACCAAATAAGACTACATTATGACAAAAATCCAGAATATAATTTCTAAAACTTGGCAAACAGCATTGAGCGTTATTAAAATAGCGCTTAAGTCAAGACCCTGCAATACGCCTCCTCGCGCTACCGACGGTGATGAGATTGTAGTCCTAGGCAACGGTCCTTCTCTTAACGACACTATGGCTGCGCACGCCGAATTCCTACAGAAACGCGACCTTTTGGCGGTAAACTTTGCAGCAAACACCCCGGTATTCACGACACTCAAGCCCAAGTTCTACATGCTCACCGATCCCGTTTTCTTCAACCGAATGGAACTCGAAAATGTGCAGGATCTATGGAACAATTTTGCCAATAATGTCAACTGGGACATGACACTGTTCATACCCACAACAGCTAAACATAACTCGCAATGGCATTCTATAATTGCGCGCAACAAGCACATCAGCATAAGCACCTACAACATGACTCCCGTTGAAGGATTCCACTGGTTTGAGAATTTCGCATTCAGCAATCGAATGGGAATGCCTCGCCCACGCAATGTACTCATTCCTTCCATTATGCAAGCTATAGCCATGAAATACAGGACTATATATGTAGCAGGAGCCGACCATTCATGGCTAAAGACACTTTCGGTTGACGACGAGAACCGCGTAGTATCCATTCAGCCACATTTCTACAAAGAGAAAGAAAGTGAAGAAGAGCGCATTCGCGTTGATTATATGAAAGTAAAACTGCACGAGATACTGGAAAGCATGTGCATAGCATTCCGCACCTATCACACCATTCAACGCTATGCAAAAACTGTTGGTGCCGACATAATTAATATCACCCCCAACAGCTTTATCGATGCTTTCCCAAGAAAGAAGCCATAAACAAAAAGAAGTCCAGCAAACGGCTGGACTTCATTTTGTTTCAGTAACATATCAGAATTGCATCTTTCCCAATTGCACTACATCTTGTGCATGACGGAAGTCGGCAGGCGAACCTATATCTATCCATGTTCCGTTAATAGGAAACTGACGCACTTTGAATCCATTCTTGATGGCATCTTCCAGCATATCGGTTGCATCGTAGTACTCGCCTTGAGGTATCAACGACAGCATCTCACGCTTTATCATATAGATGCCTGCATTGGCATAGTAATTATATGTGGGCTTTTCCTCTAGTCCGGTAACATCACCATTCTTTCCATAATGGAATATTGCATATGGGACCGACACCATATAAGGTGTCACAGCCACTGTTATGTCGGCTCCGCTATCGGCATGAGATATATACATTTCCTCAAAATTAATATTGGTAAACAGGTCGGAATTCATAATGAGAATTGTATCGTTCTCATAGGACTCAATCAGCGAAAGCGAACCTATTGTTCCCATTCTCACAGGCTCTTTAACGCACTTAACGCCCACACCTGCCACTGGCTGAGAGAAATGTTCTTCAATCTGTTCTGCCAGATAATTCACCGTTACACTGATATTGGAGACTCCATTTTTGGCAAGCGATTCTATATTGTAATCAATAATGCACTTTCCTCCCAATTTAAGCAACGGCTTAGGTGTATCATTGGTAAGCGGACGGAGCCGTTCTCCCTTTCCTCCTGCCATAAGCACAGCATCTACTGGCAACAGCGACTTCTGGGACGAAAAGTCATACAGAGCCTTGAGCTTGCCTTCTTGTGTCAAGCGTGGAACCAGTGTCACACGGCTTTCTCGCAATCGACGGATTTCCTTGATGTCAATACTCTCGCCTCGCAATGCTATAAAATCGCGATGAACCACTTCCGACAACGAAGTCGCAAGCTCGGCACCGGCTATAAGACACCTGCGTATGTCTCCATCGGTAAGAGAACCTATCACCCTACCGTCGTCTTCTACAACAAACAGGGTCATAGCACCGCCCGAGAGACTATTGAGCTGCCTCAAGGCATCTATTACCGTAGCACTGGCTTTTATTATATACTTATCAACATTCATAACATTATTTTATCCAACGGAAGATATCCCACACCGACACTTTCTTTCCATACATAAGAATGCCTCGGCGGTAAATGCGTCCGGCAAGCCATAAGAATGTCAATGCCGTTCCAAATAGCAAAGCGATACTCAAAGCCAATTCCCATGTAGGCACTCCATAAGGCAAACGAACCATCATCACTATCGTTGAAGTGAACGGAATGAACGAGCACCACATCGCCAACGGCCCGTCAGGATTCTCTATACAAGCCATTCCAGCCCATAGAGCAAACACTTCTATCATGATTATAGGTGTAGTAAACTGAGAAGCGTCACTTGGCTGGTCGGCAGCCGAGCCAAACGCTGCAAACAGCGAACCGTACAGCAAGAATCCCCCGATTCCAAATAATAGGAACGAGAATAGCAACTGTCCTATCTTCACTCCAGCAACAGCCCTTATCATATCTTCCAGTTCGGCAGGCAATGGCTCTCCACGAGATGCCGACATGGCATTAATGGTCTCGGTAGCATCGCTCATTCCCATGAAAAGTCCTCCGAAGCCAAATGCAGCACTCACCATCATCATCAATGCTCCCCACACCACAAGTTGGGTAAAGCCCACCAATGCGACTCCTATTATTTTACCAAGCATAAGTTCTAGTGGCTTGCAACTGCTCACTATCACCTCTACAATGCGGTTGGTCTTTTCTTCTATCACGCCATTCATTATCATCGCGCCATACATCAGCACGAACATATAGGCAAACATTGCGAATATAATCCCCAATATCTGTGATACTATTGCAGAACCCGATTCAGCCTCGCCTTCATCGCTCCACAATATCTCACTCACACGCACATCGGCCTTGCTTTTTTCCACCTTCTCCTGGATATCGGGAATTCCCAGTTCTGCGATGTTTCTATTGGTAATCTCCTCATTGAAGCTACTCTTCAATTGCGATACCAGCGAATTCTGAACTGGCTTATCCGAGAATACCGACAGGTATTCACGCTGTGCAAGATTCTGCGGCAACACCACTACTGCATACACGCTATCGCTCGCACTTTCATAGAAATTGCGCGGGTTCTTATTGGCAAGACTATCGGCACGCAAGAAACGGTATTCTTCCGTATCCTTAATAACATCGGCCAAGCCCGAACCTTCGTCTATGACAACCACAGTCTTCTGGTCGCCATCGTTAAGCCCCATAAGCAATGCAGGCGCAGCCATACACAGCACGCTAAGCAACGGAATAAGCAATGTCATCACGATGAATGACTTGCGGGCTACTATATTAAGATACTCTCTTCTTACTATCAAAAACAAACGATTCATAGCACCTCTCCTCCTTTAGATTTTTTCGGCTCCATTCACAGCCTCGATAAACACTTCGTGCATGCTTGGCAATATCTCATGGAATCCAGTCAATTCATATCGGTCGTTCAAGCAAGCAATCACATCTTTCACATTCACACCGCTATTCAATCTTATATAGGTTGAAGTATCTCCAGGACGATGAGTCTCGTCGGGTTCCAAGGTGAACATTCCAGGTTCGGGAAGCAACACTCCCTCACGCACTGTCACGGCATAGATATGCTTCTTGAAATGGTGACGCACCTTGTTAACATCTCCCTGCAAAACCACCTTCGAATGATTGATAAGCGATATCTGTTCACACACTTCCTCTACCGATCCCATATTGTGTGTAGAGAAAATTATTGTTGAACCATTTTCACGCAATCTCAATATCTCACGCTTAAGAATCTCGGCATTCACTGGGTCAAAACCAGAAAACGGTTCGTCGAAAATAAGCAGTTTCGGACGATGTATCACAGTAGCAATGAACTGCACCTTCTGCGCCATACCCTTCGACAGCGCCTCAATTTTCTTATTTCTCCAGTCCGTCAGCTCAAAACGCTCAAGCCACACCTTCATTTCTGCCTCAACTTCTTTACGAGGCATACCCTTAAGCTGAGCAAGATACATTATCTGGTCGGCAACTTTCATCTTCTTGTACAATCCGCGTTCTTCAGGCAGATATCCCATGTCACGAACATCTTCCGGTTTCATCGGCACTCCGTTAAGAAGAATTTCACCGCTATCGGGTTTAGTTATCTGATTTATAATACGGATAAGCGAAGTCTTACCGGCACCATTCGGCCCTAATAGCCCATATATGCAGCCTTCAGGAATATTCATGCTAACATGGTCGAGAGCACGATGCTTTCCATAATCCTTAACTACATCTTTTATTTCAATAAAATCCATTTTTTCTTATATAAATTGATTTAGACAGCAAAATTAATCGTTTTAACCATATTAGTAATCAAAACAATAAAAAAGTTGCATTACAAATAAATAATCATGACAAATAATTGCCATGATTATTTTAGACTAACTTTTATTTTATCTCCCTGTGTTCACCGAGTTTCACCTCTTCAACATTCTTCCACAAGAACATCTTGTCACTCGGGCGTATCTTATCGGCAATCTTTATCGAGAAACGCTCACCCTTGCGAGTCATCTCCACCGGCTTAAGGTCTACCCTTATTTCCTCTATCTTCACAGGAACAGCACCAGTTGTAGGTCCAGTAATTATCACCTCATCTCCCACATGAAGTTCTCCGGCTTCCATCTGGAATTCAGCCACGCCTATCTTAGAGAAATAGCGAATGCCCTTGGCGCAATATACCTTTATGCGAGTTGCCGAAGAGCCGTATTTTGATGTCCATTCGCCCAATCGCTGCCCCAAATAATAGCCGTTCCAGAAACCGCGGTTGAAAATAGTAGCCAGACGCTGATCCCAATCGGCAACCTTCTCTTCGCTGAAAGAGCCATCTATATAAGAGTTAATTGCCTCGTTATAGCAGCTCACTGCTGTACGCACATATTCAGGACCTCTCGCACGGCCCTCTATCTTGAACACACGCACCCCGGCATCAATCATCTTATTCATAAAATGAATTGTCTTCAAGTCCTTAGGCGACATTATGTATTGGTTTTCAATGTCAAGCTGTTCTCCAGTATCACGATCGGTCACAGTATAGCTCCTACGGCATATCTGTCCGCAAGCACCGCGATTGGCACTGCGGTTCATTTCATGCAGACTCATATAGCACTTGCCCGAAACAGCCATACACAATGCGCCATGGCAGAACATCTCAATTCTCACAAGTTCCCCATGAGGACCTCTTATGTCATTCTTAATGATAGACTGATGAATATTGTATACTTGCTCCAGATTCAATTCACGAGCCAGCACCACAACATCGGCATACTGAGAATAGAACTTCACCGCCTCGCTATTGGATATATTAACTTGAGTAGAGATATGCACCTCCACTCCTATGCTCCTGGCATAAAGAATAGCAGCAAGATCGCTCGCAATAATAGCCGAGATACGCGCCTCCTTTGCTGCCTCTATAATCTTGTGCATAGTATCTATGTCGTTATCATAAATCACAGTATTCACTGTGAGATAACTTTTCAGACCATGTTCATGACAATAGTCAGCAATTTTGTGCAAATCGTCGATAGTGAAGTTATTCGCCGAATTAGCGCGCATATTCAGCCCTTCAATACCGAAATATATAGCATCAGCGCCACCTTGCACAGCAGCAACAAGCGACTCATAAGAGCCAACCGGCGCCATTATCTCTAAATCTTTTCTTTCCATTTCCCGATTTTTGAATACCTTGGCAAAGATACAACCAACTTTTTTAAACAACAAAAGACCTTCACTATTTCACATTAAACACAAAGAAAAAACTATACCTGATATTGACATTTTCAACAAAATACACTATATTTACAAGTGAAAATATAATATCATTTAATGCATACAACTGACAACATAATATCACTTAATACCTATACTCCCACGCTCTTACTTACAAATAAAAGGTGCAACTCAACAAAAGTTGAGACATTCTGTGACTATTATTGTAGTTATTTTCGGTGAAAGAGCGTAACTTTGCATATGTGCAAGTATTGATAAGGAAAAATGTTGGGAGCGATACAACTTTTCCCGTCTTTTTGCATCAAATAATATTGTAATATTAACTGCTTATACATAAAATGAATAAATATCTTAAATGGGGCATCATCGGGGTTATTGCCATCGGTTTTGCCGGTTGGGGTGTATACAATTTAACACCACATGTCAACAGTGAATTGCAAGAAGCTCCAGCTAAAAGCGCCAAAGGAGGAAAGAAAAGGACTCTTAATGTGAGGGCTGTACGCATCGAGAAACAGGACTTGAGCGACAAGCTCTATGTGAGCGGAAGCCTTCTTCCCGACGAGGAAGTGGATCTGACTTTCGAAACTTCGGGGAAAATCACCGAGATACATTTCAACGAGGGATCTTTTGTCAAGAAAGGTCAGTTGCTGGCTAAAATCAATGACGCGCCTCTTCAGGCTCAGCTCAAGAAACTGGAAGTTCAGCTCAAGCTGCATCAGGACCGCTTGTACCGCCAGAATGCCCTGCTTGAAAAGGAAGCTGTGAGTAAGGAAGCTTTCCAGGAAGCTGAAACTGCACTCGCTACCCTTAAGGCTGAAATAGAACTGATCAAAGCGAATATTGCCCAGACTGAATTGAGAGCGCCATTTGACGGCGTCGTGGGACTACGCAATATGAGCCAGGGATCTTATGCTTCACTTTCCACTCCTGTTGCCAAGCTGACAAAGGTGAATCCGCTTAAAGTGGAATTCAATGTGCCCGAAAAATATGCAGGCATTCTACAGGAAGGAGCCAGTCTCACTTTTACGCTTGAAGGCGACCTTAGCGAGAGAAACGCTAGAGTCTACGCACTGGATTCCCGTGTTGACGACGAGACACGCACATTCAGAGTGAGAGCGCATTACGACAATAGCAACCGAAAGCTCATTCCAGGAAGATATGTGAACATATCACTGGCTACCAGCCAGTACAACAACACTCTTGCCGTTCCTAGCGAGGCCATCATTTCCGAAATGGGTATCGACAAGGTTTTCTTGTACAAGAACGGCACTGCTACACCTGCTGTAATAAAGAAGGGTATCAGAACTGCCGACAAGGTGCAGGTGCTATCGGGCTTGAACATAGGCGATACCGTGATAACAAGCGGTACTATGCAGATAAGAACAGGACAGAAAGTTACTCTAGACGAAGTTAAATAACTGTAGATGCCATGAATATATCCGAATTAAGCATTCGCCGTCCTGTACTTGCTACAGTGCTCACCCTCATAATCCTTCTTTTCGGAGCTATCGGATACATGAGTCTGGGCGTGAGAGAATACCCGTCGGTCGACAACCCCATAATTTCCGTTTCATGTTCTTATCCAGGCGCCAATGCCGATGTTATTGAGAATCAGATTACCGAGCCACTGGAACAGAATATCAATGGTATTCCCGGTATCCGCTCGCTCACCAGTGTGAGCCAGCAGGGTTCCAGCCGCATCACAGTAGAATTTGAATTGTCGGTTGACCTGGAAACGGCAGCCAACGATGTGCGCGACAAAGTGTCTCGTGCTCAACGCAACCTGCCTAAGGACTGCGACCCTCCTACTGTGTCGAAGGCCGATGCCGATGCCATGCCTATCATGATGGTTGCTATCCAGAGCGACAAGCGTTCTCTGCTAGAACTGAGCGAAATTGCCGACTTGACCGTAAAGGAACAGCTGCAGACTATCCCCGAGGTGAGCAGCGTAATGATATGGGGCGAGAAGCGCTACTGCATGCGCCTATGGCTGGACCCGGTAAAGATGTCGGGCTACAGAATCACTCCTATGGATGTCAAGAGCGCACTTGACAAGGAAAATGTAGAACTTCCTTCAGGCAGTATCGAGGGAAACACTACCGAGCTGTCAATCCGCACACTTGGACAGATGCACACTACCGAAGAGTTCAACAACCTGGTTATCAAGGAAGTTGACGGACGCATTGTGCGATTCAGCGATATCGGTACCGCCGAGCTGAGTGCAAGAGACCTGAAGAGCTACATGAAAATGAACGGGATTCCAATGGTGGGCGTAGCTGTCGTTCCTCAACCGGGAGCAAACCACATCAACATTGCCGATGCCGTGTACAAGCGCATGGAAACAATGAAGAAGGACTTGCCCGACGATGTGAAATACAGCTATGGATTTGACAACACCAAGTTCATTCGCGCTTCTATCAACGAAGTGAAATCTACCGTCTACGAGGCTTTCATTCTTGTGATCCTCATCATTTTCCTATTCCTTCGCGACTGGCGCGTAACACTTATTCCTTGTATCGTCATTCCTGTTTCTCTTATCGGTGCATTCTTCATAATGTACCTTGCAGGATTCTCTATAAATGTGCTTTCAATGCTTGCCATTGTGCTATCGGTGGGTCTGGTGGTCGACGACGCCATTGTAATGACCGAGAACATCTACACGCGCATCGAGCGGGGCATGAAACCAATTGAAGCAGGCATTGAGGGCGCTAAGGAAATTTTCTTTGCCGTAATATCTACCACAGTCACCCTTGTAGCAGTATTCTTGCCTATCGTGTTCATGGAAGGCTCTACTGGCCGATTGTTCCGTGAATTCAGTTTTGTAGTGGCAGGCACTGTGATTATATCGTCATTTGCCGCACTCACCATCACTCCGATGCTTGCAACCAAGCTATTGGTGCACCGTGAAAAGAAGAACTGGCTATACCGCAAGACCGAGCCTTTCTTTGACAGTTTGAACTCAATTTATTCCCGTTCTCTCAATTCATTCCTTAAACACCGCATCTGGGCTATACCCATCATGGTTGTTGCCCTTGTAGCTAGCGTGTGGCTATGGGTGTCTATCCCAGCCGAAACCGCTCCTCTGGAAGACCGTTCAAGCATAACTATCCGCACCAGCGGTCCCGAAGGCGTGACATACGAATACATGCGCGACTATACCGAAGAAATCAACCGCTTGGCCGATTCTATCATGCCCGATGCCGAGTTCATCACAGCCCGCGTATCTTCTGGTAGCGGAAACATTCAGATTTCTTTGAAAGACATCAACGAACGCGACTATTCTCAAATGGATGTTGCCGAAAAACTGTCGAAAGCGGTTCAGAAGAAGACCGATGCACGCGCGTTCGTACAGCAGCGTTCTTCATTCGGAGGACGAAGAGGAGGTATGCCGGTTCAGTATGTACTGCAGGCTACCAACATTGAAAAACTTCAGGAAGTTCTCCCCACATTCCTTGCAAAGGTTTACGAGAGCCCTGTGTTCCAGATGGCCGATGTGGACTTGAAATTCAGCAAGCCCGAACTCCGCATAAGCATCAACCGTGAAAAGGCGAATATTATGGGAGTGACCACAAAGGACATTGCTCAGACTTTGCAATACGGACTTGCCGACCAGCGTCTGGGATACTTGTATATGAACGGTAAGCAGTATGAGATTGTAGGAGAAATCAACCGTCAGCAACGCAATACGCCGGCCAACCTGAAATCCATCTATATGCGTAGTTCTACCGGAGAAATGATTCAGATGGAAAACCTTGTAGACCTGGTTGAAAGCATTGCTCCGCCTAAACTGTACCGCTACAACCGTTTCTGTTCTGCCACTATATCGGCAGGTCTGGCCGACGGAAGAACCATTGGCGAAGGGCTTGACGAAATGGACAAGATTGCTGCCGAGACACTTGACGATACATTCCGCACGGCTCTTTCCGGCGACTCAAAGGAATTCCGTGATAGTTCTTCCAGCCTTATCTTCGCATTTGCCCTTGCGCTAGTCCTCATATATTTGATTCTGGCTGCACAATTCGAAAGTTTCAAGGATCCGCTAGTGATAATGCTCACCGTTCCGTTAGCTATATGCGGTGCATTGATCTTCATGAAGACAGGCGGTGAAACCATGAACATCTTCAGCCAGATTGGTATCATCATGCTCATAGGACTGGTGGCTAAAAACGGTATCCTCATAGTGGAATTTGCCAATCAAAGGCAGCTCAGCGGCGAGGACAAGCTCACTGCCATTAAAGAAGCTTCAGCCCAACGATTGCGCCCTATACTTATGACTAGCGCTTCAACAATTCTAGGATTGTTGCCGCTAATGTTTGCCACTGGCGAAGGCTGCAATAGCCGCATCGCTATGGGAACAGCCGTAGTGGGCGGTATGCTGGTGTCTACATTATTGACCATGTATGTGGTTCCTGCTATTTACACCTATGTATCTACCAATCTATCTAAGAAGAAGGAAATATGATGAAACGCAACTTACTATATGCCATATTAGCAACAATTTCCCTAGTTTCGGCTCAGGCTCAAGTAAATACGCTTGAATCATGCATCGACAAGGGATTAGAAAATAACTATTCGCTCAAGATTGTTCGCAATAACGAAATGGTTGCAAGCAATAACGCAACCATTGCCAATGCCGGTTATTTGCCTGAACTTGACTTGTCGGCCGGCTACTCCGGTACTTCGGACAACACCAACTCTACAGCACGAGCCACCGGCAACATCACAAAGGAACGCAATATCACCGACCACACTTTGCGAGCAGGCCTTGACCTGAACTGGACTGTATTTGACGGATTCAACATTCAGGCAAAATACAGCCGTCTTCAAGAGCTGAAGAAACAAAGCAAGACACAAACGCGCATTGCCATCGAAGATTATGTTGCCGATATCGCTGCCGAATACTTCAACCTCGTGAGACAAAAGGTGAGAATGAATAATTTAAGCTATGCCGTAGAGCTGTCAAGAGAAAGAATGCGCATCGTTTACGAACGCTATATCATAGGACAAGGCTCCAAGCTGGAATACAAGCAGGCACAAGTGGACTACAATGCCGATAAGGCAGAATGCCTGAAGCAGCGAGAACTGCTAGCTTCATCAAAGATCCGTCTTAAGGAACTTATGGGCGACCACGATATTAAAGCGGATTTTGATATAATTGACTCGGTGATTACCGTAAACCGCACACTTAATTTCGATTCGCTATGGCAGACCACTCTTTCTTGCAATGCCTCTATTATCAAGGCAGCACAGAACAAGACTATTGCCGAGCTCGACCTGAAGAGCGTTTCGTCAAGAGATTACCCTTATTTGAGACTGAATGCAGGATACGGGTACACCTACAACAAGTACAGCATTAACGCTACCTCAAAACGCAGCAGCTGGGGTGCAGACTTCGGAGTCACTCTAGGAATGAAACTCTTTGACGGCAATCGCAGTCGCGAACGCAAGAACGCACGCATTGCTATCGACAATGCCGATCTCGACCGCCAGAATGTGGAATTAGGACTGTATGCCGACCTGTGCGACCTATGGCAGGCCTATGAAAACAACTTGAAACTTCTTGACCTGGAAAAGGAAAATGTAATCACAGCACGCGAGAATCATGAAATAGCATGCGAGCGTAATCTGCTTGGCGACCTTGCCGGAGTGGAAATGAGAGAAGCGCAGAAGAGTCTGCTTGATGCCGAGGAGCGAATCCTTGCAGCACAATACGACACCAAGATTTGCGAAATATCACTCATGCTCATCAGCGGAAGAATACTTAACTATCTCAACCGATAATCCACAAAATATCGCTAACTTTGCACCTCAAATAAAAAGTCATTTAAATCTATGGGATTCAGCGACCATCTTATCGACCCTAAAAAAGACCCCATGGGGGCAGCGATACTGGACTATGCCCGCACTGGGAAAGCGGCTAAGTTGAGGGTACTGTCGTCTATGTTCGACGAGGACGAAATGCCTATTGAAACTCTTTTCCGTACTTTTGACGAAATGCCTGCTATAGAACAGGAAGCCCTACGCATGGCAAAAGGCAAGATTCTAGATGTGGGAGCCGGAAGCGGTTGCCACGCTCTAGCACTGCAGGAGATGGGCAAAGAGGTGTGTGCGGTGGAGATTTCTCCGCTATCGGTTGAAGCCATGACACTAAGAGGCGTGAAAGATGCTAGGCTTGTCAACATGTTTGACATTCGTTTTACCGAGAAATTTGATACTATCCTCATGCTTATGAACGGATCGGGTATCGTGGGACGCCTAGAGAACATGCCTATGTTCTTCAGCCGAATGCGTGAAATGCTCAATCCAGGCGGAACAATACTCATGGATTCAAGCGACTTGAAATATCTCTATGAGAACGAAGACGGCAGTTTTGATATCGACCTTAACGGGGAATATTACGGACTCGTGGACTATGAAATGAGATACAAAGGAATGAAAGGAGGCAAGTTTGATTGCCTATATGTAGACTTTGACACACTGGCTTGCTGCGCCGAAGCATGCGGATTCAAAGCCACACTCATCAAGGAAGGACCGCACTACGACTACCTGTGTGAATTGACACCCGTTTACGACAAAGCATCTGACCTATGAAGCAAAAGTTTGCGGCGTGGTTTTCAAGAATCAAGCAATGGCTTGCAGGACTTTCTTTCCGCACAGGAATTATCGTTCTGGTATTCTGCGCTCTTTTCTACATCATATCATTTGCCCAAATGTTATTGCCTATAAGCACTGCTGCGAAGGGCGTACTTTGGTTCATATTCTTCGGGCTTGCAAAAACAGCTCAATACAGCGGAATACTGATTATAGGCAAAGCCGGTGTTGAACGGATAAAAAACTGGCGCAAAAAGCAAAGAAACTAAAATGGCAAAACACTATACACACACCCTATCTAACGGGCTAAGACTAGTTCATGTACCTAGCGCATCACGCGTTGCATACTGCGGATTGGCTATTAATGCAGGCAGCCGCGACGACTTGCCAGGCAAATCGGGTCTTGCGCACTTCGTGGAACATACAATATTCAAAGGTACCAAGCACCGCCGCTCCTGGCACATACTTAACCGCATGGAAAGAGTGGGTGGAGAACTCAACGCCTACACTACAAAGGAAGGCACTGCACTGTATTCCATTTTCCCATGCGAACATTTTGAACGCGCCATTGAACTGATAGCCGACCTCGTTGCCAACAGCCAATTCCCGGATAATGAACTTGCAAAGGAACGCGAAGTGGTGCTGGAGGAGATAGATTCCTACCGCGACACGCCTATGGAGGCAGCCTACGACGACTTTGAGGACTTGCTATTCGCGGGTTCGCCTATGGGACACAATATCCTAGGCAATGAGAAGGAACTGAATAATATTACAGCCAATGATTGCCGTTACTATCTTGACACCCAGTATGTACCGGAAAATATGGTTTTCTTCGCGACTGGCAACATTAAAAGCGACCGACTTTTCCGCATCGCCGAAAAATATCTGGGCGTACTCAATCACAAACTGGACCGAGCGGAACGCATAGTGCCTGCCGATGTTCCAGTATTTCACAAGACTGTGAATATAGACTCGCATCAGGCTCACACAATAGTGGGAAAGAAAATATTCTCTATGCACGATGAGCGCAAATATGCGGCTTTTTTGCTTAACAACATCATTGGCGGACCTGGCATGAATTCACTTCTGAATGTTGCCATAAGAGAAAAAAGAGGGTATGTGTATACCGTTGAATCTTCCCTTTCTCTCTTGAGCGACTGCGGTCTGTTCCAAATCTATTTCGGCAGCGACAATCAGCATGTTGCGCCTAGCCTACGCATCATCAACCGCACACTCGAAGACTTGGCAACTAAGCCTATGAGTGAGAAAGCTCTGCTTTCGGCTAAAAAACAATATCTGGGACAATTGCTAGTATCTAGCGAGAACAAGGAATCAATGGCTCTGTCTCTAGGCAAGAACTACCTTTATCACAACAGCGTAATGAGTGATGTCCAACTGTCAGAACACATCAATGCACTCACTCCGCAGCAGATAATGGACTGCGCCGCATTACTTGACCCTGCCACATGCTCAATACTCACGCTTAAATAGAAATAAAAAGGTTATTTCCCATCTACAAACTGTATAATGCCAAAGTCTCCGGTAGTTTTCCAGCTAGGATAAGCTTCGTCCTTTTGGCTTGAAGTCTCGCAGTCAACTCCTAACAAGACATTGGATTTCAGGCTACGAAGTACCAACACAGGATTCTTAATATATTTAATCCTATCTTCCAGAAGTTCGTTGATTTTCCATTGACGATCCTCTACCAACCTGCGGTAATTCAAATCGCCCTTGAATATCACCAACCCTGTAGATGCAGCATTAAACACATCATGCATAATTGCTTCCGGAGCATTCTTGAAAGGAATAGGCATATTCCAGAACACATCAGCCGTTTCTATTATACGACCTTCTTCTCTATATTTCCTATATTTCCTTACTATTTCATTGCGGTTCTCGTCTTTCCCATCACCCGCTATAAGTTCCATTGCATCTTCCACATCGCTCTTTATAACATCTGACACAAAGATGGGAAGGATATTAAAATGAAGATACAGCTCATTTATCCCCAACTGCTCTAGCATATAAAGCCCTAATATCATATCTGAAATAAGCTCTATACCGCAATTATCCACTATGATATGTACATTTTTCCGTAAAAGATTGTTCCCCTTTACAAACGCCTTAAACTTCTCTATATGATCTATCACGAGTGTATTTTCAGTATAAGAA
Organism: Muribaculaceae bacterium; assembly: GCA_017391675.1. GTDB lineage: Bacteria > Bacteroidota > Bacteroidia > Bacteroidales > Muribaculaceae > RGIG4576. The sequence goes on from JAFOXR010000012.1 coordinate 91,812, forward strand.
TCTATATTTTGCTGATTCTGACTTAAATCTGTCGAGTTACTATTTACACAGCTTTTCAGAATCTCTCCAAGATCCTTCTCATTTGCCAAGTTCTCAATGCGTTTTTCAAGGCTTCGGTACTGATTCTTTTTAGTTTCTTTCCATGGGTCCCTATTCGTATTATCCCGCATATAATACAATATGCTATAGAAATAATAATGCTCAGCAAATATGAATGGGGCTTTTGAAAACAAATAAGATTGCTTCTTCTCCTTATATGGAGCAAGCATCTTGCTCATATACTCTTTATAATTGGCGCAATAATCTTCCCTAGGCGATATCTTCCGTACTGAAGTCTCATTTTCCTGAGGGAAAATAGTTTTCAGCATATTCTCATCAAGCACCTTTTTGTCAGCAAAATAACTGTACTGGTCTTTCGGTCTGGGTTTTATATCATCTATGTTAAACTTCAAGCCGCTTTTATTGAAATTATCCTTAAAACGGCTCTCAACAGTCATATATGCAAAGCCATCATTTCCCCAGTTGATTTCAGGTATTCGTCTCATCTTGTATGATTTATACCATGCACTCCATTTATCTTTTGCTTTTCGCCAAGAATCCTTAGCATACCAGCCAGCAACCACACTTGCCACCACTAATGCTACCTGAATAACGGTTGCTAGCGTATCATCTATTCCAAGCCCCTGCCAGTCTTCTTTCTTCACAAAGAAACGCAACACCACCGAAACGATTAGCATTAGCGCTGTTGCAAAGGATATAATCAATCCACACAAGTCCTTTATTGTGCTTTTAGTATCTTCTTTCATCATTCTTGTTTTTTCAGCATTATTTTGAATAACAAAAATAAGTAATCTTCTTGAATAATTTTGTTTTTTACAGCAAAGAAACTAAATTTGTGAAAACATTACTAAAATGGGACAGAAGTACAAAAGAATTTTGCTCAAGTTGAGCGGTGAATCGCTCATGGGAGCTCAAGGATATGGCATTGACGCTCAACGCGTAAAAGACTATGCCGAACAAATCAAGGAAATAGCGCAAAGCGGCGTGGAAATAGGTATCGTGATAGGCGGCGGAAATATCTTCCGCGGACTATCAGGTGCAGCTAAGGGAGTAGACCGCGTGAAAGGCGACCAGATGGGTATGCTTGCAACTGTAATCAACTCGCTTGCCCTGAGTTCTGCCCTAGAAACAGAAGGTCAGCCTGCACAGGTATTCACTGCTATCAACATGTTCCCTATAGGAGAACATTACAGCAAGTGGAAAGCCATTGATGCAATGAAAGCCGGCAAAGTTGCCATAATGGCTGGAGGTACAGGAAATCCATTCTTCACTACCGATACAGGCTCATCACTTAGAGGTATTGAAATCGAAGCCGATGTAATGCTTAAGGGTACACGCGTAGACGGTATCTACACTGCCGATCCCGAAAAGGACCCTACAGCTACCAAGTTTGACAAGATTTCTTACGACGAGGTATACACTCGCGGCTTGAAGGTTATGGACCTTACCGCTACTGCAATGTGCAAGGAAAACAACCTGCCTATCATCGTGTTTGACATGGACACAAAGGGCAACCTCAAGAAAGTGCTCAACGGAGAACCTATCGGCACACTTGTATACTAATTAGGATTATTAATATTAAAAACATATACTATGAGCGAAGTTAAAGACTATCTTAACCCTGCGGAAGAAAAAATGGAACTTGCAGTCGAGTATCTTGACGAAGCATTGGCACATATCCGCGCAGGCAAAGCTAACGCTAAAATCCTTGACGGAATCCGCGTTGAATATTATGGCAGCCATGTGCCTATCAGCAATGTGGCAAATGTATCGGTTCCCGATGCACGCACTATAGCAATCACCCCATGGGAAAAAGCCATGTTCAAGGAAATTGAAAAAGCAATCATCAATTCCGACCTTGGCATCACCCCCGAAAACAACGGAGAAGTAATCCGCCTATGCATTCCTCCATTGACTGAGGAACGCCGTAAGGCTCTTGTAAAGCAATCTAAGAACGAAGCTGAACAAGCTAAAATCTCGGTTCGCAACGCTCGCCGCGATGCTATCGAAGGTCTTAAGAAAGCTATCAAGAATGGTATGCCAGAAGATGTATCAAAAGACGGTGAAGACAAAGTTCAAAAAATGCACGACAAGTACATGAAGAAAATAGACGACATCTTCGCTGCCAAAGAAAAAGAAATCCTTACAGTGTAAAACAGATTTTCACTATAATCTATATGAGCCGTAGCATATGCCTCGGCTCATTTTTGTTTTATAAGGAATTTAGTTGCTTTTTTCTTATAATATCAAAAAGAATACTTATTTTTGTGGAAATTAGGATAAGAATATGAAGAATGTACTTGTTACGGGTGCCGATGGCTTTATCGGATCACACCTTGTAGAACTGCTGCTTAACGAAGGATACAATGTGCGTGCGCTTAGCGTTTACAACTCTTTCAACTATTGGGGCTGGCTTGAAGGCATGAATCACCCCAGTCTTGAAGTGGTGTGCGGCGATGTGCGCGACGCTAATTTCTGTCGCGAGATAATGAAAGGCTGCGACACCGTTCTGCACCTGGCAGCACTCATTGCAATTCCTTATAGCTATGTAGCTCCCGACAGCTATGTCGACACCAATATAAAAGGAACTCTGAACATCTGCCAGGCCGCCAAAGACCTTGGCGTGGAGCGGGTGATAGTGACTTCTACCAGCGAAGTGTATGGCACAGCTCAATATGTGCCCATAGACGAGAAGCACCCTCGCCAGCCACAATCGCCCTACTCGGCTACAAAGATTGGCGCCGATGCCATTGCTATGAGTTTCTATAACGCATTCAATCTGCCTGTGGTCATTGCCCGTCCGTTCAACACTTACGGACCTCGCCAATCGGCACGCGCAATCATTCCTACTATCATCACGCAGATTGCCAACGGAGTTCGTGAAATAAAAGTGGGCGACCTCACTCCTACCCGCGACTTCAACTATGTTAAGGACACTTGCCGAGGATTCCTAGCGCTGGCTAAAGCCCCAGGTATCGAAGGCGAGGAAATAAATATCGCAACCAATTCTGAAATCTCTATGGAGGATACTCTGAAGACTATTGCCCGACTAATGAATGCTGATGTGCAATGGATTCAGGACCCTGAGAGAATCCGTCCTTCAAAATCAGAAGTGTTCCGTCTTTGGGGCGACAACACCAAGATTACCACTCTCACCGACTGGCGTCCGCAATACAGCATTGAGCAAGGTCTTGCCGAAACCATAGAGTGGTTTACAAAACAGGAAAATCTCGCTAAATACAAGGCGAATATATACAACCGATAACCGAGATAGCTTGAATCGATGAACGAGAAAAAACTGATATTGATAGGCGGTGGAGGTCATTGTAAAGCAGTGATTGATGTGGCATTGTCGGCTGACTACACTATCATGGGCATTCTTGACAATGCTCTGGAAAAGGGAAGCACCGTCCTTGGCATTCCTGTGATAGGCAGCGATGATGACATAAAAAGCATCGTTGAGCAATACAAGGACAATATTGAGTTTGTCATATCGGTAGGACAGATAAAATCCTCGGCCGTTCGTCGCGCGCTTTCAAGCAAAGTAATTGAATCCGGAGGAGCGATAGCATCGCCAATAGTTGCAGCAACTGCACACATTGCACGCGGGGCAAAGCTTGGGCGCGGTACTGTGGTCATGCACAACGCTATCGTCAATTCCGATGCCGCAATAGGAGAAAACTGCATTATCAACACTGGCGCTATTGTCGAGCACGACTGCAAAGTGGGAAATTTCATTCACATCTCCACTGGCGCTATCGTTAACGGAACTGCTAGCATTGGCGACAACGCCTTCATAGGCAGTCATGCAACAATAGCCAATAACATCAGCATCGCAAGCAATACTGTTATTGGAACAGGCGCAACAGTAATAAACGACATCTATGAGAGCGGAACCTACTGCGGTATCCCGGCAAAACCTATAAGGAACGACTGATGAGACATACTATAATCATAGCAGAAGCTGGAGTGAACCACAACGGCAACATGGATATAGCCAAGCGGCTTATTGATGCAGCTGCCGATGCTGGCGTGGATTATGTTAAGTTCCAGACATTCAAGACCGAGAATCTAGTTTCATTCAATGCTCCTACTGCCGAATATCAAAAGGCTGCCACCCAAGAAACATCACAGTATGCTATGCTCAAGCGGTTGGAACTGAACGAGCAACAGCATATTGAACTTATCGAATACTGCAACAAGAAAGGAGTGAAATTTCTCTCCACAGCATTCGACATGGACAGCATTGACTTGCTTGAATCCCTGAACCTCGACTTGTGGAAAATTCCGAGCGGAGAGATAACCAATTACCCTTATCTTGCAAGAATAGCCGCTACGGGGAAACCAATTATCATGTCTACTGGCATGTGCGATACCAGTGACATCAATAATGCCCTTGACGCTTTGATTGAAAACGGCGCAACAAAAGAAAGCATCACCCTATTGCATTGCAATACGCAGTACCCAACGCCCTATGAAGATGTAAACCTGTTAGCAATGAACACCATAAAGAGTGATTATGGCTTAGCAACAGGTTACAGCGACCACACGCAAGGCATAGAAATACCCGTTGCAGCAGTAGCACTAGGCGCATGCGTAATAGAGAAGCATTTCACGCTTGACCGTAATATGGAAGGTCCCGATCACAAAGCATCTCTTGAACCTGCCGAGCTGAAAAAAATGGTAGAAGCCATAAGGATCGTAGAGCAGGCATTAGGCTCAACTTCGAAAACAGTATCACCAAGCGAGGCTCAGAACAAGAGTATAGCGAGAAAAAGCATTGTCGCTAAACGCAACATACATAAAGGCGAAACTCTCACCGAAGATAATATTACCGTAAAGCGACCAGGCAATGGCATTTCGCCCATGAAGTGGCGCGAAGTAATAGGCACACCTGCCACTCGTGACTTCGCCCCCGACGAACCGATAGAGATGTGATTATGAAACGGAAAATTTGCATAGTGACCAGTACCCGAGCTGATTGGGGTTTGCTCAGCGGCATTGCACAAGCTCTTGACAAGCGAGAAGATGTTGAGTTGCAGATTATTGCAACCAATATGCACTTGTCGGAGAAGCACGGCAACACATGGAAGGAGATTGAACGCGACGGACTGAAGATTGACTATCGCGTAACGATGCCAGTACAGACCGATACCGCCACCGATACCGTGGTTGCCATGAGCGAATGCATGAAAGGAATGTCACAAGCATTCTCACGCCTTCAACCCCACTTGCTGCTCATTCTTGGCGACCGGTTTGAAATGCTTGCCGTAGCTTCGGCTGCACTTATTCACCGCATACCTGTGGCACATATGCATGGAGGCGAGGTTACTCTAGGCGCATTCGACGAGAGCATACGCCACTCCATCACAAAGATGAGTCACTTGCATTTTACCTCAACCGAGGAAGCCCGCAACCGCGTTATCCAGCTAGGCGAGAACCCCGACAATGTTTTTTGCACAGGTGCTATCGGCGTATATAACATACTGAATACTCCGCTTATGTCACGCGAGGAACTGGAACAAAGCCTCAACACATCTATTCCAGAGAATTCCATTTTCGTGACATTCCACCCTTCTACTCTTGACGAGGGAACACCTGCCGAACAATGCGCTAACCTATTGAAAGCACTTGACGAAAGAGAGGATATAAAAATACTGTTCTCCTATCCTAATAACGACACAGGAGGAGATTCTATAATCGGACTTATCGAAGATTTTGTGGCTCGCAACCCCGAACGCAGCGTGGTGTTTCCTTCGCTTGGGGCTCGCCGTTACCTCTCGGTCCTTCGCTGCATAAAAGCTGTCGTAGGCAACTCTTCAAGCGGTATTCTTGAAGTGCCTTCAATGCATATTCCTACCCTGAACATAGGCATTCGACAGAAAGGACGACAACGGGCAGAGTCGGTTATCGACTGCGGTACATCTCTTGAAGAAATACGCAACGGGCTAAAACTTGTTCTATCGCCTGAAGTTTCTGACTTAGCCAGAAGAGTGCGCAACCCTTATGAAGGGTGCGACACACTCAACACAATAGTAAACACTCTAGCCACACATCAGCTAGAAGGCATAATACAAAAACCTTTTCACGACATCAAGCAATGAAGACTCTATATGTAATCCCTGCTCGCGGCGGCAGTAAGGGCATTCCGGGGAAGAACATCAAGCCTCTGGCTGGAAAGCCTCTTATAAGCTACACGATAGATGTGGCGCGCGAACTGGCTCCCGATTGCGATATCTGCGTAACGACCGACGATGCCGATATTATTTCCGCCGTTGAAGCCATGAACTTAAAAGTCCCTTTTGTGCGGCCTGCCGAACTGGCAACCGATCATAGCGGCACTTACGAGGTTCTTATTCATGCTTTGGATTTCTACGAATCACAAGGCATTCATTACGACACACTGGTGCTACTCCAACCCACTTCACCGCTACGCACAGCCGATGATGTTCGCAGTTGCCTGCAGCTCTACACGCCCGAGATAGACATGGTAGTGAGCGTGATGCAAGCTGCTACCAATCCCTACTACAACGCCTTCGAAACCGATGAAAACGGATTTCTTCACATATCAAAAGGCGACGGCAAGTACACACGCAGGCAAGATGCGCCTAAAGTGTGGGAATACAATGGTGCCGTATATGTGATAAACACCGCATCTCTACGCAAGATGAAACTGGGCGAATTCACTCGGCGCAAAATGTACGAAATGAGCCGGGAACGCTCCATCGACCTGGACACCCCTACCGACTGGCTCATCGCCGAAACACTGATCAGGAATAATCTATAAAAAATTGCGAGCGGCATGCCATCTCGGCAGACCGCTCACTTGGTTTATAGGGAATTGTTTTTAATTATTGTGTATTACTAATTGCTGTATTATTGTTCTTCATCTAGATTTATCGCCTTTATAGTACCTAGCTGGAACGACTTAGTTTCGCTAGGCGTACCTCTATAATAAACCTTGCCGGTTCCGCTTCCCCTTATTGAAAGTTTACCGCCCTCAACTCGGCAATATACTTTACCCGTTCCCAAAATGCGGCAATTCACATCTTTTGCCACAAGATTTTCGGTATTGATTGTACCCTTGCCGGTATTCTTGATATTAAGTGAGGTACATTTTCCTGCCACTGTGATGTCGCCTTTTCCTGTAAGAATCTCCACATTTACACTTGTAGCCTCAACATTGTCCACAATCACCTTTCCGTTGTCTATCAACTTGAAATTCACCTGTGGAGCTGGAGCTACACTTCTTATGTGTAATGTGCTGTCGCCCTGGTTGTCGGCACTCTGCAAGAAAGCCGAATACAGCACGATTGTAGGAATATTATCGGTAAACACGCTATCAGTTCCCACCGAAATCGACAATTTGCCTTTCTTATTGTTTTCAAAGATTATCTGGTTGGCCATGTCGGGGTGTGCGTAGAACACCGCTCGTCCAGTAGAATCGGCATTACAATGATATTCCACATTCACATCGTCAACCACAAGCAGATGCGTGAAGTCTCCGACATTGATGTCAAATTTCTGCACCTCTTGAGCCGCAATAGAGCATACCCCTGCCAGTGCCAGCAGCACACATAATAACCTAGTCTTTTTTTCCATAATCACTTTTCTAAAAAATCTTTTCTTCTATAAATGTAAGTATTTCATCTAGTTCGGTATAAGTTGAAGCCTTCAGCATAGCAATGCGTGTTTCTCTGAAATTGGGTATACCCTTAAACAGCGGCGTAGCTGCCAGGTGTCTGCGTATATGCAGTATACCTCTATATTCATCAATACGGTCAATGCTCTCGCGTATCTGTCGGCGCAACAATGCCATCTTTTCTCTTGCTGGGATTGGCTCTATGAGCGTTCCGTGCTGCAAGAAGTGCTTCATCTCGCGGAATATCCATGGAGCTCCTATCGAGGCACGGCCTACCATAATTCCGTCTACGCCATAGCGGTCGTAATATTCCGCCAGTTTTTCGGGCGTAGTGATGTCGCCATTGCCTATCACCGGAATCTTCATGCGCTGATTATTCTTCACCTCGCCTATAAGCGTCCAATCGGCCTCTCCAGTATACATCTGGCTACGCGTGCGACCATGAATCGTTAGCGCCTGTATTCCGCAATCCTGCAACTGTTCGGCCAGTTCTACTATAATCTTGCTGTTACAGTCCCAGCCCAAACGAGTTTTCACCGTTACCGGAATCTTCACTGCATCAACCACTGCGCGTGTGATTTCCAGCAGCAATGGAATATTACGCAGCATTCCCGAACCGGCTCCCTTTGAAGCCACCTTCTTCACCGGACAACCGAAATTGATGTCCAGCACATCGGGGCCAGCGGCTTCGGCTATGCGTGCAGCTTCCACCATAGGAGCCACCTCCTTGCCATATATCTGTATGGCTGCAGGGCGTTCGGCTTCATTGATTGAGAGTTTGCGTGTCGTGGCATTAATGTTTCTTATAAGTGCATCGGCACTCACAAATTCAGTATATACCATGTCAGCACCCTGTTCCTTACAAATAAGACGGAACGAAGGGTCAGTCACATCTTCCATAGGCGCAAGAAGCACCGGTTTTTCTCCCAAATCAATATTCCCTATACGCATAACCTTGTTGCTAAATTCGTCTACAAAGTTAATAAACTCTTCCGTTTCTTTAAACTTGAATAGAATTTTACACTAAAATCCGAGATTTTTGGAACATCTTATCAATTGTACAACAATATCAACAGGACACAAGTTCTGCCCAGTACCTCCAGTCAATAAATTTCCATAATTTGAAGCGGCACAACAGAAAGCATAAGCTAGTAAAGAAATAATGAACAAGATGCCGTTGTTTATGTATCTGCTTAGTATCGTAATTGCGCACACTCCAATTATAGAAGCCATTATATACCATGACACAGGAAATGTACTTGAAAAAAGAAAATACTTAAGAATCTGCAGAGCTATGGATATAACATCTCCTTCATACCAGCCTCTATATATTACCGTAAATGGCAATAAGACAATAAATCTTCTTAATCTTATGATTCACAAAATTAATGTTTTTTTCTTAATGCAATTTCTTTTCATATAATAAATCAAATTACGCATGACTTTTGTCTATGATATTTTTTTCAAGTACTTTTGCAAGCATATAAATGAACCTGGCATGAATGGTAATGCTTCGTTCGGTATATTCTATCACTTGTATGGTAAAAGCGGTTTTTTTTGACATCGACGGGACACTTGTCTCTTTCAACACTCACAAGATTCCTCAGTCCACACTGAACGCTATCGGCCTGCTCAGGGATAAAGGCATCAAGGTATTCATAGCCACAGGTCGATCTTGGCGACAAATGCAGGAGCTGAAGGATTTCCCTGCATTCGACGGATACATCACTCTCAATGGCAGCTGCTGCATAACCGATGCGCATGAAATCATCTACAGCAACTGCATTCCAGAAGAGGACCTGTCGCGCCTTGCCGAGTTTCACAAGAACACACAGTTCCCCATTGAATTCGTTTATGCCGAACACGAAACAATGACCGAATGCACACCTACGGTCGCTGCAGCATGGGCAAGAGTGGACATGCCAGTTCCGCCCATTGTCCCCATACAGGAATGCAGCACTGAAGGTGTTTACCAACTGGGTATTTTCCTCAATCGCGAAAAGGAAGCCGAATACGATATCACCCGGAACATCATGCCGAACTGCGAGTCCATGCGGTGGAGTCCCGACTTCTTCGACATCATTCCTAAAGGCAGCCGAAAGAGCCTAGGCATCGACAAGATCATTGCCCATTACGGTATTCATCTAGAAGAAACCATGGCATTCGGCGACGGCGGCAACGATATAGACATGATTACCCACGCAGGTATCGGCGTAGCTATGGGCAATGCTGGCGACGAAGTAAAAGCCGCAGCCGACCATGTCACCACTTCGGTTGACGAATACGGCATATTCAACGCACTCGCCCACTTCGGCATCATATAAACTCATCGGCAAAGCAATTGAACAAGTCTATAATACATATTGCACTCCCCGCCATTGTGGCAAATATAACAGTCCCGCTACTGGGACTTATCGACACCGGTATATCGGGGCATCTGGGCAAAACCGAGTACATCGGTGCCATTTCGGTTGGGACCATGATGTTCAACATCATATACTGGAACTTCGGATTCCTGCGCATGGGCACATCGGGCATCACGGCACAAGCATTCGGAGCAGCCAACTTCACTCAAGCTGCAACCACACTCGTGAGAGCAGTATCGCTCGCACTGCTCATCGCACTGGCCATAATAGTGCTGCAATTCCCGCTGCAATGGATTGCGCTGGAAGTGATATCACCCTCGCCCGAAGTACTCTCATTGGCACAACGCTATTTCTACATTTGCGTGTGGAACGCACCCGCCATTCTTGCCACCATGGCCATTCACGGCTGGTTCCTGGGAATGCAGGATTCCACTCGCCCAATGTATATATCCATAGCGGTGAATATCGCCAATATCATCATAAGCCTCACCACAGTCTTCGTTCTTGACATGGGGTTCATAGGCATCGCCATAGGCACCGTACTGGCTTCCTACATAGGTCTGGCGCTTGGATTGTATTTCATCTTCACACGACACAAGGTTATTCTTAGAGGCATAAATCCCCGTGAAGCCTTGCGGTTTAGCGATATGCGGCAGTTCTTCAATGTAAACAGGGATATCTTCGTGCGTAGCCTATGCCTCATGCTAGTGACCCTGTTCTTCACGGCCCAGGGAGCTAGAGATGGTGATGTGACACTTGCTGCCAACACCATAATAATGCAGCTTTTCATTCTATTCTCCTATTTCATGGACGGATTTGCCTTCGCTGGAGAAGCTCTAGTAGGAAAGTTTACCGGAGCAGGCGATGACACCAACCGCGCCAGGTGCATAAAGGCGCTTTTCGTGTGGGGAGCCGTCATCGCTCTTTGCTTCACAGCAGTATATGCAACAGGATTGAACCGAATTTTCACTATCCTCACCAACGACAGCGAGGTTATCACCTATGCAATGGACTTCTACCTGTGGAGCGTAGCAATACCCTTTGCAAGCGTAGCGGCATTTGTGTGGGACGGCATCTATATCGGGCTCACTGCCACTCGAGGCATGCTCATCTCCATTGCTACAGCATCGGTTTCCTATTTTCTGGTATTCTTCCTTTTACCCGAAGACTTAGGAAACCACAAACTATGGTGCGCATTCATCACCTATCTAGCAATGCGAGGCATCACCCAAACCATTCTATACCCCAGCATCACCAGCAACAACACCTGATTGTTACGAATCCTTCGCTCAAAACATCGTAAAATAGTTGCAGTTTTTTGTTAGAAAAGTTCTATCTTTGCAATCTATGAAAAATATTGTGATTTTTGCATCGGGCGACGGCTCTAATGCCGAGGCTATCGTAAAGCATTTTGCTGCAAATGACAGCATAAAGGTGAAGTGTGTGCTTACCAACCGCATCAATGCGGGCGTGCATCAGCGAATGGAATCGCTAGGTATTCCTACCTATAATTTCCCTAAAGAGGTGTGGTGCGATGCAAACGAAATTGTTCGGTTTCTACAAAAGGAAAACACCGATTTCATTGTTCTAGCCGGATTCCTGGCAAAAATCGAGATCCCTATTATCAAGGCTTTCACTGGACGAATTATAAACATTCACCCGTCGCTTCTGCCAAAATATGGAGGGAAAGGTATGTGGGGACACCATATACACGAGGCAGTAATTGCTGCTCGTGAAACACAAAGCGGCATCACTATCCACTATATTGACGAGGACATAGACAAAGGCGAAATAATTTTCCAGGCCTCTTGCGAAGTACTGCCTGATGACACCCCTGACTCGCTAGCGGAGAGAATACATGCGCTGGAGCATCGTCATTTCCCCTCGGTAGTTGAGAATCTAGTGAACGGGCTGGATTAACGGACTTGCGGTTCAAGTTCGGAAATCACTTGAGAAAGGTGTTCGGAGTTTCTTATGGCATAAGCCTTCTTCAAGTAGTTCAATGCATCGGTTTTCACCGAAGTCATCTGCGAGCGTGTGCCCTCCGAGGCTTTCCACATTACATAATAATAATTGCCCAGAGCCACTAGCGCATCATAATTTTCGGGGTCAGCCTCAAGCACTTTCTTATAGGCAGCCACAGCATTCTCATATTTTCCTGCAATCATATACCCCCTTCCCACTACCGACAGGCACCACAAATCATCGGGAAACGATGCCAGCAGTTCGCTGCCCACCGTTACCATATTTGCGGCATCATTCCTGAAGTCATAATATTTAAGCAATCTCACATTGATGTGGCGGGCTATCCATGGCTGACTCTTCTTTACCAACTTGAGAAAACTTTCATATTCCTTCGGCACACCGGCTTCATAGGAAAAAGCCTTTACGCCTTCAAAAACCGAATCCATAGGGATTCCGTACTTCTGCGTGCGTTCAAGCATATCCACCTGCGCAGCAGAATCTTTCATCATTCCACTGGAAACTATAGCCCTGGAGTAGGCCTTCGCTTCGCTTGGACGAGCCTCAGCCATAAGTATATACATTGCATTGGCACTATTCCACTCCTGCAACTGCACAAAGCGGTCGGCCTTTGCCTCAAGCTTCGCATAATCGGTCTTTGCCGTAGCACTTGCCGCAAGGCATGCAACCGAAGCTAGCATCATCGCCAAAACATTCTTCACACTCATTCCGTTACACATTGATTTTCCACAAAGATAACGAAATGAATAAAA
>JAFOXR010000013.1 GCA_017391675.1 Muribaculaceae bacterium
AGGTTGGGGTCGCGGGTTCGAGTCCCGTTTTTCGCTCAAGAAAAGAGTTCATAAGAAGACTGAAAGGTTCGGATAGCCGCAAGGCATCGGAACTGAAAATGCGAAAATAGCTCAGTTGGTAGAGCACAACCTTGCCAAGGTTGGGGTCGCGGGTTCGAGTCCCGTTTTTCGCTCAACGCCCGATATGACAAGAAGTCAGGCGAAATCAAGTCCGGATGGCGGAATTGGTAGACGCGCTACTTTGAGGGGGTAGTGAGCTTACGCTCGTGTGAGTTCGAGTCTCATTTCGGACACCAGTTAAAGCTGATAATCAAATAAGATTGTCAGCTTTTTTTATTTGCGAAAAATGGCGTGGTAATAAGGACTTTTGTCCAGGTAACCAGCTTCTTCAATGTCAAATACATCGATTTTTCAATAGGGCAAAAGGCTTTCATATAAACAACAAAAAGACTGCAAAATGCAGTCTTTTGTCGTTTACAGAGGTTGTGTTGATATTATATCTTTCCTTCTTGTTGCATTTTTTGTAGCATGTAGGACTTAGCATTTTTAAACAGGTTGGTAGCAAAAACGAAATCGTTAAGCTCCTTGTTGTCGCTAGTGAATACATCTTTGCTTGTTCCAGTCCATTCCAGATTACCTTTATTAATGAAAATGATGTTTTCTCCAATGCCTAGAACCGAGTTCATGTCGTGAGTGTTGATTATGGTTGTTATGCCATATTCATGCGTGATATCGCTCAACAATTCATCTATAAGTATAGATGTTTCAGGGTCAAGACCTGAGTTAGGCTCATCGCAGAACAGGTATTTAGGATTCAGAGCAATAGCTCTGGCAATTGCTACGCGTTTCTGCATACCTCCACTAATCTCCGATGGGTATTTATTGTTGGCTCCGTCAAGATTTACACGATGTATACAGAATTCGGCACGCTCTTTCATTTCGGCGTAGCTCATGTCGGAGAACATCTTCAGCGGGAACATTACATTTCCTTCTACTGTTTCGGAGTCAAAAAGGGCTGAACCTTGAAACAGCATTCCTATTTCTTTGCGTATTTCCTTCATCTTCTTAATAGACACTTTTGTAATGTCTCTTCCGTCGTAAAGGATTTCTCCTTGGTCGGGTTTAAGAAGTCCAACCAGGTTTTTCACCAAAACGGTTTTACCTGATCCGGATTGACCTATGATTAGGTTGGTTTTACCATCGTAGAAAGTTGCATTTATGCCTTTAAGCACAGTCTTATCTTCAAAAGACTTTATGACATTTTTTACTTCTATCATAGTGCAGAAATGTAATTATTGAAGCATTAGGTTAGTGAGGATAACATCTAGAAGCAGAATAAGAATGCTGCTTGTTACCACTGCATTTGTGCTGGCCTTACCCACTTGCAAAGCACCGCCAGTAACATGGTATCCGAAATAGGAAGATACGCTGCTAATTACGAAGGCGAAGAATAGCGATTTGATTAGAGCATACCATACATACCACTCAGTGAACATGGTCTGTATACCATATACATATATTTCGGGCGAAACGATACCAGTAGCGATAGTGATAAGGTATCCTCCAAGCAAACTGGTGAACATGCTTAGTATTACTAGAATAGGAATGAATGTGACGAATGCAATCACTTTGGGCAATACCAAGAAATTAGCCGAGTTGATACCCATAATTTCCAATGCGTCAATTTGCTCGGTCACACGCATGGTTCCAATCTCAGATGTAATGCTGGATCCGACTTTACCTGCAAGAATCAAACATAGAATTGAAGAAGAAAATTCTAGCAGGATAATTTCTCTTGTTGCAAGTCCCACTGTATATATAGGTATAAGCGGAGACATGATATTAAGTTTCATCTGAATGGTACACACAGCACCGATGAAAATTGAAATAACAATAACAAGAGGAATAGAGTCTATAACCAGTTTCACTACTTCGGTGATATATCGCTTAAAGAATTCACTCCATTTGTCGGGCTGGGAAAATACTCTCCAGATAAAGATACAATAAGTACCAAAAGATTTTAATGTATTCTGTAGTAGCATAATAAAATTTTTAGCACTGCAAAGATAGTGCAAAAGTCGCAAATAATGGCATCGCTAGCATTATAAATGTGTTCATAACGCACCGCTTTATAGTTAGAATGCAACCAGTTCTATTCTATTTCGTACATAGTCGGCGAGAATTGTTTAAAGACAATTCCTAAGGTGAAAAAGTAATTTCATACATTCAGAATGCAGTTTGGTACATTAGAGCAAAGAGTGATTTGTCATGTGAAAAAAACTATTTACATTTGCATGTAAAATCAAATGAATGAAGAAACATCTGATAATATCAACATCAATTGATCTTGTTCGCATATCACCGGAGCATATCGTATACATAACATCGGACGGCAATTATTCTACGCTAGTGCAGACCGATGGAGAGGTGCGCATGCTGTCTTATCAATTGGGTCAAATAGAAAAAATGATATCTTCGCAGCTAAGCAGCGAAGGAAATAACTTCATTCGTATAGGTAAAAGTCTTATAATAAACCGTTCCTATATATACTATATCAACATTCCAAAGCAAAAGTTGGTCCTGTCGGATGTGGCGACATTCAGTCACACGGTAACGGCATCAAAAGAAGCTCTGAAACAGTTGAAGGAACTATATGAAAAGGAGGAAACAAGATAATTATGGAAAATTTCAAGGACATAAGAGATGATCAGATTCGAATCATAGGTGAAGATGAAGTGTCTAAGAATCAAAGAGGTATTTCCAAAAAGAAACTCTGGACTGCGATTATATTCATTGTGCTCATAATTGTAATAGCCAGTGTGGTGCTAGCTGTCTCAATGAAGCGTGAGGAGGAGTTGAAAAAAGACGAGCCTGCATATTTTGAACCTGTTGAGGTTATCGTTAAACACGAAGAAAAAGTAATCGAGAAAACATTAGGGAAGAATGTCGCTCCCGATGTTAAAGGTTTTACCGAGATTATAGATACAGTAATTAATGATATACCGTTGCGATTGTGTATTCCGCATAATGCAGAAATGTCTTTGCAAATAGGAATGCCAAGTAAAAAGGAAACTAAGATAGTGTATGTAGCACAAGCTGCCGATGTCCGGGCTGATAATGGAGGAATAGTGGGGGCGTTTGTGCTGAAAGGCGAACCATTGGCCTGGGGGTTGTCCAAAAAAGGCTATTGTGCATCGATTAACGGCAAGATAACAATAGGAATGGCTGAAAATTCTCCGTTGTTTGAGCAGGCTACCGAGCAAGGTGGTTATTTCTTCAGACAATATCCGCTGGTGAGCAATGGCGTATTGGTAGAAAATGAGCCAAAGGGCAAAACCAAAAGACGCGGATTGTGTGAGCGAAATGGAGAAATCCTTATTGTAGATTCAAGAACAGAAGAGTCCTTTCACGATTTTGCGCAGGCTCTAGTGGACCTTGGAGTAGATCAGGCGATTTATCTGGTGGGATCATCTTCCTATGGCTGGATTGTAGATGAAAATAGAGTTCGTCATGAATTCGGTAATCAGAATTACTACAAGAGCCGTCGCAGAATGCCAAGGAATACGAGCTATATAGTGTGGCGCAAGAAATAGAATCAAGCATGATTTATGCAATACAATGAGTCTGAAAAATTATGAAATGATAGAGAAGAAGTAACTTCATACATTCAATAAATGATTTCGTACAGTCGTGTTAAAAACGCTAGGCTGTACGATTTTTTTTTAGGAGTTTTGTACTAGAATTAGTGTGCAAACAATTAAAAAACTAGTATAAAACTATGAAATTTTCAATGTCCAAACTTCTTGTTCTAGTGATGGTACTGATAAGTGCTGTTGCTTGCGACTACTCGTCGCAGACGATGCCGTTTCATGAAGCCAGTTTATGGATTTCGGCAATACCAAATGAGCGAATATCAGAGAATTCTACAATTACAATCTATGCGACCGATTCCTTGAAGTCGCTCATAGATACTTTAAGAAGCTCTGATAAAGTATTTAGGTTCACGCCTTCAATTAAGGGTGAGACACATTATTCGCAAAGTAAAACCTGTGTTAGCTTTGTGCCAAAACCAGGCTCCTTGAAGCAAGGCAAAAGATATAAATGTCACATAGATATGGCCGAATTAACTGGTATAGATTCTTTGAAGGTCTTCAGCTTTGAATTTGTAGTAGATAAACAGTATCTTAAATTCTGTGATGTAAGGACAATGATTGATCCTGAATGCCGTGACAGCGTCATTATAGAAGGAAAACTGAAATTCAGTCATAAACCCGGGGTTAAATCTTTTCAGCCCAAATTGCTATCCTGCGGGCAGAAAGGGGCAAAAGTGTCATTAAGAAGCACGCCAGATGACAAATGCCACGCATTCAGAATTAAGAATGTTGCGAGGCAGCATGAAAGCTATATACTTAAACTTAAATATGGAGAACTGGAAGGATTTCCTGTAGCAGAACATGAGATAGCTATACCTGGAAATGAATTCCAATTGCTTAGCTCAGAGCATGTGGAAGCAGAGCAGCCATATGTCAACCTGGAATTCACTGAGCCGTTGTCGGAAGATCAGGAACTGGAAGGATTGATAGCATTGTGCGACATTGATAATGTAAAAATCGAACGAAACAAGACCAATGTGAAAGTGTTCTATGAAAGAAATGCATTTACAGAGATTATATTGAATATCTCAAGCATGCTACGCAGCGAAAATGGGAAAACATTGGGTTATGATATAGAAGAAAAATTTAAGCAGGAAGTGTTACCTCCTGCTGTTGAGATTCCGATAAAAGGGACAATTCTGCCCGATGGAGAGAATCTTAAATTACCATTCCGTGCGGTGAATTTAGCGGCAGTAGATGTGGAGGTCGTAAAAATATATACCGATAATGTGATGACTTTCTTGCAGACTAGTGATATAGATAATTCGTATGGTCTTAGAAGGACAGGACGACTTATTTATAGACAGACTGTGCGTCTCGACAAGGACAAGTCACTTAATCTTAATCAGTGGCAAAACTTCTCAATAGATTTAAAGAACCTGTTCCGCAAGGAAAGAGGCGCGATATATAATATTCGTATATTATTCCGTAAGGCATATTCTTTGTATGATAAAGTGAAGGCTTCCGATTTTAAAATTGTTTCGGGGGTAACAGCTGCCGATAATCAGGAATGGGACAAAGATAGATCATATATATATCGTGAGGCTCCCGATTATGATAGCGATAAATATAGATGGAGTGAAGATGATGATCCTACGAAAGACAGTTATTATATGAATACTTGTAAGATGCCGGAATATAATCTTATGGCATCGGATATCGGTCTTATTGTAAAGCGTGCAGAATCGGGCAGGTTGTGGTGTGCGGTAAATGATATCATGTCGTCATCGCCATTGAAAGGAATACGCGTTACGGCATACAATTATCAGATGCGTCCAATAGGTTCTGCTTATAGCAATGAACAAGGCTTTGCCGATTTTAGGGTAGAAGGAATTCCGTTTATACTGACGGCTACCGATGGGAAGTCTACTACATATTTGAAAACTGCTAAAGGAAATGAACTTTCATTAAGTGAGTTTAATGTTGACGGAAAGAAAAACAAGCAAGGAATAAAGGGCTTTGTTTATGGCGAGAGAGGGATGTGGCGTCCTGGTGATGACATGTATCTCACATTGATAGTCGAGGATAAACTGAAAACATTGCCTGCCAACTATCCTGCGACAATGGAACTTTATACCCCCGACGATAAATTGTATCAGCAACACACTATGACCAACAATGTGAATGGAATGTATGCCTTTAAGGCAAAAACCGACGAAGATGCTCCTACGGGAGTATGGCATGCCAAGTTCAAAGTTGGAGGGCAAACTTTTATTCACACTGTGAGGGTAGAAACAATAAAGCCAAACAGATTGAAGATTAAAATTACATCTCCCGAAATACTTCGTTCTGGGGAAACTGCGGAGCTGGGCATAGATGCACAATGGCTTACAGGGGCTTCGGGGAAAGGTCTGAAGGCAAATCTTGAAATGAGAACATATAACAATCCTAATCCATTCAAGAAATACAGCAAGTATCTGTTCTTGAATCCGTTGTATGATTTGATTGAATCTAAGCAGCAAATATTTTCGGTGAATCTTGATTCACTGGGAAAATATAAGCATAGTAAAGTTTTACCTGAAACAAAGAACGCACCTGGAATGCTGCAGGCAAATTTGATAGCAAAAGTTGCCGAACCTGGAGGTGACGAGAGCGTGACATCTACATCGGTACAATATTCTACTTATAGAAAATATGTAGGAGTGGATTTGGGTGAAAAGTATTTTGTCGCAGGTGAGGATATGAATATTCCTGTTGTTTGCGTTGATGAGAGCGGTCGACCAGAGGATACCGAACTGTCCTATAAAGTATATCATCTGGACTGGGACTGGTGGATGGAAGGCTCAGCTCAGGAATTAAGCAGGTATGTACAAAGCCAAGTTGCCGAAATATACGAGTCTGGTAAACTTAAAACTGTCAATGGCCATTCTGCATTGGCATTAAAAATAGATGTTGCATGCAGAGGACGATATCTAGTATATGTTCACGATCCAGACGGCGGTCATGCTAGCGGCGGTATTATATATGTAACTAAACCTTATTGGTGGAGCTATTCCGAAAAAGATGATCCTACAGCAGCTACAATGTTATCCTTTTCATTGGATAAGAAAAGTTATGAAGTGGGAGAATATGCAACAGTACAGTTGCCGTCTTCGGCCAATGGCAGAGTGCTACTCTCGGTAGAGAATGGCACTAAGGTAATAAAGCGAATTTGGGTTGCTGCATCTAAGGATAAAGAAACATCTTATCGTATCGCGGTAACTAAGGATATGGCTCCTAATTTTTATGTGTATGCGACATTGCTGCAGCCGCATTCGCAGACTATAAACGACTTGCCCATTAGAATGTACGGTGTGGAAGGAGCCGAAGTGGTAGACAAGCGTACAATTCTAAAACCTGAGATTATTGTTGCCGATGAAGTTGGCCCCCTGAAAGAATTTACTATTAAAGTGAGAGAGAAGGACAGAAAACCGATGAGTTACACCCTGGCAATTGTAGATGAAGGACTGCTTGATATAACATCTTTCAAGACACCTCAGCCGTGGCGTGCAATGAATCAGCGAGAGGCCTTAGGAGTATCAACATGGGACATGTATGATGATGTTATAGGAGCATTTTCAGGAAAGTTCCGTTCAATATTAAGTGTTGGAGGAGACGGAGCAATACGCATTGCAGCAGGAAAAGAAAAGCGCTTCAATCCTGTAGTGAAATTCCTAGGCCCATTCACTCTCAATAGTGGAACAAAGACTCATAGGATAACGCTGCCTATGTATGTCGGTTCAGTTAGAGTTATGGTAGTGGCATCAAAATCGGGCAGTTATGGTAGCACCGATAAGACTGTCAAGGTGACTGCACCCCTTATGCTGCTTTCTACGATGCCTAGGTCATTGTCGTGTGGTGATCGTGTGAAAATGCCTGTTAATGTCTTTGCAATGAAAGGAGGCATAAGTGATGTAAATGTGTCGGTGAGTGTTGAGGGTCCATTGTCGGTAGTTGGCAGCAGTACCAAGAAGGTGACTTTCAAGGGCGCATCGGAACAGCTCCTTGAATTTGATTTAGCGTGCGATAATGAGAAGCAAGGACAAGCAAAAGTGGTGATAACGGCAGCAGGAGGAGGGCACACTGCAAAGGAAACGATATATATAGATGTGAAGAATCCAATGCCAGATATAATCACTTCGGATTTTATGTCATTAAATGGACATAAGCAACACACTTTCAAGTGGCCTAAAATGACCAATGGTGATGTGAGATTGTCGCTTTCGGCAGTGCCAATGATTGATTTTAACGGGGTATTCTCTTTTGTTAAATCCTATCCTCATGAATGTACTGAGCAGTTATCGTCACTAGCAATGTTCCTGTTGCATGCCCGTGAATACTTGAGTGATGAGGATAAAGCATGGGCAGAAAAGACAATTCCCGTAATCATTAAACGAATTGTCTCAAGGCAACGGTTTTCTGGAGGCTTTGTCTATTGGAGCTGTTTGCATGATTCCAATGAATGGGTGACATCAATGGCTGGTGAAGTACTTATAGAGGCACAGCGTCAGGGCTTTTTTGTTCATTCACAAGTATTGGAAAAATGGAAAGAATATCAGAAGTCGGCAGCTAAAGGCTATAATCATACAGCTGAGGGGGCTGACGACTTGCAACAAGCATACCGGTTGTACACATTGGCACTATCGGGAGAAAATTCAGTGGCCTCAATGAATAAGCTAAGAGTATCTCAGAACTTATCACGCCAGGCTTTGCTTCGCCTAGCGGCTGCATATAGCTTGATTGGGCGTAAATCGGTTGCCATTAATTTGTGTAAGCGAGCAGATAATACATCAGATACCAATCTGTCTTATAATGTATTCCGGTCACCATTGCGTGATAAGGCTATGGAATTAGATACATGGCTGCTTATTGGAGACGAAAAGCGTATTTTTGAGCTTAGTCAGGAAATTACATCTTCGTTCTCGGCTAAAAACTGTAATACGCAAGAAATGGCATATGTGAGCAAGGTAATGAGTCGCATGGCAGAGAAAACAAAGAAAATGACATCGGAAATTATGATTTTGGAAAACGGTAAATCTAAAGAGTGCATTCGTAACCTTGATGGAATAAAAAATATTCCATTGAACAGGGAAGGCACTTCTGTTACAGTAGAAAATAATGGAGAAGGAACAATTGTGGCCAATTTAACTACGAGAAGCAAGCCTTCTGTTAAAGAACCTGTCAAAGCTGAATCAAATGGCGTGTTCTGTGACTTGTGCTTTACCGATTTAAGCGGAAAACGGATAAATATAAAATCGCTTAAGCAAGGTGAAGAGTTCCTTGCCAAAATATGTGTATCAAAAGTGCGAGGAGCAACAACTTCTATGGCACTGTCGTTTGCGGTGCCTTCAGGTTGGGAAATATGGAACGACCGTATGTTGAATTCTGAAAGGCAGTTAGCAAATGTTGATATAAGAGACGATCGAGTAAGTTGGTATTTCAGTATTGAGTCAGGTAAAGAAAAGAATTTTACGGTTCGATTAAGAGCCTCTTATCTAGGTGACTTTATATTGCCTCCTACAGTGTGTGAAGATATGTACAATACCGAATGCAGAGCGTTATCGGCTCCTATTCGAACTAGTGTGGTAAAATGAAGCAAAAAGTGAAATATTCCCTAGTCATAGTAGCAGGAGCAATTCTGCTGCTATGGCTATTCTGTTTGCCTGGTGATTTGTTCTCGGGAGTGCCTTATTCAACTGTTGTAACCGATAGAAAAGGAGAATTGCTTGGCGCTCGTGTCGCCGATGATGGACAGTGGCGGTTCCCTCCAAGTGATACACTACCCGATAAATTCGTGAAGGCATTAATAGAATTTGAAGACCGTTCGTTCTATTATCATCCAGGTGTAAATGTGCAGTCACTGGCTAGAGCAGCTGTGCAGAACTTCAGGAATGGTAGAGTGGTGAGTGGCGGTAGCACTATAACGATGCAGGTGATAAGACTGTCAAGAAGAGAGTCCCGTACTATATGGCAAAAGATTATAGAAATTTTTATGGCAACTCGTCTTGAATTGACTTATTCCAAAGATGAAATCTTGAGACTATATGCATCTCATGCTCCGTTTGGCGGAAATGTTGTAGGGATTGATGCCGCACGGTGGAGATATCAGGGAAATAGTGCGGACATATCGTGGGCAGAAGCTGCGACCTTTGCCGTGTTGCAGAATGCACCGTCGTTAATACATCTTGACAGGAACCGTGATGCTCTCTTGGCAAAACGAAACAGGTTGTTGACTAGATTGCATGATAAAGGAGAAATCGGTGATGAAGAGTATTCGTTGTCTATAGAAGAACCTCTTATCGGTACGCCTTATCCTATGCCGCAGTATGCACCTCATTATGTGGAGTGGTGCAATAAGAATCATCATGGTGAGAGTACTGTAACAGGAATTGACATAGCTTTGCAGCGTAGGGTTGAGGACTTGACTGATATGTGGAGTGAAGAACTGCATCTGTCGGGTATTCGGGACCTGTCGGCTGTTATTATAGATGTTAAGCGAGGTGAAGTGATAGCTTATTGTGGAAACAGCGGAATGTCTCATGAGCGTGAAGGAATGTGGGTAGATATAGCCCGTTCGCCACGGTCTTCGGGAAGTATCCTTAAACCGTTGCTTTATGCTGCAGCTTTACAGGACGGGACCATTCTTCCTAAAGCATTGTTGCCTGATGCTCCAATGGATTTTGGCGGTTTTGCACCAAGAAATTTTGACGGAAGCTATACTGGAGCGGTTGCAGCCGATGAGGCGTTATCCTTGTCTCTAAATATTCCCAGTGTGCAATTGCTGAAAGATTATGGTGTGATGCGTTTTGCTGAGCGGTTGAAGCAAATGGGCTTCACAACATTAAAGCGTCGTGCCGATAAATATGGGTTGTCGTTAATCTTGGGTGGTGCTGAAGTAACACTTGTTGATGCGGTTTCATGTTACGCCAAGATGGTTGCTTGCTATACCGACACTTTAGCCTATAAGGATTTTCCATTACGAGATAAGGTCGCATTATATAATGCATTTGTAGCCATGCAGAATGTTAATCGTCCTGACCAGATGGATTGGCGCAGGGTGCAATCGGCAAGAAAAATTGCATGGAAAACAGGAACCAGCTATGGCTCTCGAGATGCCTGGGCAATTGGGGTGACTCCCGAATATGCTGTGGGCGTATGGGTAGGAAATGCCGATGGCAGCGGTGCTCCATCAATTACTGGAGCAAGTACGGCAGGACCGATAATGTTTGACCTGTTCAATGCTTTGCCTAATACTACTTGGTTTGATAGCCCAAAACAAACAGATGGCGTGACAATGCAGGTGTGCAAGCATTCGGGATATTTGGCTGGAATGAATTGTGCCGAGTGTGAATCAATGCTTTTGCCTGGAAGCAGTGTTAAGGCTCCGGTGTGTCCTTATTGCAAGGAAGTGCCGGTTAAGCAAAACTCAGACAATGGACTAGTGAAGGAGTTTCAAAAGCGGTTTGTATTGCCTCCTGTCATGGAACAGTATTATAAGATTAATCATCATGATTATGTGCCGATTGCCGTAGGAGAATCTTTAGGCAACAGCGAACGGATAATGAGTATTATGTATCCGCAAGAAGGAAGTGTAATAATGTTGCCGAAACAGATGGACGGAAGTAGGGGAGCATTGGTGTGTAAAGTAGCCCATACCGATAACAGTACTGAAATTTTCTGGCATTTAGATGCAAATTATCTAGGGTCAACTACAAGCATTCATGAAATGAAGATGACTCCATCTCCCGGTTACCATAAAATAACGATTGTTGACTCTTGGGGGAATCAACAATCGGTTTCAATTATAGTGAAATGATTTTAAGATAGGCGAATTCCGTCGTTTTCAATAACGATTTGTTTGGCTTTGAACAGTGCGCCTATAGCTTTCTTGAAATCTTTCTTGCTGCATTGGAATGTTTCCCTGATTTCTTCAGGTGAAGAAGAATCGTTGAGAGAAATTCTACCTCCGCATTCTTCAATGTAGTCCAGAATGTCGTCGGCAAGGTCGTTCACTCTGTTGCGTGTGCTTTTGCCAAGGACTAGGTCTATCTTTCCGTCGGCTCTTACCGTCTTAACGGTAGCATGATGCAGTTCGCCTATGTTTACCTCACTGAATATTTCGTTGTGGTAAATAAGTCCCGAGAAAAGGTCGTTTACGATGACTTTGTATCCGAGCTCAGTGCGTTGGTATATGCGTGCCTTCACCTCATCTCCGGCTTTTATGTCGGGAATTTTGTTGTCAAGGAATTTCTGTAGCTTGGCCGATGCTACAATGCGTTGAGTTTCATCGTCAAGATATACATAAACAGTATAGCTTCGTCCTGGTACCATGCGCACTTTTTGCTCGCGGAAAGGTACTAGCAAATCCTTAGGCAAGCCCCAGTCGAGGAATGCGCCTACATTGTTGGTCGCATTCACGCGCAAGAAAGCGAAATCGCCTACATGGGCATAAGGTTTCTCGGTTGTAGCTATCAGTCTGTCTTCGGAATCGCGATATATAAACGCATTTATCTTGTCGCCAGGCTTCATGTCTTGGGTTGCATATCTGAGAGGAAGCAGAATTTCACCTTCTTCTCCGCCGTCAAGATATAGACCGAAATCTACCCGGTGAGTAATTTCTAGTTCGTTGAATTTTCCTATCTGTAACATATAGTATGTAAATTTTCTGCGAATATCGGTAAATTTTTAGATATGGCAATATTTTTAAGGTTGAATAATTATTGTTACCTTTATAATCGATATTTAACTGTAAACAAATATACAGATGAAAAATAAATGCCTATACTATATTTTGCCGTTGATTATTACATGCTTAACTGCTTGTGCTCAAGGTAAATCCATTAAGCAGGAAGTGAGTAACGATACGGTAGCGTTGGCTAAAATTAGTTTGAAAGATACTGTGAACTATGCTCCGAATGATAGCATAAACTGGAAAATAATGGCAAATGTGGAAATTTCGTATCCTGCTCAGTATCGTGACAAGGAAAAGACTGAGAGTCTGCAGAAACTGTTTTCGGGCAAAGTGCTAGAGGTCGCTACTGATAGCATAACGCTGGCAAGTGCATTCCCTGTTTATGTAAAGAATCTTATTGGTAGATACGAGGGTGAAGCGGCCGAAAATTCTGAAGCGGAAGCTGATTATGAACCTGTAGCAGAATGCTCGATAGAAGCAAAAGTGAGTGCTGTGTATAATAAAAATGGCATTGCCTGCTTTGAAGCGAGCGAGATCTCTACCTATGATAATGAATATTATACCTATAGGGGATATTTCTATACAGTGAATTTGGCAAGTTTGAAGTTGGTGGATATATCTGACATCTTCGGTGAAGAAGAACTGATGCATATTAGCGATTTGCTGAAAATGCAGTTGCAAATAGATTCAGGCGCTAAAAATGAAGACGAACTTGTAGAGTTAGGTTTTTTCAATATAGATAATGTGAGAGTTAATAACAATTTTAGAATCGGTAATAACGGAATTACTTGGAATTATTTGCCAGGCGAACTTTCTGTTGTGGAGCAGATTGAGATTACTCTTGATTACGATATATTGAGAGATTATATACTTGAAAATTCAATAGTTTCAAAATTGATAGATTGATATGAGTGTAGATATTATAAAGAAATATTTTAAAAGTCTCACCGATGAGCAGGTGAAACAGTTTGAACAGCTGGGCGAACTTTATCCGGAATGGAATGAGAAGATTAATGTGATTTCACGCAAGGATATTGAAAACTTGTATGTAAATCATATTCTTCATTCTTTAGGTATAGCAAAATTCACCGATTTCAAGGCAGGCTCAAAGGTGCTTGACATGGGCACTGGCGGAGGGCTTCCAGGTATACCGCTTGCGATAATGTTTCCTGAGGTCCATTTTCACTTGGTAGATCGAATTGGAAAAAAGATAAAGGTAGCTCAAGATATAGCCGACCGCTTGGGCCTTAAGAATGTAACGACTCAGCACGGAGATGTTAAGGAAGTCAAGGGCGTATTTGATTTTGTAGTGAGCCGTGCAGTAATGAATCTTGATGACTTGGTAGGATTTGTGCGTCGCAGCGTGTCCCGTACATGTATCAATTCATTGCCTAATGGATTGATATGCTTAAAAGGTGGGGACTTGCAGGCCGAAGTGAAAAAATACAAGAAGTTGGCTATGATTGCCGACCTGAAGGATTATTTTGAAGAGGAATTCTTTGATACGAAGAAGGTCGTGTATGTGCAACTAATCTAAAGCAAGACTTATGAAGATTTCAAAATTCACAGTAAATCCATTTGGAGAGAACACCTTTATTCTATGGACAGGAGAGGGGGGTGAAGCCGCGGTCATAGATCCGGGTATGAGCAACAGCCGTGAATGTGAGGCGTTGAAGCGGTTCTTGGAAGACAACCGCTTGACTCTTAAGATGGTCCTTCTTACTCATGAGCATGTTGACCATATTATGGGAACTGGTTTCTTGACCGAAGAATACGGCTGTCCTGTTTATGGGCATGCAGGAGATATCGTGATGGGACAAAAGAGTGATGTGCAGTTGCGTGCATTTAACCTCCAGTGCGAGATGAAACCTTTTGCTGTGACTGATGAAGTAACTGACGGCTCAGTGATAGAACTGGGAGATGAAAAGATAGAAGTACTTCACACTCCGGGGCATAGTATGGGAGGCGTAGTGTACTATATGCCAGAATCGGGCTGTGCATTTGTGGGGGATACTATTTTCCAAATGAGCATAGGCCGAACCGACCTTGCCGGTGGAGATTATGATACATTAATTAATAGTATTCGCATGAAGCTAATGGTATTGCCAGAAGAGACAGTGTTGTATCCTGGTCATGGCGGAGCAACTACTGTGGGCGATGAACGGCAATATAATCCGTTCTTGAAATAAAGTATTGAATTATAAAAACAATAAAAGCTGTGCCCTTGTGACACAGCTTTTATTGCAATATGTTAGGTTTGTTATTTCTTTTGTTCTTTTGCCCAGCTGTCTTTTAGAGAAATGGTGCGGTTGAACACTAGTTTGTCGGCAGTGCTGTCTTTGTCTACATTGAAATAACCTAGACGGCGGAATTGTAGATAATCCAGCGGCTTAGCTTCGGCAAGATAGCGTTCTACATAACATTCAGTAAGAACTTTCAACGAATCAGGATTGATTACTTCACGCATTGCATCAAGTGCTTGACAGTTTTTCTCTTTTTGAATGTTAGCTATTTCAAGACGAGGATTTTCTACTTTCCACAAGCGGTCATAAAGTCTTACTTCAGCCTTTAGGCAGTGAGCGCAGCTTACCCAGTGAAGAGTACCTTTAACCTTACGGTTTGCACCAGGCATTCCGCTTCGAGTTTCAGGATCGTATTCGGCATATACTTCAACGATTTTTCCGTTTTCGTCTTTCTTGCAGCCTGTACATTTCACGATGTATGCGTTCATCAATCGCACTTCTTGTCCAGGAGTCATGCGGAAATATTTCTTTGGAGCATCTTCCATAAAGTCTTCGCGTTCCATCCATAATTCGCGGCTGAACTCGATAGAGTGTGTTCCAGAGTTTGGATCTTCGGGATTGTTTACAGTATTAAGAACCTCAACTTTATCTTCAGGATAGTTTGTGATAATAAGCTTCACTGGATCTATTACTGCCGATACACGAGTAGCGCGAGTGTTCAAATCTTCGCGTACAGCACTTTCAAGCAATGCCAGTTCGTTTACAGCTTCGTATGTTGTGTAGCCAATTTTATCAACAAACTTGCGAATAGCTTCAGGAGAATATCCGCGACGGCGAAGACCGCAAAGAGTAGGCATGCGAGGGTCGTCCCAACCTTTTACAAGCCCTTCTTTCACAAGAATAAGCAGATTGCGCTTGCTCATTAGGGTATAGTTGAGATTAAGCTTGTTGAATTCATATTGGTGAGGACGATTATCATCTAGGTCTTTTCCTCCCTTAGCCCAATCAACAAACAAGTCGTAAAGTGGACGGTGAGGAACAAACTCAAGGGTACAAATAGAGTGTGTTACACCCTCAAAATAGTCGCTTTGACCATGAGCAAAGTCATACATCGGATAAACATTCCATGTGTTGCCAGTGCGATGGTGTGCATGCTTAAGAATGCGATACATGATAGGATCGCGGAAGTGCATGTTAGAAGAAGCCATGTCTATCTTTGCACGAAGAGTGAGAGTGCCTTCTTCAAATTCGCCAGCATTCATGCGCATGAACAAGTCAAGACTTTCTTCAACTGGACGATTACGGTAAGGACTTTCTATACCCGGTGTAGTAGGAGTTCCCTTTTGTGCTGCAATTTCTTCGGAAGTTTGTTCTTCAACATATGCTTTGCCTTCTTTGATAAGGCGTATTGCTAGATCAAATAGTTGAGGGAAATAATCGGAAGCATAATATTCGCGATCTTCCCAGTCAAAACCAAGCCATTTGATGTCTTCTTTGATAGCATCTACATATTCTACATCTTCTTTAATAGGATTAGTATCGTCAAAGCGTAGGTTGCAAGTACCACCAAATTTCTTAGCTGCACCAAAGTCCATGCAGATAGCCTTTGCATGCCCTATATGCAGATAACCGTTAGGCTCGGGTGGAAAACGGGTGTTTAGTCTTCCTCCGTTTTTACCAGCTGCCAGGTCATCAGCAATTATTTGCTCTATGAAATTAAGACCTGTTTTTTCTTCGTTAGTTGTATTTTCAATAATCTCTGCCATAAAAAAACATTTTAGCAATCCAGGGCGTTTGTCAGTGTCATTGCTAAACATTCGCCCTAAAATATCATATATTGACGACAAAGTTAATCATTTTTTTTCTTGAAGAGAGAAAAAAGTGCGTTTATTACGCTTCAGTAGGATATAAAAATTATGCTTTGCTGTTTTTGGCAAGTGTGAATGTCCTGAATAATCGGTATTCACAATATAAGTAGAGGGATAATTAACATAGATTAACCAGCGTGTGACAACTGTTTTATGGATTTTTATTTGTACTTTTGCAGTAGGAAAAAAGGTGTGGTTAAATCTGATTCAAAAATGAAATTAAAACTACAATAGTTCTAGCAAGTCCTTCGATTCAATCGAAGACTGAACTCGTGTTGCACAATCAGAAATAACTGGTAATGTGCATATGTGTCTATGGAATAATAAACAATCATAATAGTTGATATTAAGTTAGGTGAGCCGAGGGTGAAAATCCTCGGCTTTGTTATTGTTGCAGGTTAGATTTGAAATAAATGTTAATGGATTGGCGTATAATGTGGAATAAGTGGTATATTTGTAAGTTATATTTTTCTGATAAGGAATGGATAATAAACAA
Source organism: Muribaculaceae bacterium (assembly GCA_017391675.1). GTDB lineage: Bacteria > Bacteroidota > Bacteroidia > Bacteroidales > Muribaculaceae > RGIG4576. The sequence continues at coordinate 16,932 of JAFOXR010000013.1, forward strand.
TTGAACGATACGATATCGAAGCGTATGGGGCGAAGCAGTGCCGATGTGGCGAAATTGCTTGATGCTCTAGTAGCTACAATAAAGGAGCGGTGCGGTGAACTGGACAGCATTGCGATACCTGGTTTTGGTACATTTGAAGCTAAGAAAAAGTTGGAACGCATAGTCGTTAATCCTGGGACAGGAAAGCGAATG
>JAFOXR010000001.1 GCA_017391675.1 Muribaculaceae bacterium
AACCCCTGCTATCGTCCCAAAAAGTGTCCACGAGGAATACCCAAACACTTCTTTGACTTTCACCAAGCCATATCTAAAATTAAATTTAATCTCTTTATAATATATCTTTGATATCACAAAATATGTAATAAAAATTATACCACTTACAAGGAATAATAATATAGCATATAACTTTAACTTATCAGCACTAAAATACACTAAACTAAATGCGACTAATAATTTCAAAAGTCCTTCCACTATGCTTATATAAGCAAATGTTTTCATATTCTCATGAGCAATTATTAAAGCATTAAACGGATTAGTCAAAATAGTTACTGCAAATGTTAGGATAGAAAAATGATATAATAACAATGCGACATCTATCCGATTCTCTGGAATTGTCATTTTATTTAAAACGAACCATGTTCCAACAGTTTCCAATAAAATTATTATCACAATCGTTATTATTATATAGGATATTATAATTGCACTAAATGAAGAATTCAGCCCTTCTTGATCATTATTTCCTATATCTACGGCAAAGAATCTTTGTGATGCATTTGACAAGACTTGAGACAAAAAAGAGAATGTTACAACCAATCCCCCTATTGCAGAATAAATCCCGTAATCTTCAACGCCTAATGTATCCAATACAACTCGCACCGTATACAACGACACAAGCATCAATAGGAACATTCTCAAATACAAATATATTGAGTTCTTTGCAATTGTTTTATTTCCCGAAATTTGAGAAGACATACTATCGGTCTTTATACATGTTTTCGTAGTAGTTTTGATAATCTCCTGATGTTACATTGTCCATCCATTCTTGATTATCAAGATACCAACGCACGGTCTTTTCAATTCCTTCTTCAAATTGAAGTGATGGTTCCCAGCCTAGTTCTTTTTGAAGTTTTGTGGAATCTATTGCGTATCTGGCATCATGCCCCAAACGATCTGTTACATATGTAATCAAATCTAATGAATAACCTTCGGGATTACCAAGTAATCTGTCTACAGTCTTAATCACAACCTTTATTATATCGATATTCTTCCATTCGTTAAAACCTCCGATGTTATAAGTCTCGGCAATCTTTCCTTCATGGAAGATTACATCTATTGCTCTTGCGTGGTCTTCCACAAACAACCAATCGCGAACATTCTCCCCCTTTCCATAAACAGGTAGTTGTTTGCGATTCCGAATATTATTTATAAACAATGGTATCAATTTTTCGGGAAATTGATATGGTCCATAATTGTTTGAACAATTTGTCACAATTGTTGGCATACCATATGTATCATGATAAGCCCTTACAAAATGATCTGAGCTAGCCTTTGATGCCGAATATGGCGAATGAGGATTATACTTAGTTGTTTCATAAAAGAAATCATCACCATAAGCCAAATGATGCTCTGAAGATGAAGCCGTAGTAGTAAACGGCGGTTCTATTCCTTCTGGGTGATTCATTGACAATGCGCCATAGACCTCATCTGTGGATATATGATAGAAACGCTTGCCATCATATTTTTCAGGTAATGATTCCCAATATAATTTAGCTGCTTGCAAAAGTGATAATGTCCCCATGACATTTGTCTTCGCAAAAGTAAACGGGTCTTTGATCGATCTATCAACATGACTCTCAGCTGCCAGATGTATTATTCCATCAATATGCTCATCTTGCATCAATTTATAAAATGCATCAAAGTCACAAATATCCATCTTCACAAACTTATAATTAGGCTTTCCCTCCACATCTTTCAGATTCGCAAGATTCCCAGCATAAGTCAATTTGTCAAGATTGATAATATTATATTCCGGATATTTATTCACAAACAGTCTAACGACATGACTGCCGATGAACCCTGCACCACCCGTAATTACGATATTTCTTTTAAACATTTCAATTCTATTTTAAATTTGAGATACATTGTTTTAACGATTCTGTCCAATATGGAACTTTTACGCCAAACACTTCTTTTATTTTTGTTTTATCCAGAACAGAATATGCTGGACGCTTTACTGGACTAGGAAATTCATCACTATGACATGGTTGAATGTCACAATTTGTTGATCCATTGTATTCAGCTATCATTTTTGTGAAATCAAACCACGAACAAACCCCCTCATTTGAGAAATGATAAATACCATTTTGGCTTCCATCAAACTTAGCTATTACACATTCTATAGCCTTTGCCAAATCCAAAGCATATGTAGGAGTACCGACTTGGTCAAACACTACTTTCAATTCCGGCTTGGTTGATGTTAAATTCATCATGGTTTTGCAAAAATTCTTTCCAAATTCCGAATACAACCATGCAGTTCTAATTATGACATGATTACATTCCGTTGCCTGTATTGCCTGTTCTCCGCGAAGTTTTGTTAAGCCATAAACACCTGTTGGAGTACCTTTTTGTTCTTCCTTGCATGGTGTATTATAAGGATCACCACCAAACACATAATCAGTGGAAACATGAATAAGTAAACCTCCGACTTCTTTTATTACTACAGCCAGATTTTCGGGAGCTCGCTCATTCAACATAGAACACAATTCTTCATCTGTCTCTGCTTTATCTACATTAGTATATGCCGCACAATTTACGATGACATCAACCTCATTATCTATTACTATTTTACGAATGTCATCAATATTTGTTATATCAAGTTGAATGGTTTCGACTCCTTCTACTTGATTGACATCTGTAAAGATATATCTATCACAACTTCCCTTCGAAACAATACGCATTTCATTGCCAAGTTGTCCATTTGCCCCTGTTACAAGTATTGTTTTCATTTTATTCAAACTCTGGATAAAGATTCATATTATAATCAAAAGGAGAATCAAATTCCTTTAAGCATAAGTGTTTCAAATCCTTTTCTGAAAGAACAGCATCTTCTATTGAAATTCCCCAATCAATCCCCAATGACTCATCTTTAATACTTATACCTCCATCTGCCTCTGGAGTGTAAAAATTATCACACTTATATTGGAACTTTGCCGTCTCACTTAACACGACAAAACCATGCGCAAAGCCTCTTGGGATAAAGAATTGACGATGATTATCTTCACTCAATTCCACTGCTACATGTTGTCCATATGTAGGAGAACCGCTACGAATATCAACAGCAACATCCAGAACCTTCCCTTTCACGCATCTCACCAATTTGCTTTGGCTATATGGAGGACGCTGAAAATGCAGTCCTCTCATAACCCCGTAAGTAGACATGCTCTCGTTATCTTGCACAAAATTCACCTTTCTCACCTTCTCTTCAAATTCTCTTTGTGAGAAACTTTCAAAAAAGTAGCCTCTAGAATCCTTAAATACTTTAGGTTCTAATATAACCAAACCTTCTATATCAGTTTTAATAACTTCCATTCTTAATCTAGATTAGGTTTACCTGTTTCTTTAACTTCATCAATAACTTTGAGCAAATACTGACCATATTGATTTTTCAACATTGGCAGCGCTAATTCACGCATACGCTCTTCAGAAATCCACCCCTGTCTGAATGCAATACCTTCAAGACACCCCACCTTTAGTCCTTGACGCTTTTCCAAGACCTCAATATATGTAGAAGCTTCAGACAATGAATCATGTGTACCTGTATCAAGCCATGCGAATCCACGGCCCAAGGTTTGCACTTTCAGTTCGCCATCTGCTAAAAATTGTTGATTAACTGTTGTTATCTCATATTCTCCTCTTGCTGAAGGTTTTATATTTCTTGCAACATCAACCACTTTATTAGGATAGAAATATAGTCCTACGACTGCATAATTACTCTTAGGCACCATTGGTTTTTCTTCGATTGAAAGGCAATTTCCATCTTTATCAAACTCTGCTACCCCATATCTTTCAGGATCACTTACCCAATATCCGAAAACTGTAGCCTTTTTCTCTTCTTCTGCAGTATGTACCGCTTCTTTAAGCATACCAGTAAAACCTGCACCGTGAAAAATATTATCTCCTAACACCAAACAAGCACTATCATCTCCTATAAAATCAGCTCCAATAGTAAACGCTTGCGCTAGTCCGTCAGGCGAGGGCTGTTCTGCATATTCAAAACGCACCCCATAATCACTTCCATCACCAAGCAGACGCTTAAATCCAGGTAAATCATAAGGAGTTGAAATAATCAATATCTCTCTTATTCCAGCCAGCATTAATACTGAAATTGGATAATAAACCATTGGTTTATCATAAATTGGCATCAATTGTTTACTGATACCCTTTGTTATAGGATACAATCTTGTACCACTACCACCTGCTAGAACGATTCCCTTCATATTTTGTTTCTTTACTTTAATCTCTTTGGAAGATGTCTCTTGTGTAGACGCGGGGGCGGACGTCGTCGAGCACGCTGTCGTAGCGGTTGGCTATGATTGCGTGCGAACGGCGCTTGAATTCGTCAAGGTCGTTCACTACCAGGCTGCCGAAGAATGTTGCTCCGTCCTCTAGCGTCGGTTCATATATTATCACTTTTGCGCCTTTTGCCTTGATGCGCTTCATCACTCCTTGGATTGCGCTTTGTCGGAAATTGTCGCTGTTGGTTTTCATTGTCAACCTATACACTCCCACGACGATTTCCTGTTCCTTATTGGCATTCCATGCGCTTGATGCGGTGTAGTATCCTGCACGGCTAAGTACTTGGTCGGCAATGAAATCCTTTCTTGTAGCATTGCTTTCTACAATTGCCCGGATAAGATTCTGCGGCACATCTTGATAGTTGGCCAGCAATTGCTTTGTATCCTTTGGCAAACAATAGCCTCCATATCCGAAAGACGGATTGTTGTAGTGCGTACCAATGCGCGGGTCCAAACCCACACCTTCGATGATTGCCTGTGTGTCAAGACCTTTCATCTCGGCGTATGTATCAAGCTCATTAAAGAAGCTCACTCGAAGAGCCAGATAAGTGTTTGCAAACAATTTCACTGCTTCTGCTTCAGTAAGTCCCATTATGAGTGTATCCACTTCGGGCTTGATAGCTCCTTGCTGCAGCAATGAAGCAAAATTCTTAGCGGCATTATCCAGTCGTTCATCGCCTTCGGGTCTTCCCACGATAATACGGCTAGGATAAAGATTATCATATAAGGCCTTGCTTTCTCTCAAGAATTCAGGAGAGAAAAGTATATTGTCACTGCCATAACGCTGACGCACGCTCTCGGTATATCCAACCGGAATAGTGCTTTTTATTACCATTATAGCATGTGGATTTATATTCATTACGGCTTCTATCACCGATTCCACCGCTGAGGTGTCAAAGAAATTCTGCTTACTGTCATAATTGGTAGGAGCAGCTATCACCACATAATCGGCATCACGATAAGCCGCTTCAGCATCTAGAGTCGCCACCAAGTCAAGTTCCTTTTCCTGAAGGTATTTCTGAATATAATCGTCCTGAATAGGAGACTGGCGACGATTTATCATGTCCACTTTTTCGGGAACAATATCAACAGCGGTTACATGATTGTGCTGAGCCAGCAGGGTTGCTATGCTCAAGCCCACATAACCTGTTCCCACTACAGTGATATTCATCTTCATTAGTTTTGATTGTTGATTAGCAGATATCAGCTCTATTCTTCTCCCAGTATCTCAAGCAATTCCGGTTCGAATTCGGCTACTGAGATTGCAGTTACATCTTTAATACAGATTACCACCCGTTTATTGCGCTTGCCTTTCACCTTTAACAGCGTGCCTTCAACTCCGTCAAAAGTTCCTCCATGCACTCTCACCCGCGTTCCTTTCTTCAAATCCAGTTCATCGGGCGAGTAATAGACCAAATCCTCAGCATAACTGCCCGCAACTTTTATGAAGTCATTCATTTGCCCATCGGGCACTTTCATTATCTTGTTTTCTCCATCAATTCTTCGCGTTGCATAACGCAGAAAGGGACAAGACAATTTGAATTCCTCTATTTCGTCATAACGGGCATGCACAAACACCAGATTAGGAATCACCGGAACGAGCACACGCTTAAGTTTGCCTTGGAACTTTCTTTTCACATAGCGTTTCGGAATGAAATACTCCAGTCCGCCTTCGCCACTCAATTTTTCTTCAGCTTTATACTCGCTTTTATAGGCATTCATGACAAACCATTGCGCTTTTTCTTCAAGCGCAACATCTTTTTCCGCCATTTTTTCAGGTGTTCGAGATAGGTTCAATTTCGCTTTTGCGCATAACTACAGCTCACCCTAACCCATGTAAGTAATTAAGACACATTTACTTACACAAAAATCGATTAGGATTCCCCGTTACAAAAGCAGCGCTCCACGAGTCAACATGCTTTTTATCACCTACAAATGTAGAGATAATAAATCATACATACAAGTTTTTTCCAATCAAAAACAATATATTAATTAATCTTAAAACCGCAGAATAGTCGTTAAGCAATCAACGATAAAATATACCTATCTACAACGATTCTCAGCCATATAATCGTGAATATCACACATTATTTCTATATATATTTTGTGTTTTCTCATTTTTTAATACTTTTGTATGGTTATTACCATACGAAACAACCCGAATTTAATACAACAAACTATAAATCATGAAACTAAGAACATTAAATCTGATTCTATCGCTACTAGCTCTTCTAGTGGCTATGCCCGTACAATCGGCAACACCTCCAAAACGCGAACATCGTTCAGCATGGGTAACAACAGCATGGCGCATGTGCTGGCCTACGACAGCCGGAGCTGGCGCAACGGCAGCAGCTGCTCAGCAAAAAGAAGCAGATGCCATTCTTGACATTATGCAAGAAAACGGATTCAATGCCGTGTATTTCCAAGTGCGTGGCATGAGTGACGCCATGTACAAATCAAGTTACGAACCATGGTCATCATACATTACCGGTACACGCGGCACTGCTCCCACCTACGACCCACTAGAATACTGGGTTGAAGCATGTCACAAGCGTGGTATGGAATGTTTTGCTTGGGTAAACCCTTACCGCTATGAATCCAGCGTTTCTGGAGCATCATGGACAGGTTCCAACGACTATCGTACCACACATCCCGAATGGATCCTGGAATACAACAACGCCAGTATTCTTAATCCTGGGCTTCAAGCTGTACAAACCCGCATCGTCGATGTGTGTCGCGAAATCGTGTCAAACTACGATATTGACGGTCTAGTCTTCGACGACTATTTCTACCTTAACAGCATACCTAATTCATACGACGCAGACACTTACAATTCTTCCGGCACATCTCTATCACAGGCAGACTGGCGCCGCGACAATGTAAACACCATGGTAAGCAAGGTATACAACATGATTCAGTCTGTTAAGCCTTATGTAAAATTCGGTATTTCTCCTGCCGGTGTTTCTAAAACATCAGCATCTAAATACGGAATCTCAACCAGCAGCATCAGCTCGGCAAGCGACTGGCAGTATTCACAAATCTATTCCGACCCATTAGCTTGGCTAGCAACAGGTACAGTAGACTTTATTTCTCCTCAACTATATTGGCTTACTACTCACTCCACAAACGCCTACGGACCTCTTTCAAAATGGTGGAGCGACGCTTGTTCTAAAGTATTCCAACGCCATTTCTATTCCAGCCACTCCATTTCATTCCTATACGGCGCTAATACAACAACAAACTGGGCAGAAGTTGCCAAACAAATTCAATACAATCGTGACTATGATGGCCTTAACGCTCCAGGCTGCGTTCTATTCGGTTCAAGAGACTTGTCTGGAGTAAGAACAGAAGGTATCGCACCTTATTTGAAGGCCAACAAATTCCAGTATAAGGCATTGCCTCCTACACTCACATGGAAATCTTCGCTTGCATCAAATCCTGGTAAGGTTACAAACCTAGCCATTACTGGAACAAATTTAACATGGACAGGACACAACAACATGCGTTATGTCGTATATGCAGTCCCTAATGGCACAAGCGTATCAGATGATATATCTTCTCAATATATAATAGGCAATCCATATGATACCTATTTTGATGTAGCCAGCTACCTTAACGGATACCAACTTGGCGTTTCTGTTCTTGACCGTTATGGTTATGAATATGAAGTAGCATGGTTAGGAAGCGATGACAGCGGAGAAGATCCTGAACCAGAAACTGGAACACTAGCTCAAGTTACAATCAACTCACCAGCCGACGGTTCAACTGTTTCGGGAAACTTCAACTTCGCATGGACAGCTCTACCCGAAAGTGGTGTTACATACACAATCGAAGTGTCTGCTACATCGTCTTTCTCAACTTATTATTCAAAAGAAACAACCAGCACTACATATGCTTCAAGCAACTTCAATATTCTCACAGAAGGAACCACCTACTATTGGCGAGTGAAAGCATCTAAAAGCGGATATACCGACTCACCATATTCATGGGTAGGATCGTTTATAATAGCATCATCGTCTACAGGTGGAGATTCAGGCAGTTCAAACCTAACAACAGACCCTGCAACCTACAGTACTGTGAGCGGAATGACAATCAAGAGCAAATGGTTCTATTCGGCTAGTACAAACAATTTCCCATCTCAGCTCACAATAGCAAACAGAGGCATGACAGCCTACAATGGCAATGTTTATATTGCACAACAAGGCGGCGCGCTCCTAGAACTTAATGGCGAGACTGGCGAGCTATTGCGCACAATCACATTAACTGGCGATTGCCTTACTTCTTCCAGCGGAACATCATTAAGCTATGCTGCAAACGATGTTTTTGTTGATGGAGCAGGCAACCTGTGCGTAAGCAACTTGCTCAATTCAACAACTCAGCCATTCACCGTCTGCACAGTAAACACATCAACTGGAGCAACAACAAGAATACTTGAAACATATTTGAACACAACTTCTCTTGAGCGCATTGACTACGCTGCAGCCTATGGAAATGTAACTGCATCGGGCGGACAAATCTGGGCAGCAGTAGCAAGTTCTGACTTAGTTTATCGCTGGACAAGAAATTCATCTGGCAGCTGGACTAAAGAATCTACCACAATAGGCACATACTACCCTACAGGTTCGGCAAGCAACAATAGTGTAGCTCCACGCATCATGCCTATTTCTACAACTCAGTTTATACTTGATGGACACAATTCAGCACCAGCATTATTCACATTCAGGGCATCTTCCAATGCTACTTATAATGACGGTTTTGCCAACAACACCCCATTAGCTCCTATAGCCAACAACTGGAATGGCGTTTGTGCTGCCAATCTAGGTGGTACGCCTATATTCATATATGTAAACGCAATTGCCCCTAACTCATTCAATGTGGTAACTAATCCGTCAAACTACAATTTCTCTGCAATGCAGAAGCTATGGACTATACCTGCTAACGGTTTCGGATCAGAAGCCAACTCTTGCGTATCTTCACAACCTGTAGCTGTCAACAATAGCGACGGTTCAGTTACATTGTACATCTACACTCCAATGAATGGATTGGCTTGCTATTTGCTAGAAAACACCAATAAGATCACCGACTTGGAATCAGTCTCGCTTACTAGCCCAACTGGAGGCATTACTGTTAGCAAGGGATTCGATTTCTACTGGAGCTCTTTGTCGGGGGCGACTTACACATTGGAAGTTTCCTCTTCATCTAGCTTCAGCACTATTGATTTCACGGCTACTACAACCTCAAGTAGCTATAGCTCATCAAACTTCAATCTTGCAACAGGCACCACTTATTACTGGCGTGTAAAAGCATCTAAGACAGGATACAACAGTTCAACTTCTGCAACAGGTTCATTCGTTACCGAAGTTCCTAGCGTAGAGAAAGTACAGCTTCTCACTCCTGCCGATGGTGAAACAGTTTCTGCCGATGGATTCACATTCAGTTGGACAGCTGTTGAAGGAGACGGTGTCACCTATACTCTAGGATTAACGACATTGCCTTCATTTGAAACTATCATGCACAAATTTGAAGGACTTACAACCAATTCACTATCGTCAAATGGAATTGAGTTGCTAGAGGGAACTACATACTACTGGCATGTGCATGCATCTAAGGACGGCCACATAGAATCCATTTCTAGCACAGGTTCTTTCGTGACTCCAGTGGTTACGCCCGAAGAAGAAGAACCTGAAACTCCGGTTGAACCGACAGTAGGTGCCGACGGATTCTCATATGAAGACAAAGAAGGCTTACACATCGAATGCTTATGGATTCAATCACGCATGATGGGCAATTACCCTGAAACCATACTAGGACGCGACCAGCGCGGTATGGCTGCACATAACGGTAAAGTCTATATCAGCGAACGCGTAGGCGGAGCAAATGGAACTGGCCAGCTTTTGGAATTTGATGGTGCAACAGGAGAATATCTTAGAGCGATTCCTCTTTCAGGAGACTATTCAACACTTTCTAATGGCACCGCTTTAGGATATGCATGTAACGATGTATTTACCGATGGAGCAGGAAACCTATGCGTAAGCAATATGGTTCTAAAATTCAACACATCTAGTCAGCTTACAATATGTACAGTAGATGTATCCACTGGCAATACAACACGAGTATTTCAAACCAGTCTATCTGGCTCATGGTCACCTTGGGGCAACTCAGACCTGCAAATGCGTGTTGACAATTGTTCTGTATATGGAGATATTACCAAAGCCGGAGCCAAAGTTTATGCCGCATCATCTTCAGGTTCAAGCAATTCTTCATACAAAAAATATGTATATTGCTGGGTAAAAGGCAGCAACGGAACATGGTCTGTTGAGCACAAGAAGACAGGATACAACTTCTATCCTTCAAATGCAGAATATTTCGGATTGGCACCACGCGTAATGCCAATTGACGGTTCTAGATTTATTGTAGATGGTTCATATGTATATCCTACCCTTTATAGTTTCAGCGACTACTCTGCTGTAATCCAAGACAGTTTTGCCAACAACAGCGAGGCTTGTCCAACAGGTTATGCCAACGCTGGTATGTGTGCTGCATCTATACTTGGTAAACCATTGTTCATATACAGTTTCAACGATAATTCTACCGAATTCTTCAACTTTGCTATCACATACAACCCTAATGACTATGACTTTGCCGACATGGAAGTCCTATGGAAGATCCCGGCAAATGGTCTGGGCAATATTAGTCACGATTATGTATCAGCAATTCCTGCTACTATGACCAATGCAGATGGATCTCTAACATTGTTCGTATATGTTCCTGCAAATGGTCTTGCTGCTTATCGTATCTCCGACGCATCACTTACAGGCGTTGAAGAAGTAGAAGCTACCGAGGCTTCTGTGAAGATGGAAGGACGCATTGCTCGCATAAGCTGCAATGCCGACATGATTCATGTCTACTCTACTGCCGGTATGCTTGTAGCAACTGCAGCCAACAGCAATGCAATAGACCTATCGGCACTTAGCGAAGGCATCTACATCATTAAGGCTCAAAGCGAAAGCATGGAAATAAAAGAAAAGATTGTACTTGAATAAGCGACATAATTTAATGTTTATCGTAGAGAAGGCGATGCTTGAGCATCGCCTTCTCTATTTTCTTTCCTAATTATAATCTACATGGTTGCTTGTATACTGCAACATCTACAACCTTAAGCCCCTTAAACAAAAAAGAGACTGCCGAAACAGTCTCTTTTTCTGGGTGGAATATGGGGCTCGAACCCACGACCTTCGGAACCACAATCCGACGCTCTAACCAACTGAGCTAAATCCACCATGTTGATTAACGGGTGCAAAGGTAAGGCAAAATCTTCAACTATGCAAGCATAACCGCGTTTTTTATTCAAAAAAATTGGGTGCAACCATCAGAAATGGCTGCACCCATATTTTAGTCACTCGTTTATAGCAGTTTGCTAATTACACGATTTTCTTACCCATTGCAATAACCGACTTCAAGTTCAAGTCAGTATCATAGATACACATATCAGCATCTTTTCCTGCCTTAATAGAACCCTTGCGGTCAAATACGCCCATGATGCGAGCAGGAGTCTCAGAAGACATGCGCACTGCATCAAAGAATGTAACACCCACCTGTTCAACCATAGTTCTTATCAAGCGGTCCATAGTAGCCACACTACCTGCAAGAGCAGAACGGTCAGCAAGTTTGCACACGCCATTTTCGATAACGAAACGAGGGTCAAGATACATATTCTCGTCACCAGCCGAGCAAGACAATCCATCGGTACACAATGCAGTTCCTTCCACACCCTTAATCTTGTAAACAAGTTTCAACAATGGGATAGGCACATGAATACCATCAGCAATAACTTCAACTGTGATACCGTCAATCAAATAGATACTTTCCACAGTGCCTTCTTCCTTGTATTCACGCACATTATGGAAACCAGCCATTGCATTGTAGAAATGCGTAGCATGACGATAGCCCACTTCATAGCCTTTCACTACATCGCTATACACAGCCGATGTGTGTGCAATTGAAGGAAGCACGCCTTTGCTTGTCAAGTATGCTCCCAATTCTAGAGCACCGTCCAGTTCAGGAGCGATATCCCAACGCTTAATGCAAGGATATTTCTCAATGATAGGCATATATTCTTCTGGCTTAGGGTTCTTTATAGCATCAGGAAGCTGTGCACCCGCTTTCTTTGGGCTTAGGTAATGACCTTCCAGGTGAAGACCTAGTATAGGGCTGCCTGGTTCCTCCATCAGTTTTGTACAAATTTCAGCTGTGCGACATATATTTTCTGGTGTAGTTGACATCAGAGTTGGATAAATACTGGTTGTACCATGCACCATGTGCGCATGAACAGCCTTGCGGTAGTCATCTTCATCACCCACAGTGAAATCGTGGCCTCCGCCACCATGCACATGCAGTTCCACTCCGCCAGGCACCACATATCCGCCTTGAGCATCAATAATTTCAGCACCTTCCACCAAGCTGCTGTCATTCTTCACTTCTACAATCTTACCGTCGGCATAAACTACCGAACCGCCTTTCACCCAACCTAAAGATGTGTGAACGACTCCATTTACAATTTGTTTCAGATCTTTCATTGTCTTACAGTTATTATCTTATGTTTTTATTATTTGTCTTAAACAAGTTCTCTGCATTAAGCATAAACTGCTTGAATGCAGTTTTAGAATCAACACGCACAGAGTCCTCAAGGTTCTGCGGTATCAATTTATAGTTATCTTCTCTGCCAAGAGGTTTCTGGCAGAAGAAGAGCAATCTTTGCGCATCAAGAATTACAGGTGCATCTTCATACCTTGCCACATACACCTTTACCATAGCACCGCCACGGCTATTCAGGTCATTCTGGTTGGATATAAAATTACCTAGTGAATAAACTAGCAAGTGCCCTGTTCCTGTGTTAGCCGAATAATCCAGTTCCATAGGCTGCAAAACATGAGGGTGACTTCCTATAATTACATCTACGCCAGCATCCTTTAGAAATGAGGCCGTAGAACGCTGATAATGGCTCGGCAGCGATTCATATTCATTCCCCCAATGCAAGCAGGCACACACAAGTTCTGCACCAGTCCGACGAGCGTTCCTCACATCTTCCGCAATGCGATCCCGCTTTATCATATCAACCACCACAGGCTCTCGAGGCACTATTCCATTAGTGCCGTATGTATATGCCAGAAATGCCATTTTCACTCCATTCACATCGACAATACAAGGCAAACTGTTCACTCGCGCCATTCCATCAGCATATGTTCCTACATGAGCTATACCCATATCGTCAAGTGTCTTTATAGTGCGGAGCAATCCCCTATTTCCGCAATCCATGCAATGATTATTTGCGGTGAGTAGCATATCAAAGCCCGAACGCTGAAGCTGAACAGCGAACTCATCGGGAGCGCTGAAGACCGGGTATCCCCTGTACGGAGCACCGCCTAGCGGACATTCAAGATTAGCCACAGCATAGTCGGCCGATTTGATATCGCTTTCTACCAGCGAGAAGCAGTCACTATAGTCAAAGGAACCGTCAGCTTGAGCGGCAGCCTTTATCTGAGGTCCATGCTGCATCGCATCTCCCACAAAAGCCACCTCCGTAGTGTCATTCATCTGCAGCAAGCCTATCAATGACAATAGAAATATTGACAATAGTTCCATTATTAACTCTACATTATATAACTAAAATTGGGTGCAGCCCTAAAGCCACACCCAAAATTAATCATATAAGCCGTAATACACAACTTTTATATTCTATTTATATATAGATTTTCTCAATATTCAGGTTTTTCAATATATAACTTTCTTCGCTGCAAGAAGAGTATTCTTCATAAGCGACACGATTGTCATCGGGCCCACTCCTCCAGGAACCGGGGTTATATATGAACATTTCGGAGCAACATGTTCAAAGTCAACATCGCCCTTTAGCTTCCAGCCGCTCTTTGTTACAGTTGAAGGAACTCTCGTAGTACCTACATCAATAATCACTGCACCTTCCTTAACCATATCTTCAGTTACAAATTCAGGCGAACCTAGAGCTGCAATTATAATATCGGCCTCGCGGCATATTTCCTTGATGTTCTTTGTTGCGCTATGACACACTGTCACTGTAGCATTGCCGGGGTTTCCCTTTTGCATCATGAGCGAAGCTACTGGTTTGCCCACAATATTGCTGCGGCCAAGCACCACACAATTAGCACCCTTAGTGTCTATGCCATAACGGCCAAGCAGTTCCAGAATGCCGGCTGGCGTAGCCGACACGAAGCATGGCAAGCCTATAGACATACGACCCACATTAATAGGGTGGAATCCGTCCACATCTTTACGGTAGTCTATTGCTTCAATAACCTTCTGCTCAGAGATGTGCTTTGGCAAAGGTAGCTGAACGATAAATCCGTCTATATCGGCATCGTTATTCAGTTTGTCTACTGTCGCTAGCAACTCGGCTTCGGTCACATCGGCTTCAAATCTTATAAGCGTAGACTTGAAACCGCATTCCTCACAAGCCTTAACCTTTGCTGCCACATAAGTTTCACTACCTCCGTCATGTCCCACTAGCACAGCAGCAAGATGAGGCTGTTTCTTGCCTGCAGCCATCATTTCCGCCACCTCAGCAGCTATTTCTTTTTTGATATCGCCCGATACCTTCTTTCCGTCTATAAGTTCCATAGTCCTGATTTTTTTATATTAGCGGCGACGCATGTTACGCATCATCTTCATTGGATTCTTCATTGTTGTTGCCATACGCATCATTTTGCGTGTCTCGTCAAACTGCTTAAGCAATCGGTTCACATCTTGCAGACTTGTACCGCTACCCTTAGCAATACGCTGACGGCGGCTTCCGTTGATAATTTCAGGATTTGCACGCTCTTGAGGAGTCATTGAATATATGATAGCTTCAATGCCTTTGAATGCATCGTCACCTATTTCCACATCTTTTATAGCTTTGCCCACTCCTGGAATCATTGAAGCAAGGTCCTTAAGGTTACCCATCTTCTTTATTTGGTTGATTTGGCTCAAGAAATCGTTGAAGTCAAACTGGTTCTTCGCAATCTTCTTTTGAAGTTCCATTGCTTTCTTCTCGTCATACTCACGCTGCATGCGTTCAACAAGAGAAACCACATCACCCATACCAAGGATACGGTCAGCCATACCTTTTGGACGGAATGCATCAATTGCTTCAAGCTTTTCACCTGTACCCACAAACTTGATAGGTTTGTTAACCACCGACCGGATTGACAAGGCAGCACCGCCTCGAGTATCACCGTCAAGCTTGGTCAATACAACACCGTCAAAGTCTAGTCGGTCATTGAATTCCTTTGCAGTATTCACAGCATCTTGACCGGTCATCGCATCTACCACGAAGAGGATTTCGGTTGGATTGATAGCCTTCTTAACAGCCTCAATCTCGTTCATCATTTCTTCGTCAACTGCAAGACGGCCAGCGGTATCGACGATTACCAGGTCATGGCCATTAGCCTTAGCATAAGCCACAGCATTGGTAGCGATATCAACAGGGTTCTTGCTATCTGGCTCTGAATACACAGGCACATCAATCTGAGAACCCAGCACTTTCAACTGTTCTATCGCAGCAGGACGGTATACATCACACGCAACCAGCAACGGTTTCTTGTGCTTGTCGGCCTTCATGCGGTTAGCCAACTTACCTGAGAATGTAGTCTTACCAGAACCTTGAAGACCCGACATCAAAATCACAGCAGGCTTACCTTCTACATTGAACGGAGCTTGCTCTCCACCCATCATTTCAGTAAGTTCATCGTGCACAATCTTGATCATCAATTGCTTAGGCTCAAGAGAGTTAATCACATCTTGACCCATAGCTTTAGCCTTCACAGTATCGGTAAACTGCTTAGCAACCTTATAGTTAACATCGGCATCAAGCAATGCACGACGCACATCTTTCAAGGTTTCGGCCACATTTATCTCGGTGATTTTACCTTGACCTTTAAGAATCTTAAACGAATGCTCTAATTTTTCTACTAAACTTTCAAACATTGTATATCTATTTTTATTATTTTCTCACTGTATTGCATAAAAAATGGCAAGAATCATGCCATTCTCGCGAAAAACAATGCAAAATAAACATTTAATTATCACATACACAAATCAACACTCGCTAAATTAAGGTATATTTAAGCAGCACTTGCCAATCCATAAAGTAGCAATTGGTCAACTTTTTGCATCAAATGGTATATTTTTTGTTAAATTCGTCACAAAGAACCTTACTTTTCATTAAATCAAGCACATTCATGGCTTCACTTTAATTCTATGTGAATTATTTTTACTATCTTTGCGCAGAAATTTTAAATCATGGATGTAAATAAAGTACTTTTTATTTCTCAGGAAATCACTCCTTATGTGCCAGAATCGCCAATTGCAACAATTGGAAGCGATTTGCCTCAACGCATACAAGAGCTAGGCTATGAAGTGCGTACTTTCATGCCTAAATACGGTTGTATCAATGAGCGCAGGAACCAGCTTCATGAAGTTATAAGGCTATCGGGAATGAATATTATCATTGATGATTCCGACCACCCTCTTATAATCAAGGTTGCAACATTGTTGCCAGCACGCATGCAAGTGTACTTCATTTACAACGACGATTACTTCATGCACAATGTAACAAAGGACATCGAAACTGAAATTTCGCCGGAAGACAACGACGAACGCAGCATTTTCTTTGTGCGTGGTGTTATGGAAACAGTGAAGAAATTGCGTTGGGAACCAGAAATAATCCACTGCAACGGTTGGATTTCGGCTCTCACACCACTATACTTGAAGCACATGTATAACGAAGACCCTATCTATGCAAAATCTAAGGTAGTATATTCGCTATATGATGATGCCTACCCAGTACCTTTCGATGCCAGACTTGCAGAAAAAATGAAGATGGACGGCATAAGCGCCGAAGATGTTGCCTGCATTGAAGGTAAAGCAGTAGATCACACTGCACTTACAAAACTTGCTATAGCCAACAGCCACGGGGTAATACAGCAAAGCAAGAATGTAAGTCAGGAAATCATTGATTATGTGAAAGAACTTGGCATTCCGTTCCTTCCTTACGAAGAAGACAACAGCAACTATGCCGAAAGATACGCCGAGTTCTACAAATCATTATAATACATTAGACTAAGGATAACTGATTATGAAAAAAGCTTTCAGCTGGCTACTAGGAACAATGCTTTTGAGCGGGATTTATTCTTGTTCTGATAACACTATCGGAACAAGCATCGCCGACACTAAGCTTGAAATCGTAGCCGATTCATCTTTCACGGTGAGCGGAGCTTCTGTCAGAAACGAAAAAATCCTTACCCGTACCATGACTCAGCTTCTTGGTACTATCAAAGCAACAAACTATGGCGAACTGGAATCGGATTTCGTATGCCAGTTCCTTCCTTCCAACGCTATTGATACTACAGGAATCACAGCCGACATGATAGATTCCATAAGACTCATCATGCGTACCCCTCTAGGTGGATATACCGGCGACTCAGTGATGCCAATGAGAGTGAATGTATACCAGTTGAGCAAGCAGTTGGCTCCTCCTATCAACAGCACTTTCAATCCCGAAGGATACTACAGCGACAACAGCCTTCTAGGAAGCTGTGCCTACACAGCAACTATTGGTGCATCGCCCAACCTAGTTGCTTCAGCTATTGATAAGGGAAGCTTCCGCACCATAGTCATGAAACTGCCAAAACAACTTGCCGTAAACATGTTCAAGGAATACAAGGCTAATCCTGGTGCATTCCAGTCGGCAGAAAAATTCCAGCAACTATTTCCTGGCATCTACGCAGCCAACTCATACGGAAGCGGACGCATCATGAAAATCGACAAGACTTTCATGCTTGTGAACTACCGCAAGAAGAGTGTAACCAGCGAGGGCAACGACACAATCGTGCGTGACAGTGCAAGCTACGCTACTGCGGCTCCCGAAGTGATATCAAACAACAATATAAAGCTGAAAGTTGCCGACAACATCACTGCTATGGTGAACCAAGGCGAAGCTATCGTGCAGTCACCGGCTGGTTATGAAGTAGAGATAAATTTCCCGCTAGAAGAAATCATCGCCAAATACAAGAGCGATTCGGAATACTTGAGAGTAATCAACTCATTATATTTCACATTGCCAGTGGAACATCTTGAAAACGAATACTCAATAGCTCCTCCACAATACTTATTATTAGTAAAGAGTTCTGAAAAGGAGAAATTCTTCGCCAAGAACAGTATTGCGGATAATGACAAGACATTCTACGCCGCCTACGATGCAGCAACAAAATCCTATGTTTTCGGCAATATGCGCAACTACTTGATAAGCGTTCTTGATGCCGGATACGAAGAAATAAAAGACGCATCGGCCATGACACTGGTTCCGGTAGATGTAACGAGCGAAACAAATACCAACTCATACTACTATTACTCCAACCCAACGACCACAGTCACTTCCATGACTCCGGCAGTCTCAAAACCGACGATTGGAAAACTGAAGTTGGACGAAGCAAAAGTAGCTTTGGTATACAGTAAACAAGGAAACAACAAATAACACAATAGTAATTCTCAGGGGGCAAGTTCGATGTGATATCGCGCTTGCTTTTTTTGCCACAATAGCTCAGATGGTTAGAGCATTTCATTCGTAACGAAAAGGTCGTGGGTTCGAATCCCACTTGTGGCTCATAAACAATTCCTTCATTCAATTAAAATTCAATTTAACGCAATAGCATAAAAGGCAACTGAGGGTTGCCTTTTCTATTATAACATAATCATCACATTGTTGCATGCATCATTACGAATGATATGCTAGCATGGCTGCAAGCATTCAGAATCAAATATACAGGCAAAAAAAATCACAGTTGCCAAGCAACTGTGACTATTATTTCACTTGAGCCTTAACGACCCTTTGCGATCGTTCATTCAACTATTCCTAGACGAGTCTTAACTGCAGATGTAATATCAACCACATCGGCGCCCTTAAACGCCACAGGCGTCTTAGAAACATCAAATACAAGCGAGTATCCACCTTCAGCGCCCACGCTGTCTATAACGCTCTGCAAACGCGCCTTGATAGGGTTTAAAAGTTCTGCTCTTCTTGCATTCATATCCTGTTCTACCATTTGCTGATAGCTTGATATCTTGCGCTGGTTTTCCTGGATTTCCTGTATGCGACGGGCCTTTATTGACTTAGGAGTTTCCGCCTCCAATGACTGGTAATCGGCATACTTCTGATTGAATTCTTTTTCCAGCTTTGTATTCTCTTCTGAATAACGAGCCATAAGTTCATTCAACTGAGCTTCGGCAGCAACCTTTTCAGGCATTGCATCAAAAATCGCCTTTGAATCAACGACTCCAAGCTTCTGAGCTGTCATGCACATTGGCGACACCAATGCTATGACCAATAATAACTTCTTTATCATGATTAATGCATTTTATATTCTGCACACAAATGTAGCACATTATTTTGAATTAAACAAAAGGAGCTGCAATCTCATTGACTGCAACTCCTCTTATTGTTCTTATTAGCTTTGTAAACAGGATTACTTAATTCCCAACTTTGCCTTTACCTTAGCAGAAACATCTTCTGCACCATTACCAGTGTAAAGAACTGCTGGTATTGACAAGTCATAGATGAAAGTATATCCGCCTTCAGCGCCCACTGCCTGAATTGCTTTTTGAAGCTTGTCCATGATAGGAGCAAGAAGTGTTTCTTGAGTCTTCTGCAATTCTTGGCTAGCTGTTTGTTGGAAATTCTGATACTTCTGATAAGACTCCTGGAACTCTTGAGCACGACGGTCCTTAATAGCCTTAGGAGTTGTTGTATCTTGATCTAGCTTAGTAAGCTCTTCCTGTTGCTTTACCAATGCTTCTTGCAATTTCTTGCCTTCAGCCTCATACTTTGCTGCTGCATCTCTCAATGTAGCTTCAGCTGTTGCCTTTTCTGGCATTACATTAAAGATTTCTTGAGTGTTAATAGTTCCAAACTTTAGAGTTTGAGCCGATAGGCACATAGGAGCTGCAAGAAGTACAGCTAATAATAATTTCTTAATCATCTTTTTTATTGTTGTTTGTTTATAATATTCTTTTTTGAAAAGTTGTCACAAAGATAGTGTAAAACAGCGCAATAACAAAATAAAACATCAGCTTTTTAGCTACATGCGCGTTTACATCGGTCTCCCGCAATGCCTCTCTGCTTTTTTTTACTTAGCGTATCCTAGCTTTTCAAGCACGAGGTTACTTACATCAATACGAGGAGATGCGAAAATGATGCTTTGTGATGATGCCCTATCAAAGATAGCCTGGTATCCGCGTTCTTCGCTCACCTTCTTCACGGCATTGTAAACATCGTCCTGTATAGGCTTTATCAAGGATTCACGCTTCTTGAACAATTCTCCTTGAGGTCCGAAATACTTGTATTTAAGATCGGTAACTTCCTTTTCTTTTGCTACGATTTCCTGTTCTTTAGCCTTTTTCTGTTCATCGGTAAGGAACACCATATCGGCCTGGAAATTGCGATACATGGTCTCAGCTTCCTTTGCAAGGTCTTCCACTTCCTTTTCCCAGCGCAAAGACACTTGATTCAACTGTTCATTTGCCATTTCATAAGCCGGTATATTCTTCAGGATATACTCCATATCTACAAGTGCGAACTTCTGCGCGTTAGCGCTTACCGACATAGCCACTACAGCTACCAATGATAATATAAACTTCTTCATTTCTTTATTCAGTTTTAATTATACTCGCAAATTTGACACAATTAATCCTAATAGGTTTAATCTTTTGTGTTTTTTTGTAAAATATTTCCTTAATTTAAAAGTCCCTAATGCCTGTGCATTAAGGACTCTTATATACAGTTATTTCTCAAATTAGAATTCTTGTCCTAGGATAAAGTGGAAGTGTCCACCACCCTTGTTTCCATACACCTTGTCAAAACCGTAAGCCCAGTCGATACCCATCATACCCACCATTGGCAAGAAGATGCGCACACCGGCTCCAGCCGAGCGTTTAAGGTTGAATGGCTGGAAGTCGCGCACATGAGTCCAGGCATTACCTCCTTCAACAAACGCCAATCCATAAATGGTTGTACTGGTCTGCAACATGAATGGGAAGTGAAGCTCTAGACAATAGCGCGTATAAGCATAGCCTTCATATCCGTAAGGAGTAAATGCACCATTGTCATAACCACGCAACGCGATTGTTTCCGATGCATATGTGTAGCTTCCCGACATACCGTCACCACCCACATAGTAAGTTTCAAACGGAGACTTCAGATATTTGTTATAGCTGCCTAGCAAACCGATATCGGCACGGGTCATCAACACAAGTGTCCATTGTCCGTCAACATCGGTAAGCGGAGTATATGTACGGGCTTTGAACTTAAATTTCCAGTATTCAATCCACTTATACATTTCTTTCTTGGATTCCACAGTATTTGCTTCGGACAACGCTTTCCAGTTCTTCTTTCCGAACAATGAAGCTGGAGGTGTCATGTGAAGGCTCAAAGAGAAATCACTACCGCTACGGGTATACAACGGGTTGTCAATACTGTTACGGGCTAGCGTGAATCCTAGAGTCAATGAGTTTGAAACACCATTATTCATATAGTACAAGTAGTCCCAGTTCTTAAGGCTATACCACTGGTAACCCAATTCAGCACTGAATGTGAAATAGTCATCTGGCCACTTCAAGCGCTTACCGAATCCTACAGACACACCTGCCATCTGCAAGTACTTGTTAGGGTCATACGCACTTTCATAAGAGTAGTTATTGCCATAGTAGTTGCTGCCATAGCCATAACCGTAACCATAACCGTAGTTATACAGATAATTAGTGTAGTTACTGTTATAGAATGAAGAGTTGATACCAGTCTGGCGAGAATAGAATGCCGATACCGACAATGAATTAGGTCGCTTTCCTCCAAACCATGGATCCAGGAACGAAAGGCTATAAGCCTGATAGTACTTGGCGTTGGTCTGTGCACTGATAGTGAATGTCTGTCCTTCGCCTTGAGGAATGATTCCCTTATATGATGAAGGATAGAACAGGTTCTTCAAGGAGAAATTGGTAAACTTCAAGCTCAATTTACCGATAATACCTGTTTGTCCCCAACCTGCTGAGAACTCAATCTGGTCATTAGCCTTCGATTCAAGGTTGAACAAGATGTCTACTGTACCATTCTCTTCATTTGGTTCAGGACGGATATCCATCTTTTCAGGGTCGAAGTGTCCCGTTTGTGCAATTTCACGAGCAGAACGCATCAAGTCGGCCTTAGAGAATAGCTGACCAGGCTTCACACGCAACTCACGACGAACAACCTTTTCATACAGACGGTCATTACCGTTGATTATAACCTTATTGATACGCGCTTGCGGACCTTCCATTATTCGCATTTCCAAAGCAATCGAGTCTTCCTGGATATTGCTTTCGATTGGCACTAGATTGAAGAACAGATAACCGCGGTTCATATAAAGGTTAGCCACCGCGTCATCGTCTTCCATAGTACGCTTGTTAAGAAGTTTCTGGTTATACACATCTCCCTTCTTGAATCCAAGCACTTCGTCAAGAAGCGATGAAGGATACAATGTGTTACCCACCCATGATATGTTAGAGATATGATACTTGTTGCCTTCTTCCACTTTCAAGTACACATCTACATTCTTTTCGTCATAGTTCACAACGCTATCGGCCACAATGCGGGCATCACGATAACCCAGCTCGTTATACTTGTCAATTATGCGTTGCTTATCGTCTTCGAAATCGGACGGAACGAATTTCTTCTGACTGAAAATCTTCCAGATATTTGTCTTTTCGTTAGTCTTCTTCATAGTGCGCTTCAACTTTCCGTCGCTTAGCACCTCATTGCCGTCAATGTAAATCTTATGCACTTTCACCTTGTCATGACGGTCCACCTTAATATCCACGATAACTTCATTCTCATTGCTCAAGTCTTCTTTCTGAACAATGCTCACCTCGGCATTCTTAAAACCTTTGTCATCGTAATACTTTTCTATAATTTGTTCGGCACGCGATGCGATATTAGGAGTGAACTGGTTTCCCTTCATCAAACCAAGTCGTTGCTTGATATCGTCACGCTCGCCCTTCTTCATACCTATGTAATTGATTTGAGAAATGCGTGGCTGTTGGCGCAAGACAACCTCTAGCCAAGCCTTGTCACCGCAGATTTTCTCCACCTTAATCTGCACTTTAGAGAACAGACCTTGACGCCAAAAGCGTTTTGCAGCTGCTGTGAGGTCATCTCCAGGAATATCCACCCGTTGACCTACCGACAACCCTGAGTATCCTATAATAATATAGTCCTCATAGTTATCGGCACCAGTCACCTTTATGCCTGCAATCTCATACTTCTGAGGCATTCCGGTATATACTATCTTAGGATTATATATAGTATCATTCTGCACTTGCGCAGCAGCCTGTGGAGCAAGCACTCCGGCAAGCATCGAAACCATTACTATCAGCAACTTGTATCGCATATCTTATTCAATATTTCTGTCTTTATTCATTATTGTCTTTCACTTGTTCACTGGTCTTGCCAAACCTGCGTTCCCTCACCTGGTATTCAACTATTGCCTCATAGAAGTTCTCTTTTGAGAAATCAGGCCAGAATATCGGTGTAAAGTACAATTCGGAGTACGCAATTTGCCACAATAGGTAATTGCTTATGCGCAAATCTCCTGCCGTGCGTATAAGCAAGTCAGGATCTGGCATATCCTTTGTGGTAAGGCTATCACTGAACACCTTGTCATCAATATCTTCTATTTCCAGTTTACCGTCTTTTACATCGGCTGCAATCTTCTTGCAGGCCTCTATCAGTTCCCAGCGTGATGAATAGCTCAACGCCAGCACTAGAGTCAGCCCTGTGCAATGCGAAGTGTCTTCTATGCACTTGCGCAACCGTGTAGAAGCGAATTCTGGCATTCGGTCTATATCTCCTATCATCGACAAGCGCACATTGTTCTTGATCAAATCGGGAGTTTCACGCTCTATTGCCACTACAACTAGATTCATCAACGCATCTACCTCGGCCTTCGGACGATTCCAGTTCTCGGTAGAAAATGTATATAGCGTGAGATATTTTATACCCAGTTCCGAAGCTGCCTCTGTGATACGGCGCACAGTATTTACCCCTTCGACATGCCCCATTGACCTGTCAAGGTTACGCTGCTTAGCCCAACGACCATTACCGTCCATTATCACTGCCACATGTGCCGGCAGGCGGTTCTTGTCTATTTTTTCTATCAAAGACATCTTCTTAGTTAGTTTCTTTTATCTGTTAATCTCTACTGGTTCAATCTACATAATGGCATTTCTTGCAACGCTTGCTGAACTCATAGGTAACTGTGAACATCGTGAACGAATACCAGTCGGTATTCTTTGCAAACGAACTTTTCACCCCGTTCAAGTCGCTAAGGCCATCTAGCTTATCGCCAAATGACTTTCGCATCGTGAACTCTAATCCCAAATTCAGCCGCTCTTTTAGCTTGAACTTCACGCCTATGCCCATAGGCACATTCACAGCAAAAGCAGAAATCCCCGAGCCTGTCGCCATTGTTCCTCCAACACCTAGCGTGAGGTAAGGAGTCAACCGCTTCAATTTCATATAGCTTGGACCGATTCCATAGTCAAAAAAGTTAAACTCCATCTGTGCCCCGACATCTATCAGTGTAGAACTGAAAGAATAGGTAGCCCCATCTGGAAACACCATCTTGTCATCAGCAGAATTTCCGCTGATACTTCCGGCAAACACATTGGCCTTTACAGCCCAGCGCGTATTAGGCAGATAACGAAACAGTGCACCTCCGGCAAATCCAGGATGTTTAAGGAAGTTGCTCTTGTTCACATCTCCCAAATATCCGCTCATGCCCAGTCCAGCACCTATTTCGCATCTGTATTCTTGAGCGTGCGCCGCACACATTGCCATTATCATTATGGCTATTGTCGTCAATATCTTTCTCATAACTTTTTCTGTTCTTTACTATTAAAACGCATAAAAGCCATAAAAAAGTATATCTGCATCTTTCAAAGCAGCTTAATACAGCGGCTTGAAAGTCAATCGGTTTATCGCTCCACGCCAGATATTGTTCGCTAGCGCTCCATTTACATTTGTTCCTCCGAACAAATAAATGTATGGGCACTCCCAACTTGTAACTGCCTCTACAGCTCTTGAACGCACTTGCAGACTAGCTGGCAGCTTGCTTGCCGGCATGTCAATCCATCCGGTAGAACTGCTACGGGCATCGGTCAGTGTGCTATTGTATACCAATGCCTGTGCATTGGAAAATCTTTCAATGTATTCTGGCAACTGCAATGCTTCGTTTGCAACCGCCCATTTCAATCCATTATCCGACGAGATATAAACCTTATCGTTCAGCGTAGAGCCGTCTTCCATAACACCGCCCATTACTAGCAATGCAGGATATTGATAGCTTGTGATATTATTTTCGTCAAGATATGTATAGTAATAAGATACTAGCGTTACATCTTTTGCAGCAGGCACTCCCACGCGGCTAATCATGCCCCATGTCTCGCCGTCAAAGCCCCATGTTGCTCCGCTGTAACTGCCCGATGCGGTTTTTCCTCCCACGACAATTTTCTGTTCGCTGACAGCCCACTTCGACACCAGTGTAACCATCTGCGACACACCCTCAACTGGGAATGATGCGTCAACTTCCACTTGATCATAACCTGCAGGCATAGGATATTCTGTGTGCTTAAACACGCCATTATCCTTAACCACTCCTAGCAAACGGCTACCATAAGAGCCTATTATGCTGTATAGAGTAGTGCCACAAGCGGTCCAGTTCTCGCCGTCGGCAGATTTATACAGAGCTTTGTTATTGTCAAGGATATACAATGCATCTTCAGCAGCCGTAAACGACTTCACATCGGCAACGAAAGGCAGTGTTATTCTCTTCTTTGTCCAGCGGTTAAGTCCCAAATCGCTACTTGTTGACAGCACATAAGATGAATCCTCCTTTATCAAGCAGTATGCTTCACCCTTATACTGCACAGTCTTTTGGGCCAATGGATTTGATGAATACGATGGCAAGTCACGGCGTGCCAATCGGTTCCAGTACAATGAATCCGGTTCTACCTTGTGCACATTAACCTTTATCGAGTAGGTGCGGCGTGCTGTAAGGTCCTGTGAAACTATTGTAAACTTAACATCTCCGGTAAAGTCAATCGAATCTTCGTCGCTATACGAAAATGTCTTGTCCTTTGTAACGGTTCCGCCTGTAACTGTGAATGTTGCCGAACTTGCAGCCGCATAGGTCATAGAAACCCTCAATCTTGAAACATCTGTTCCCATTGGAAGGGAATCGGCATTATAAATCTCGGCATTTTTCAAATCTATGGTAAAGAACACCGAATCCAGATTGTCCATCACATCATTATCGTCCACTAGAGAGAACGCTGTAACTGCTGTACTGCTGGAAAGTGTTTCGACATATGGATCTCCGCTATCGTCATTACAAGAAATCATTAACGATGCGGCTAGCATGCTCAATACGATATATAAAGAAAATTTTCTATCCATTACTACATAATATTTGAAAGTGCAAATTTAGCAACAAATTTCATAAAAATTGGCTAATAAAGCATTTTTCACGATTGTTTACACAAATATGTTATTAAATTCCTGCTTTTTACCTGCATAAAAACAAGAATTTACCTCATAAGAGCATTAATTTCACATATAATTACTAACTTTACATCAATGGAAACTACCATAAGAAAAATAAAAGAGACTTTAAAGAATGATTTCTCAGCTAGCGAAGTCAACAGCATAATCCGAATAATTTTCGGCAAGCTGAAGAATTATTCGCAAGTGGATATAATCATGCATAAAGATGACGAGTTAAGCCCCTTCATCAAGACTAAGGTCGACGAGGTGCTTGAACGCCTTCTCAAGCATGAGCCCATTCAATACATCTTCAACGAAGCCTACTTCCAGGGATTCACACTGAAAGTGACGCCACACACGCTCATTCCACGCCCCGAAACGGAGGAACTGGTTGACATTATCACTAAAGAGAATAAGAAAAGCGACTTGCATATTCTTGACATTGGTACTGGCAGCGGTGCTATTGCCATTGCCTTAGCTAGAGCCTTGCCCTTTCCTGTTGTAGATGCTATCGATATCTCCGAAGAAGCATTGCAAGTAGCCAAGGATAACGCTGAAAGCCTCAAGGCCAAAGTGAACTTCATCAAGGCAGACATTCTTTGTGCCACTCCGCCCGTAGAGTCCTACGATATCATAGTGAGCAACCCTCCCTACATCGCTGACAGCGAACGAAGTGCTATGGAAGACAATGTCTTGAAATACGAACCTCACACAGCCCTTTTTGTTCCCGATAGCGATCCTTTGCGTTTTTATAGAGCAATCACCCTATACGCTGCCAAAGCGCTCAAGCCTAAGGGCCGTATCTATTTCGAAATAAACAGCCGTTTCGGCAAAGAAACCGCCAGCATTTTATCCCAAAACGGTTTCCAGGATATTTCAGTTATCAAGGACATGTATGGACTAGACCGATTTGTAACAGCCAGTAAAGCACCCGATTATGACGCCTAAAAAACCTTTGACTCCCGAGAATGCACTGGCTAGGGCTGCCGCCCTATGTTCACGAAGCGAACACGCAGAGTACGACATTCGCAGGAAACTGAATGAATGGGGCATTACTTTTGCCTCGGCTAATGACATTATCTACAGGCTTATTTCCGAAAAGTATATTGATGAGCAGCGGTATGCTACGGCTTTTGTTCGCGACAAGTACCGTTTTGACGGCTGGGGACGAATGAAAATTGTATTCGCTCTTAAATCCAAGCACATCTCAGACGATGCCATAGAGAATGCTCTGACCGAAATTGATGATGAAGAATACGCACAAGCGCTAGAGAAGGCTTTGCGTAGCAAACTGCGCTCTCTAAGCGGCAAAAGCGACTTGCAGAAGAAGGCCTCGCTGGCTCGTTTTGCTGCTTCCCGAGGATATGAAGCCAGTCTCACCTACCGCATCATGCCTCAAATAATTGAATGCGATGAAGATTTTTAAGGATATTGCCCATAGTGTGCTAGATGTTCTTTTTCCTCGCTCATGTTCTGTGTGCGGTAAAACCCTTGCGGCACACGAGAAGCATATATGCACCGCTTGCACGCTTAACATTCCCTACACTTGCTTTCATGAAGTGAATTTCAACCCTATGGAACAGCTTTTTGCAGGCAAAATCCTTATTGAACGGGCTGTAGGCTGCTTTTACTACGAGAAAGACAACCCCTACTCCAACATTCTGCACGACATCAAGTACCACAACATTCCCACTTTAGGACGATATATGGCTCGCAACTATGCACAAACTCTTGTCGGCTGCGGACTGTTCTCCGATATCGACTGCATTATCCCGGTGCCTCTGCACATCTCAAAATGGATCCGTAGAGGATATAACCAGAGCGAACACATTGCCCGAGGTTTTGCCGATATACTTAATGTGCCTGTTATGACCGATATAATTATTGCCGAGAAAGGGCACGAAACACAAACGAACAAAGGCATACACGAACGGTGGCTCAACACGCAAGGAATATTCTCGGCCCAAGACAAAGACTGCTTGAAGGATAAGCATGTTCTCATTGTCGACGATGTTGTCACCACTGGTGCGACACTGCTCAGCGCCGCACTCACGATTGCCGATGTTCCTGGCATAAAAATAAGCCTTGCCACCCTAGGGGTAGCAAGACTTCAATAAATCAATTGTATTTCAGCGCACAATCACAAAGAAGAGTGCCTGTTCTCAAATACCCGTCAAGAACGACTTTAATGTAGCGGCATGGCCTTGCGTAGACTCTTGACGACAGTCTGTGACAGCAATCACCTGCAATCTCCATTGAAGAGAGGTCTTGCCATTCACATAACAACCCATTACTGCCGCAAACCTTCATCAAACTGCCCTCATCGGCTTCGCCATATACACCTGCAGTCAGTTCTAGCGGCGCTGCCAGTTCGCCTTCTTTAAGCGCTATCGGATAAGTCTCTGCCCGCACAGGCAATAGTACAGAACGCTCTTCATTCAAGTCCACAAGCACGCCGGCAGCATCTTGCCCTATAGCATTGCGGTAATCGCCAAGCAGATGGCTCAATGAGGCATCACGACCATAGAGTCTGCCACTCGGCATATAGATTTCTACACTATTGTCTTCATTACGGATTAGCAGCTCTTCAAATCCCGACACCCACACCATTTGGGCTACGCCTTCATTTTTCCCAAGCACA
The DNA here is from genome assembly GCA_017391675.1 of Muribaculaceae bacterium. Taxonomy (GTDB): domain Bacteria; phylum Bacteroidota; class Bacteroidia; order Bacteroidales; family Muribaculaceae; genus RGIG4576. Next base: position 29,618 of record JAFOXR010000001.1, read on the forward strand.
GAAACATCTTTCCCTGTCAGCACGCACACTTCATCGGCAGAAGACACGAAAAAAACCTTATCGTCCGACACTGCAACGGCATTCTGCTTGCCTAGCACACGGTGCGATATCAACTGGGAATCCTTGTAATTTTCAGTTTCCCTATAAGCGACTGCATAAATGCCGTCGCTAGTAAAAGCATAAACTGGATAACGCCCGAAGACACCCGAGAATATCGGTTTCGACGCGGCAGCCAACCGCACAACCTCGCCTTGCCCTACCATTCGGCGCTGCTCCACAACAAAAGGATTCCCTATACTGCTCACAGCCATTTCGGTGAGCAAAAGATCTTCGGTATTCAGCTCGGTAAGTTCATCGAACGAATATCCCTCAACCATAACATTCTCGCTCAAGCCAGGTTCAACGAAGCATGCCATTCCCTGCTCATCAATTCCGCTGAGCACACCATTCCATTCTTTTATGGCATCACCACACCGTATCTTCACATTAAGTTCTGTAGCCCGAGCATCGGGATAAGAAACCGCAGCATTTAGTCGCGATGGCGTGAAATCGTACTTTCTGCTATCTACTTTTATCGCCATGCCGTGCTTTGTTCTCAACCGTGCCGTCACTATCACTTCACAAGGCTGGGCAACAATCTCTCCGCCCCAATACTGAACACTGCTCCACGCATTCCTCATCATATGACGATGCCCAGCCGTGTATAATCTCCCATTGAGGCTGAGACCAGTATTTGATACCGTTTCGTTGCTGATGCTTCTTGTTATCCCATATACTTCTTTGCTCGTCAATGAATCGCTACAACTGTCACTGCGAAGCACCGTTTTCAAGTTGTAGAGGCTTTCCATATCGACTACGCGTGCTACCACCCTCCAGCTTTCAGGATTAATCAATTCCGCAATCGCCACTGCCCGTTCACGCTGAGGGAAGCTATATGTCAAATAAGAGTTACCCGATGAAGACTCGCAACGGCACGAGATTTCGCCTGACACATACGGTTCTACCTCATTGCTTACCAATACATCTATTGATTTTATGAGCGGCAACCATTCGGCCGACGGCATCTTCACTACAGTTGCACCTATGTTAAACGCCATTCCCGTAATAGAACTGTCATCATACCCCGACAACGAGTTGTTCACCAGAGCCGAAACCGGTCTTTGCATCTGCAGCCCTACTCCAACGACAACAGGAGCGCTCACCCAGGCACAATTGCCGTCCCACAAGCGCACAGCATAACGCACAGCAACAGGCTGTAGGAAACCTCCAATACCATGCGCACGGTTTATCATTGAGCGGTATGCACCAGTCACTGCCTTCTGCAGTACCAGACGATCGGTTTCTTCCAAAGCCGACCATCTGGAGTAAGCGATATCAAAATCGGCGCCTGGCACCTTCTGCGTTATAGAAGAAGCATTAACGGCTTGGAATGCAATCTGCGGCACCATGCCGTCACGCGACATCACCACATATCGCGTACCATTGAAATAAAGATATATCATACCTGCCGATGTACTTGCCACAACGAAATCGCCCACACTCTGCAACCAGTTCACCGTTCCATTCACATCACACAGCCTTTCATTAAGCGCCGTATAACGGTCACTGCTCTTCTTTCCATGAAGATACAACCCCGAATTGCAGTATGAAAAATAATAGTCGGCATCGGGTCGGCTATCAATAAGCACCACCTTCTCCGACGGCTGCGTGCTTCCCATCACAGCCCACTTTCCTACAGTTTCAAGCGACTCGTTTCGCTCACGCATATTCATCAGCGACAAGCACTCACCTCTTATCCCGCTAGCCTCGTTGCTCCTTTCGGCAACGCCACGCGGCACTATCTTAATGCTCTTCATAGCTTGCCTCCTTTCTATACTTTTCATACGCATTCTTCAGTCGCTTGTCATAGCGGTTCGCCTTATAGGATCGGCCATTGTACCGAAAGGCAAACAACGACCATTGACGATGTTTAAGGCATTCGTCAAAGCCCTCATGCTTCATGAATTGCACCCACAATTCCAACTGCGACTTCATTCCTTGTCCCATGCGTTCTACAAATTCTGCCACATCAGCACAACCGCATTTCCTGTAATTAAAACCCATTATTTGAAATACGCCCCAGCTGGCCGATTCCCACGCCGCATTGCGGTGTATCTTCATAGCTCTTTCCAGCCGTTCATATTCTCCAGATCCGCCTTTGTAATTCCTGCAAGTCCACTCCAAGTGCAAGATGTCTGCGTTCCCTCGGAAATTATCTACAGGATTAATACCATACAGTTTAAGACGACGCCAGAACACATGCCCCTCAAACAGAATCACAGCACGCCCGTCGGGCAATATCCCGCCTCGGCTACCAGTTTCAACATCAATCACAGCCTTCACAGCTGCCGTTTCAATGCCAAGCCTGCGCGCAGCATCGTCCAAATCCTCTTTTCTGAATGTGTTTTCCATAAATATCAGTACTTTAATGTTCGGTCAGCAAAGTTAATTAGCTCATTCCTCAGCACTTTCCTTTAAACTCCCAAAACAAAAAAACATACTGTATTAATCTTGCTTTTCAATCTTAAAATCAGTATTTTTGCATATACATTTATTCAATTAGCTATCATGAAACGGGTCATACTTTCTATTTTTGCGATTTTTGCAGCAGTAACAGCATATGCGCAGACTGCAGTCTATACCTTTTATTTTGATGAAGTGTGGGTAGATGGCCGAGGTGAGAAAAACGCCAAGCCTGGAAAAGGGAAAATAACCATTTATGACAATCTAGATGTCGTCTTCGAAGGCAGTTCATCTCATTTTGGCAATTTCAGAACCGATTTCAAGATTCAATCGGCAAGTTCCGCTTATGATGTAATGCTCTATCTGTTTTCTGGACCAGACAATGATAATTGTGAAAGCCTTTCATTTGTAGCTAAAGCAAGTCATGTATACTATAACGACAATAGGAATCCTAACAACAAAATATGTTACGGCTTAGTGTCAAGCGACAGAACATCTAACGAATCCAAAATGGAGTCGTTAATGTCAGCCTTCAAGAATCATACAGGGATTTTCTCATCATTCCGCAGTCAGGCCGATATTGAATTGCCTTTGAAAATAGAAGGAAGAACCTCCAATTATAGTGTTCGTGCAAAAGCCAGTGGCGAAGAGACAGCTTACGCCGTTCGCTCAAAAACAGGGAAAATGGTTAACGAAACCGCCTTCAAGGACTATGAAGTATCTTCCGATTCTTATTGGGCAGATGTCAGTTTCCGTACGGAGGCAGCTTTCCTTTTGAAAACCGAACCTAATACAACAGGGCGTTCTCGCACAGCCACAATAACGGTAAAAGCAAAAAACAACGATATTGCAACGACAATGACCGTTACCCAACCTGCCATGGTGGCCAAGATAAATCGAGTGTGGGTTGAACACAACAAACGCAAAGGGCTTATAAAAGGCATGAAGATTCATGTTGAATTCGAAACATTCAATGTGAGAGGCATTACAGGATACTGCAACGCCTATTTCTCATTTGCCAATGGCAACAAGCTTTTTGACTACAACGGCAATTTCAGGGCCACCGACGGCCAAGTGTGCTGCCCAGGCTATTTCACTTCGGGCTACGACAACACCATTTATAACAACTTTGAACTATTCATGCCTTATGCCGAACTGCACATTAACGGAAGAGCCGATTGCTACTTCATTGTAGAGGTTCAAGTGGCAGGACAGAGTGTAGCTAGCGAAAAGGTGTCATTCAATGTATACTGATTTTATAGTACATAAGTGATTTAATCCCCACACATCTCTTTTAAAGAACTGAAAGACTGAATTCCACAGTATTTTTGTGCATTTTAATGCTATAAAATACTATGGAAAACACACTACTGACCGACTTCAAAGCTATTGAAGCCGAAAACTTTCGTCGAAACGAAGCCTTAAATACTCATTACAATCCTCTTACCGGTTTAGGGTGCTGCGGAACGCGTGAAGAACGCCGCATTAACGGCAACACGCTGTTTCTGCCTGCAGATATGCTCCGAGAGCATAAGCTGCCACAATATATGCCTAAGGACGAGTTGGACAGACTGCGCATTCGTTACGACTTCGAATTCTGGTGCGCTCGCTGTGTCACAATTAAGGACAAAACCACAGCACGCTACATGAATTTCACGCTAAACGCTCCTCAGCGCCGCACTCTCGCCGTCCTTGAGGAGATGCGCACAGCAGGACTTCCTATCCGTCTCATCATGCTTAAGGCAAGGCAATGGGGCGGAAGCACCCTTATCCAGATTTTTATGTCCTGGATACAGATTGTTCACCGCACACACTGGAACAGTCTTATATGCGGACACCTCAAAGACACTTCGGCTGCAATAAAAGGCATTTACACGCGCCTGCTGAAGGAATATCCCGACTCTCTCAACGAATGTGACAGCACAATGTCTTTCAAACCCTTTGAAAAAAGCCGCAATGTGAGCGAAATCACCGGCAGAGAATGCCTCGTCGTTACGGGAACGGCCGAGAGCCAAGAGTCAATACGCGGTTTTGACATCGCCATGGCGCATCTCACCGAGGTGGCTTTCTGGAAAAGCACTGCAAGCAAAAGCCCCGAGAATGTGGTTAGAGCCGTGTGCGGTTCTATCGCTCTTATACCCTACAGTGTAATTGTCATGGAAAGTACCGCCAACGGCGTGGGCAACTTCTTCCACACCGAATGGCTTAGGGCAAAGGCCGGGCAAAGCGACAAACGGCCGGTATTCGTTTCTTGGCACGAGATTGAAATCTACCGATGCCCAGTTGCCGATGTCAAAGCCCTATGGCAAGAACTTGACGACTACGAACTGAACCTATGGAACAAGGGGCTTACACTGGAAATGATAGCCTGGTATCACTCTAAACGCAAGGAATACAACTCTCACACTCAAATGATGGCAGAATATCCCAGCGACGACATCGAGGCTTTCGCCAATACAGGAAACGGTGTCTTCTGCATCAGCGACATCGAGCGGCTACGCGACGACTGCTTCCCCCCTGCCTGGCAAGGCGAACTGGAAGGGAAAGGCAGCGAAGGGCGTAACGCACTCCAAGACCTTCGCTTCGTAGAAATGCCATCAGGCAAGCTGCAAGTGTGGCGCAAGCCATCAACACAGCCACCTGCAAAGAACAACCGCTACATTATCACCGTAGATGTGGGCGGAATAAGCGACACAGCCGACTATTCTGTGATAACAGTCATCGACCGACTAAGTCCCGCAGGGAAACCCGAGATTGCTGCCCAGTGGCGCGGACACACCTATCACGACCTGCTAGCATGGAAAGCAGCTCAAATTGCACGGTGGTATCATAACGGCCTGCTCGTAATAGAAAGCAATTCGCTCGAGACAGAGTTCACCGAAGGCGACGGCAGCTCATATATCCTCGACCTTATCGACGAGGTATACCACAACCTTTATAGACGAGAACCATCGGCATCGGCACCCGACAAAACAAGGAAAATAGGATTCCACACCAACCGCCGCACGAAAGAACAAGTGATATATTCGCAGATGCGTATCCTTCGCGACAGTCTCTACATAGAACATGACATGAAAGCCCTTGACGAATACAGTTGCTACGAGAAGCAGCCCAACGGAAGTTACGGAGCTATGAAAGGCCGCCATGACGACATTCTCATGACCCGTTGCATAGGACTGTACATCGCATTCGAAGAGAACAAGAAAGACTCCCGCCGCCTATCAGCCACCGCCCTCAAAAGACAATACTAACTACAGCCACACACAACAAGCGGTATGTGGCAGTAGGAAAAATGGACAACACAGAGTCGTGTGATAACATCCGTCCTTCTTTCTTATTTTAACTACTTACTTTCCAAGAATTTCATCAAGCAACTCTAAAAATTCTTTCTCTTCAATTGGAATCTTAGTGATAAACTTATCTAAAATCCTATCCAAATTTTGAGACACTAATATTATTCTACCGCCATATTGTCTTCTTATTGGATTCGGGCAATTTACATCGTCATCATAATTATCTGAATAATAGTCCCAATTATCAAAAAAATCATACGGTTTATATTCTCCACTTTCAAACTGTGCAAGAGACTCTACCATGTATTTGTCAGGTTCATTAAACAATGGCTTTTGTTTTTTAGATTGAATCCAAAAATAGCTCAAATTCAATCCCTTATAATTTCTTTTCCGACATATCAATTTTTCCACAGGAACAACTTTATTAATGCTACCTGTAACTAATTCTATACAATCCTTTTCTTTGGCTTTTATTGCTTCTTTGATGTCGTCCCAACCAAACATAAAAATTGCACGATTAAGATTGCCTCCGTCAACAACACAATTAAGTACTTCATTTATATCATTGATGTCAGACCATTCTGCATAATCTGGTATACTTGCATTAAACACTTTTGCTAATGCTTTCTCAACTCGAGAATTATCCTCTTTTATAAAATCCATATTATTTATCAATCAAAAATTCCATTTAACTGTTTACTCTATTGTTACTTTCTTTGAATAAAGTTGTATATAAAAAAATCATACTAATTCGCTTAGTTTATCCTTTGCTTCTTTAAATGTATAAACTTTATGATTGTGAAGTTTATTCCGAGCTGAAATCATTGAATCCAACAAAGGAATATACGCCCCAAGATTAAACACAACACGCAAGTTGTCATCTTCGCCATTTCTCAATGGTCTAATTTTTGATAACTTCTTAAATCCAATGCTTTTAATTTCGTACACACCTTGAACTTTCCCTGAAACTATAGGCAAAAAGTATTTCAACTGCTGTATATCAATTTCTGCAAAGTCAAGATTTCCTGTGTAGTAATTTTTAGCTTCATTGTTCTTGAACAAATCTATTTCAGGATTTTCGGCTTTTACATATCCGATATACACCAACTTGTCGGATAAATCCTTTTTGGTATAATGTAACCCCTTTTGTGGGATGCTTTGTTCCAATAGTTGTTCGCGACCATTTTCTACTTCAAGCCATTTGCGAATTTGTTTTCGCAATGCTTGTTCTGAACTTGTTGGGTCAATTATTACGCTACCATTTTCGTCTCGCAATTCTTTTGATGGCCGAAGAGGAAATGCACCAATACCAATTTTTCTGTTAGACACTTGATAATGATAGTCTCCATTTTCAAGGTCAAGTGCTTCCAATGGAACACGACCAGGAAACAGCACATAACCGGCAATGACTTCCTTTTTCAAATCTTCTCGCCCACTGCCGTTCTTTGTATAATAAATCGCATCGCGATAACGGTGCATTTGGTTTATTGCGTCTTCAGGTGGAACATCATTACCTTTGATTTGACTATCATCTATGCGATATTTTGCGTCAAAGAGGTATGTGTATTTCATTCCATTATCATTTGTTTTGCTGAGGCTCAAAACAATATCTGGTCGTTGAACAGTGGTCATTGAATCTGTGTCTTCAATGAAAGAAACTTTATTAGATGTTTCTTTCTCTACTTGTGCATTGTAGCTCACACAAGCCAATTCAACACCATTTTCTTCCTCAAATATCATTGTGCCACCATACACTAACTGAGGAATGAAATCCTTTGTTACATACCTGCCTTTTACCTTTGGAGTAGCGTTTTTCCCCAATTCTTTGAGTGTATCTTGAACGATATTCTTAACTTTAATGAAACACCAAATTTCATAAAGGTCACACACATCTTTCACTTCAAGTTTTCTCAAACCTTCTTCCAATTCATAACCTTGCTGCAATTCCACCCACTTTTCCATAATGGTTTTGTAGCCGAGGGCTTGTTTCATCACAAGGTTATCTTGTGTAAATCCTTTGAATACACCTACACCTCTGAAGAACGAATGATTTCGCAAGCGAAGCATTTCGCTTTCCATTGTGGTTAATGATGTATCAACATTCATCGGATTGTCAAGGTGCATTGCAGTAATGATATGTTCCTTTACAACCAAAAATTTACGCAACATTTCATTTATTGCGTGCTTCAAGAAACGATTTTCAATCGTGTCATGACTGAGAATCATTTCCTCAGTACGATATAGGTATGCCGGATTATCCTTGTGCGTTTGGTATTCATTCTCCAATTCTCTTGGCAAGAAAGCCATGCGTTCGGCTCTCTCATACCTTGCAACCGTTCTCAATCTGCGTTTTGGACGGTCTATGATAATCTTTGCAGCCTTGATAATTTCCTGATAACAAGACTTGAATATTTGCCACCAAATAAGAGAACTGCTTTCTCCATTCTTTTGGCGCATACTCAAATATGTATCTTTCAAGAATGAAGCACTTAGCAGAGCATATTCATTTTCTATGTCGGAAATGATTGTTTTCAAATCGGTACGATAATCAAGTTTATAACTCAATACTTCAGTCATAAACTTTAATTTTTTTGTTTGGCCATTTACCTTATAAGTAAATGTCATATCAGTCATACCTACTTGATTTCGGAAATTCATTGAGCCGTACAATTCGCCGTTATCACTTATAATTGTACTTTTGCTATCTTCAATGTCCTTTTGGTGGTCATTAATTGCAAGAGAAATTTCTTCTAGAACATTATTCCTGCCTTTTACGATTAACGGATATTCGGTGTTTTCAAAGAAAACCACCTCATGGCGAATATCGTTACCGATTTCGTCTATCCCGTCAAACGCAAAAGTACCATTACCCTCTAAAATTGTGTATCGACATATTTTCTTCTCGTCTGACTCATTTGAATTTCCTGCACAAAGGTTCTTCACAATCTCATCTATTCTGCGATTGTGATTGGGGCAAGAGAATCTTACTATTATATCCTCATTGCTGATTGTAAAATTAAAAACCTTTGCCATTATACTTATTTATTAGTTCCAATAAGAAACGAAGTGATCACGATTCAATTGACTTATCATTTGGTCTATCTTTTTGATTGACTTGAGTTCAACTGATTTTGTTTCTTCACCGTCCTCTATTGTTGGAGATTTTGCAAGTTGATT
>JAFOXR010000014.1 GCA_017391675.1 Muribaculaceae bacterium
AACTTCCACATTCACTGCAAGCTCTAGCTTGTGGGTGTCTACTACACCTGTAATCTTGGCTTTGCCTGCCTTCAAACTCTTGACTACGCCTGCAGCGTCTACGGTTGCTACGCTCTCGTCATCGCTGCTCCATGTGAACGCTTCATTATCAAGAGTAACCATATTTTCTCCTATATAAGATACTGGTTCAACTGTATATTCTCCCATTTGGTTGAATGTTACACTTGGCACGCGTAGGCTTGGAGTAGTATTTTCCACCTTTACTGCGTGAGTAGTAGAAACACCCTTGTAGGTAGCAGTTAATGCATGGTAGCCAGAACCATTGGCGATAAGCGTTGTACCATTGTTCACGATTTTACCAAGTTCGGCAGGGCAAGAAAGAGTTACGCCTTGAAGATCGGCATCGACAAGAACGCCGTACTTATTGTAACCGTAGAAACCTGCTGGCTTGTAATATCCATATTTAGGAAGAACTTTTTCGCTGAATTCGTGGAAACGGATTTCGGCGATTTCTGTATCTTCGGGAGCTTCGACAGTGGCAAAGATACCATTACCGGTTGCGCGTTCGCTACCTTCACTATTGGTGTTTCTGATACCGAATGCCGAAGTGTAAAGGCAAGAAGAACCACCACCGTCAAGGTTTAGGGCTTCCCATGCACCTGCATAACGCATAATATCGGCAAGTTGTGAAGTTCTAACACCATCAGAGATTGCAGATCGACCATCAACTACCATCATGATGATGCTGTCGCCTGTTTGACTGAGAGCGATACCGGTGCGTGGGTGCTTAGAAGATGCGTCATCACGCATATATTCGGTGTCAAGAGTTACGCCTCCACTTACGATTTGAGGATTACCTGATACGACTTGTGCAGGAACGATTCTTTCGGCACTACCTTTATCGGTAAGTACCACATTGTCAAATTCTACGATATCGCCCACCTTTAGTGAATTCACAAAGTCAAGTGCGATGGTATTACCTTTGTAAGCCACTTTTGAACCTCGACCATGAATTACCACGCCATCGCTAGGGATTTCAGTATCTCCAGAGTCGTTAGGAGTTGATGTCACTTCAAGACGGAACTTTGTACCGGCATACATTTTGTCGCCTTCTACCAGTTTAGCAGTAACTTCGGCACATTTACCAGCCTTACTTGTTTGGTTGGTACTACCCCAATATTTGGGGGTATAAAGTGTAATACCATTATCGGGAGATGATACATTGAAACCTAAGAAAGAAGTTTCCATATCTCCTAGAGTAGCAGTACCAGTGTAATACCATAGGCGGCTGATGCGCGCTACACCGTCCATATCTACCGAAAATTGAAGACAACCATTATTTGAACCGTTAATTACTCCTATTTGTCCATTTGATGTCTTATAAGTTTCTCTATCTGCAGTACAACCAAATGTTGGTGTACCAATCTTACTGCTACCATTGGTTGCATTACCGCTTGTAGCAAAGAAGTCTCCGTTAGTTCCGGCAAAATATAGTACACCATTGCCACTCTTGCGTTTAGCCATTGCGCTAGGACGCTCTGTACCGGCCACCATATCTTTACCACATACTGCACGCATCGATAAACCGGGAGTTTTTCTTTCTACTGTCAAATAGAATACTTGCAATCTTGCATTATTTTCGGATTTCAAATCCAGATGGGTTTGGGTTGTACCTGGTCCCACTTTGGCGTGGAAGATTGTATCTACAGTATACTCCGTTCCCTTCACAAGCATAGTGCTTTTGGCACTGGTATGCATTGAGCACATCAACAGCAATGCACCGAATGAGCCTAAGATTTTCTTCATTTGTCTATGGTTTTATCGTTAGTTTTCAGATTATTCACGCAAATATAAGCAGTTTAATGTTTTCTTCAAAATATTATTGTAAAAAAGGAAAACAATACAACTAAAAAACAAAATATGCCGTTCCGCTAATATTTTTTTCATCACAACATATTATCTTTGCATTATAGAAAAATCACATAACAATGGAGAAAAAACTCATTACTATAGCTATCGACGGATTCTCGTCTTCGGGCAAAAGCACTATGGCTAAAGTGCTTGCAAAAAACATTGGCTACGCCTATATTGATACTGGCGCAATGTACCGCGCAGTGACTCTCTACTGCATCGACAACGGGCTGATTGACAGTGACAATGTGAATACTGCCCAGCTGGAGAAGAAAATCAACGACATTGCCATATCATTCAGCGTCGATCCCGAAACAGGGGCTTCAGTCACAATGCTTAACGGCAAGAATGTAGAAAAAGAAATTCGCGACATGCGCGTATCTGGCAAAGTGAGCGTTGTGGCAGCGATTCCTTTCGTGCGCCGCGCACTGGTTAAGCAACAACAGCAGATGGGAGACAGCAAAGGCATCGTAATGGACGGTCGCGACATAGGCACCGTAGTATTCCCCAATGCCGAAATGAAGGTCTATGTTGACGCATCGCCCGAGACTCGCGCACAAAGAAGATTTGACGAGCTTAAAGCTAAAGGCGATGCCTCTATAACCTACGAAGAGGTGCTGGAAAATGTGAAGTACCGCGACCACCTCGACCAGACTAGAGAAGAAAGTCCTTTGCGCAAGGCTGAAGACGCCATCGTTCTTGACAATTCGCACATGACTCCCGATGAGCAGAACAAATGGCTTCTGGACCTCTACAACTCCATTATCAACCGTTTATAGCACCGCACAAATACTATGGCTATCGTTGAAATTGACAAAGGCTCAGGATTCTGCTTCGGCGTGGTAACTGCCATTCACAAAGCGGAAGAGGAACTGGACAAATCAGGACATCTGTATTGTCTGGGCGACATCGTGCATAACTCCAACGAGGTTGAACGCCTTGAAAAAAAGGGGCTTGAGACTATCACACATGAACAGCTCAAGGAACTTCACGATGTGAAAGTGCTTCTCCGCGCACACGGCGAACCTCCCGAAACCTACGAGATAGCAAAGCGGAACAACATCGAGATTATTGATGCCACCTGCCCTGTGGTACTTCAGCTGCAACGCCGCATTCACGCGACTTATACTTCCATTCCTAATCCGCAAATCGTAATATACGGCAAGAATGGGCATGCCGAGGTGAACGGACTAGTGGGACAAACCAACGGCGAAGCTATTGTTCTGCAGGACGAACAAGACATCAGCAATATCGACTTCAACCGCGACATATACCTTTACTCTCAAACCACAAAATCCCTGCACGGATTCAGGGACATCGTGAAGAAGATAGATGAGCACAATAACGGTAAGCGCACTTTCGAAAGCTACGACACCATTTGCCGCCAGGTAGCAAACCGCATTGACAAGATTCGCGAATTTGCCGCAGCTCACGAACTGATAATATTCGTAAGCGGCAAGAAAAGCAGCAACGGCAAGATCCTTTTTGCCGAATGCCTTGATGCAAACCCTGCATCTTACCACATATCCTCCGAAGACGAAATCAACCCGCAATGGCTTGAAGGGAAAGAGCATATCGGAATCTGCGGAGCTACTTCCACACCTATGTGGCTCATGAACAAAGTAAAGGAACGCATTGAGCAAATGGTTTAAGCCTGCTTATTTCATGACAGCAGCAATAATCCAACAACTCAGAACTGCCGTCACTTCAAAAAATATTTTGAATAAAAAACATGAAAAAATTTTGTAGTTCCGAAATAATGCGTACCTTTGCACTCGGATTCGCGTGTGTGGCGTAATTGGTAGCCGCGCTAGACTTAGGATCTAGTGCCGAGAGGCGTGGGGGTTCGAGTCCCTTCACACGCACGAAACCAAAAGCGGAAGTTCAACAACTTCCGCTTTTCTTTTTTATATATCCTTATCTAAATCAACAGCCTACGCAAGTTGCTAGAGAGAATTAATGCAAGCATTATGGTCAGAA
>JAFOXR010000015.1 GCA_017391675.1 Muribaculaceae bacterium
AAGGCCCGTGAAATAGTTTCTGCAGGCATTGATGTTGATGCTAAACTTTTGAAGAATGGTATAGAAGCCAGATACGAAGATGATGAATTTAAGGAAGGAGACGAGTATTATATATCTTTCCGTTCGCCAGTAGATGGCTATCTTACTATATATATGATGGACGAAGGTGATAATGCTATGAGACTTCTGCCATATAGCAATAGCCATGAAATGTCATATAGAATTGTAGCAGATAAAGACTATCTGTTTTTCTCTAGAAAGAATTTAAACGATGGTGATGATGCGAATACTGTTGATGAATATATTCTATATGCAGCAAAACCTGTTGAATATAATCGCGTGTATATTATTTTCTCTCCTAATGAATTTGTACACCCTAAAGATAGTCAGTCTGGTTCGATTAACGCTAATGGCGTGAAGTTGAAATTGCCACGAGTACTGTCATTTAATGATATGCAGGAGTGGTTGTTGAAGAACCGCAGCCGTGACAAGCAAATGCAGGTTGTGCGCAAGGAAATTGTAATAAGAAAATAATTGTTCAGAAACAATTATAATTGAAAACAGAAAACGCTACTGGATTCCAGTAGCGTTTTCTGTTGTGTAATAATATTCTCAACTTAGTTTTATTCGGTAGCGTTCATGTCATATATTACATAAACATCTGACATTTTCAACTCTGAATTAAGAGGAATCTCGTTCATGTCGAAAACAGAAAGACTTTCAGGCAATGAAATGAGAATTGTATCGCCTGGTTTAAAGAACTTTTCTAGAGGCTTCCACAGAATTTGGTAGATATAAGATGTCTCTGCTTCATAAGCGTAGTTGTAACCTTGAGCCGATAGAATTGCCATCTTTAGAAGGTAAATATAAGCATTTGCATCAAGAGTATACATTTGAGGCTTTTCCATTCCGTGACGCATGAAAGCAACATTCAGGTTGCCAAGTGTGTCTTCTTGACAATGCACATATGCTTCATTTTCGTTAAGTTCGAAATTGTCAAACTCGTTAGCCATTGTGACAACACCATATACTACATTAGCTTTCTTTGCTTTCTTGAGGCTCTTTTGAAGTACTGAAATGGCTGTTTCATACTTATTAGGAATCTTGTCAATAAGTTCCTGAACAGTGTGCTTGCCGTTCACGCGTAGTGTTAAAGCTTTGGTTTCCTTGCTTAGTTTTACAATAGAAAGCCTATCAGAAAGAAGAACATCGCTGCCTTTCAAAGTTTGTCCTTTAGCTAGAGCAATCATGTTGTCGTTAACGATAACTGAGCCCCTAACATCTAAAACTTTATATACTTCATTTGCTGCATAGCAAAGAGTAGAACCTATCGATACGGCAAAAGCCGCTAATAATAGTGATAGTTTGCGTTTCATACTTATTCAAATGTTTATATTGTTAGTGTTTTGATTAATTCTATTGTTGATCTTCGAGATAAAAGCTTCAAGAAGTATGTATATATCTAGTGCCCATGGCGAGAATATAACACCCAGTAGACACCACACTGTTTCAATATATAGCGAGTACTCATGGAATATAATAAAGCCTAATACCAGGAAGATGAAGAAGAATAGATAAGTGCTAAGTCTTACAAGGAATCCGGCAAATTTTCCTGCTCGTATAGAGTACAAAACTTGTAGATAGGAAAATAATCCTAAGATAATGAATGTGATTACATTTATAAGCCATGTAGGGGGACGATTGATATAATCTTCCATCATTACTGTAGATGCAGCATAAGCATGTATCTTAAGACCGCTAAGTTTTGAGTCAATCGGAGTGTAATGCACATCATCGGCAGTCTCAGCACCGAGAATAACAATTTTGCCTGCAATCTCATCGGCAAAATGTGGTATTTCGGTGTAATTGTAGCATGAAAATTCTTTCATGTAATTTATGTACTCATGGTAGTTTCCTCTTTGCTTCAATTTCTCTATCTTTTCGGGATAGAGAAGCTTGATTGCTTCAAGTGCGATACAGTAGAGTGTGTCCTGTCCATTGAGATAATAGGGTAGGAAAGTGCGTATAATTCCATTTTCTTCGCCTTGGTTATCCAGATTTACGATACCATGTTTAATATTGGCATTTCCTGGGTGAATCAAGAACTTCAGTGAGTCTGGATTTTTATCAGGGAAGCTAGGAATTATAACATTCTTATTCTTTTTAATTGAAGCAATCAGCAGACTATCGGTTGCAGCATCTTTTTCTCCGTCCAAGTGAATGTCCATGGCAATAGCCGCAGGGTTGCAGTCTGCTAGCATGTTCATCGTTTCTGCTAATTCTGCTCTGCCTGCTTTCTCTGGTAGCGATACGATTACAATACTGTCGTCATATGTAATGTTGTCGGATCGCTTTATTAAGTCGGAGTAAATGTCAAACTGATTAGTCTTGCCTGACTTATTGGACGAAAAGAAACCAAAGTCAAGTGGAATCATTACAAGACACTTTGCGAAAGTAAACGCGATAAGTGATACAATGATTACTTTAAAGAATATTTTCGTCTTGCTTTGCATTATAGGATAATGATTGTTGCTTGATCGTTACTTACACCTCTCATTGTGCGACCTGCTTTGCCATAGTAAATGGTAGGGTCACACACTGTATACTTAGCACCTTTGTATTCAATATAGTCACCAGCTACATCACCATTGAACTGTACGGCTGCTGCAAGGTGTCCAGGATAGTATATCAAAGCGGTTTTAAGCCCGATAAGGTCGGTCACTAAACGAGTGAACAGAATCGCATGGTCCTCACAGTCGCTAGAAGGGTAGAAAATCGTTTCATCTGGGAAGAACGCACGGTCATATCCCCACACTTTATCGTCATATCCATATTTGTAAGTTTCTACCCAGTCCATGATAATGTTTACAGCTGCATATTCTGATTTGCCTTCGATTGCTTTCTTTATTACAGGATATATTGCTTCTTTAGCTTGATCGCTAAGTGGAGTGCGAGCATAATATATCCATTTTGAATATGCGTCATTTTCGGTAAGCGGAGTAGGATATGTTTCGTAAAAATCAATAAGATTCTTATTTATTGAATAATTAAGATTAATAGGATATGAATGTAGCTTGAAATTTATGTCAGCATTGTTGCTGGCAAATAAAGGAACTTCAGGAACATATAGAGACAAACACTTTTCGTTAGGGAAAGCGAAGTCGCATACATGTATTTTGGAAGAGTCTTTGCCACCTAGAGCGTAATAGTTACGGTATCCGTCGCTTGGCATGCTAAGGAATGGTAGGTCGGTAATGAATTGATCGCTTGCAAACAGGATAATAAGTTCTTTGTTTTGATTGTAAGCATATCTCATCTTGTATCCAGACATGCAGAATAGATATCCGGTTAGCAGGGTAGCTTCATTGCAGTCACCGCCATAGTAAGCGTTGCTAAGTTCCATAAGCATTTCTAGATATGCCCAGTCACAAAGCTTTAATTCTTTTCTAATGTCAAGGCAGTCGCCTAAAGTCACATTAATGAGGTCATTTTTAGTGATTTCCTCCATTGCAGTTGCTATACCCTTATTGTCAATAGAAGCTAGGGTAAAGTTGCAACTATCATCAAGTCTTACAGAAAGAGGAGTGCCGAAGAAAGTGAATTCAAATATGTCAGGAGTCTCTTCTGAAGGTACTATAACCGGTACAAAAGGTACTGGTCTTACATTTATATTGATGTTCGGCACTTCAATAGCATCTTTCACCTTAAGGGCATATATACTATTGTCAATAGGTGCTGTTTTAGGTTGCTCGCGTTTGATTTTAGGCTTGTCTTCTTTGACGGGCTTGTCTTGAGGTTTTGGCGTTTCAACTTTTGGCTCAGGAGCAGGAGTAGGTTCGGGTTCTATAACAGGTTCCGGAGCAGGAGCAGGCTCAGGTTCAACTACTGGCTCAGGAACAGGAGTTGGCTCTGGCTCAACTACAGGTTCTGGAGCAGGAGTATCTATTTTTGGTTGCTCAGCAATTTCTTCTTCAACTGGCTTTACAGTTGGAGTGTTGTCTTGTGGTACATTGTCTTTCTTGACCACATCTTTGTCGATAGGAACGATTTCAGGTTCAATAGACTTGTCTATTGGTTTTGGCACAGCTGGTTTTCCGTCATATTTTTCCCATGGTCTGTGCATGTGCTTAACAAATTCACTAAGTACGCTATCGCGGAAAGCCAAGTATCGAGATACTGCTTCGTCTTGATGTGATTTGTACTCAGCTTGTACTCGGCGTTTGAATTCTTCGTATGAATCAATTGCTTTTGCTTTAGTCTCTTCAGCCGTTTCATTAACACTTGGTATCTGTCCGTTTCTTACAGGGCTGTTGCTTGCTGTTGAGGACGAAAGAGAGATGGCTATAACCGATACTAGCGAAACAATGAATTTGTTAGGTTTCATAGTGATGTAGATATATATTTATTAATAGTTGTGCCTTGCCGTTAGGCATAGGCACAACTGTTGTTATTAATTTAGTAAAGTAGGTGAAATTAGTTCCAGCCGTACTCTTCAAGTTTCTTGTGCATTTCGTTGCCACGCTTTCTCAAGTCGTTGCGGATAGCTTGTTTAGCAGCTTTCTTGATGTTTTCTGAATCGTATGCAACACGAATTAGAACTTCAACATTCTTGTTTTCCTTATAACGGTAAACTTCGGTGATAGTAATAACACGACCGATGCTTTGAGTGATAAGGCTACGGCTAGCGTTGATTACTTCAACAACCGATGCTGCTTCGTCTGGGCTAAGTTGGTTGTTAGCAACAGTAGACTTGATTTCTGAAGTCAGTTCTGATTGAGTTTTAGCAGCAAGATCTTGCTTTGCAATTTCAGTAGCTTGCATCTTAGCAGCATCATAAGCTTCAGCAACACTCATACCAGTACCAATGATGTATTTAGGTAGATTGTCATCGGTAATTTCATATTGCAAACCGAAAGCACGGTCTAGTTGGCGTTCGATTGGAATTCCACCAGGAGTAACATTCCAGCCTTCTTTCTTCAAGCGTTTTGCTTCTTTCTTAGCTTCTTTAGTCACTTTTGCTTTAGCCGCTTTCTTTGCTTGTTCTGAGATTTGTTGAGCATTTACTGTTACGCATGTGCCAGAAAATGCAAAAACGATAGCCATTAGGATTGTAATGAATTTAGTCTTAACCATAATGATTAGTGTTTTAGATTTTATAAAAATGTTTATTTAGTATGTTTTTTTCTATACAAATGTGTTGTTTTCACCTATAATACCGCGCAAAGTAAAGCATAATTTGAGAAAAAACAAATTTTTATGTCTATAAAATGGTAAATATTCAAACTTTTCTCTACTGGATTTGTTTTTTATAAAAAATGTAGTAATTTTGTTGTCGGTTTCAGAACTGAGTTCATATAAGAAGTTTTTGGAACAATTCCTTTTAAAAATTTTATCTTGATTTTCTAACTGTTGCATTTTTGAAATGTAATTGTATTGTTGGGTGTTCATGTGAGCATGACCTCATTCTTTAATTGATTTCACTAAAATATATTTATGTATAATATTGCTGAATTGAGCTCAAAAGAAGAGCTGGAATTAAAAGCTATCGCAGAGTCGATGGGATTGAAAAAGATTAACTCAATAGATAAAGATGAGTTGATATACAAGATATTAGACCAACAGGCCATTGATAGTTCTAAAGCATCGGTTGCGAAATCGGCTGAGAAGAAGAAGCGAGGCAGAAAACCTGCGGAAAAAGCGAGCAAAAAGGCCGAAAAATCAACTGAAGAACCTGAACAGAATGAAGTGAAGGTAGAAGCTCCTGTAGAAAATACAGTGGCAAATATGGAGGAACCTGTGGCGACTGATAAAGCAGATGTTGCTGAAAAGCCTAAAAAAGAGAAGCGTAAGCGTTTCGTCAGAGGAGCAGAAAATGCGGAAAACCGTGAAAATGCCGAAAGTAATTTAAGTGATACTCCTGTTTTACCATTGGAGGAGCCTGTCGCTCAAGAACCAGTAAAGGAAGTTGCTGAGAATAATGAACAGGTTGCAATATTGGAAGATAAAACAGTCTCCGAAGAATCACAAGAAAAGATAGCCGAGGGCGAGAATACTGCAGAAACTGATGATGTTGTAAAAGAACCTGCTGAAGTCAAGAAACCTGAATTCTCACTTGGGTCATTCTTTAATACAGCTGACAGAAAGACATTCAAGCCTCGTAGTAAGCAAGAACGCGAAGAGGCTGAACGCTTGGCAGCTGAAAAGGCGGCTCAGTCAACAATAATTATAAAAGAACCTACTTCTCAACCAGAGCCTCAACCTCAGCAACAGCAACCTAAAAATAAGAAGAAAAAGCAACAAGCTCAACAGAAACAAGAGCAGAAGCAGGAAACTGTTGCTGAAAAACAAGAAGAAGCATTTAATTTTGACGGAATTCTTAAGGGCGTGGGCGTACTGGAAGTAATGCCCGATGGATATGGTTTCTTGCGCTCAAGTGATTATAACTATTTGAATTCTCCAGATGACATATATGTATCTCAATCCCAAATCAAGAATAACGGATTGAAGACAGGTGATGTGGTTGAAGGTTATATTCGTCCTCCAAAAGAAGGCGAAAAGTATTTCCCGTTGAGCCGTATAGAATCGGTAAACGGCAGAACACCAGAATTTATCCGTGACCGTATACCGTTTGAACATTTGGTTGCGTTGTTCCCAGATGAAAAATTTGATTTGACTAGCGGAAAAACATGCAATTTGTCAACACGCGTGGTTGATATGTTTGCACCAATAGGCAAGGGACAGCGTGGTCTTATCGTTGCGCCTCCTAAGACTGGTAAAACAATGCTTTTGAAGGATATTGCTAATGCTATAGCTGAAAATCATCCTAATACATACATGATGATTCTGTTGATAGATGAGCGCCCAGAAGAAGTTACCGATATGGCTCGTAGCGTAAATGCTGAAGTTATCGCTTCAACCTTTGACGAACCAGCTGAGCGTCATGTGAAAATTGCCGGACTAGTGCTTGAAAAAGCAAAGCGCATGGTGGAATGTGGTCATGATGTAGTGATCTTGCTTGACTCTATCACTCGTTTGGCTCGTGCTTACAATACCGTTTCTCCTGCTTCGGGTAAGATTCTTTCGGGTGGTGTAGATGCAAATGCCTTGCAACGCCCTAAGCGATTCTTCGGTGCTGCCCGCAATATCGAGAATGGAGGTAGCTTAACTATTATTGCTACTGCACTTATCGAGACAGGCTCTAAGATGGATGAAGTGATATTTGAAGAATTCAAGGGAACTGGTAACATGGAATTGCAGCTTGACCGCAAGTTGTCAAATAAGCGTATCTTCCCTGCAGTTGATATTATTGCATCAAGTACCCGTAGAGATGACTTGCTGTTGAATCAGGAAACACTGAACCGCATGTGGATTCTTCGTGGATTCTTGGGCGACCGTACATCAGTTGAAGCAATGGAATTCATAAAGGATAGAATGAATCGCACCCGTTCTAATGAAGAACTGTTGCTTACCATGAATGATTAATGTATAGCAATGGCAGGAATTAGCAAGACAAATGTAGCCCGTTTGCTTGACAAGGCAAAGATAGACTATGAGCTAGTGCCCTATATCGTAGATGAGAACGATTTGGCTGCTACTCATATAGCTGAACAACTTGGAGAAAATATTAAGCAAGTGTTCAAGACTCTCGTGCTTCGTGGCGACAAGACTGGGCATTTCGTATGCGTGATTCCTGGAGATGAAGAAGTGAACTTGAAGAAAGCGGCAAAAGTGAGCGGTAATAAGAAGGCCGATTTGATACCGATGAAGGAACTGTTGCCCACTACAGGTTATATAAGAGGAGGCTGCTCGCCTGTTGGAATGAAAAAGCCGTTCCCTACATACTTCGATAGCTCTTGCGAACAATTTGACTATATTTATGTAAGTGCTGGTGTGCGTGGCCTACAACTTAAAGTGAGACCTGCGCTACTGGTTGATTATGTGAAAGCCGCACTTGCAGAACTTACCGATAAAGACAACCAATAAAAATACAAGTAGATGAGAAACCGTATAGGAAATATATTCAGCTTGACCAGCTTCGGTGAATCTCATGGAGCAGCGATAGGTGGCGTGATTGATGGTATGCCTGCTGGCATAAGGATAGACTTTGAACGGGTTCAACAGGAACTGGATCGCCGTCGTCCTGGCCAATCGGCTATCGTAACGGCCCGCAATGAGAAGGATTGCGTAAAAGTGCTGTCAGGTATATTTGAAGGAGTTACCACAGGTACATCTATTGGCTTTGTTATAGAGAATACCAATCAGCATTCCAACGACTATTCCAATATTAAGGACGCATTCCGCCCATCGCATGCCGATTACACCTACACCTCAAAGTATGGTGTGAGAGATTACCGCGGTGGAGGTCGCTCATCGGCAAGAGAAACGGCAGCGAGAGTCGTTGCAGGAGCTTTTGCCCGTCAGGCACTGGAGCAATTAGGAATTGAAATATATGCCTATACATCTCAGGTTGGCAATATCTCATTGGACAAGGATTATCGCAAGTACGACAAGAATATTATAGAACAGAATATCGTTAGATGCCCCGATGCAGATAAGGCTAAAGATATGATTAACCTCATCTCGGAAGTGAAGGCTGCTGGCGACACTATTGGCGGTGTAATTACATGTGTAGCAAAAGGTGTACCAGTGGGACTAGGAGAACCAGTTTTCGGAAAATTGCATGCACAGCTAGGAGAGGCAATGTTGAGCATAAATGCCGTAAAAGGATTTGAGTATGGCATGGGATTTGACTTCGCCGATAAACGGGGAAGCGAAGTTAATGACGCGTTCAGATGCGATAACGGTTCTGTATCAACAATGACCAACAATTCAGGAGGAATCCAAGGCGGTATATCTAATGGTGAGGATATCTATTTCCGTGTAGCATTCAAGCCTGTTGCAACTTTGTTGCGTGATGTAGAGACAATCAGCGCATCGGGATATGGGATTGTATTGCATGCCAAAGGCCGTCACGATCCTTGCGTATTGCCGAGGGCTGTGCCTATTGTTGAAGCAATGACTGCAATCGTTCTGCTAGATAATTATCTTCTTAATAAAACCACTAAACTGTGAGCCTGGAAAAAGGGTACTATGACTTTTCGGAATTCTTGAGCAAGCATTTTCCCTATAAAGTGCAGAAGATTTCGATAAATGCCGGTTTTACTTGCCCCAACCGTGATGGGAGCAAAGGCACTGGCGGCTGTACCTATTGTAATAACCAGACCTTTAATCCCGATTACTGCAAGCCTGTAATGAGCGTTGCCGAGCAGCTCGAAAAAGGGACAGCATTCTTTGCACGCAAATATCCGCAAATGAAGTATCTGGCATATTTTCAGGCATATACCAATACTTACGGGGAATTGCAGCATCTCAAATCGCTTTATGAAGAAGCTCTTCAGGTTGAAGATGTAGTAGGCATTGTAATAGGAACAAGGCCCGATTGCATGCCCGATGAATTGCTTGATTATCTTGCGGAACTCAATCGTAAGGCGTTTGTGCTTGTTGAGTATGGAGTAGAAACTGCCAATAATGAAACACTTGAAATAATAAATAGGGGACACACATGGGAAGATGCAGTTGATGCGGTAATGCGAACCAAGTCACACGGAATCCCATGCGGAGTACATCTTATAATAGGTTTGCCAGGCGAGTCGTTGAGTGAGATACTTGCCACTGCCGATGCCGTGTCGGAACTGCCATTGGATACAGTAAAACTGCATCAGTTGCAGCTCATTCGCGGTACCCGAATGGCTCAACAGGTAGAGTCGGGCGAACTGTCAATAATGCGTTGGACTGCTGAATAATATATAGATGTGTGCCTTGCGTTCTTGCGTCGTCTTTCGCCTTGTATCGCAGTGGAACGGTTCGTGTCCCAATCTCCCGAAAGTTTACTTATTTCTCCTAAATGGGGACTTAAAAACTACGAGTTCACCAATCTGCTGATGAACCGCATAAAATCTACTGCTACAGTTCAGGGTAGCGAACGGTAGTTATTTCTTTGCTATCGGCAACGAGAATGTGAATTCCAGGCCGCCGTTTTCCTTATTGGCCGCCGATATGCAGCCACCGCAAAGCGAGATAGATTCTTTTACAATAGGAAGCCCTAGTCCGGTGCCGCTCTTTTTGTTCTTGTCCTTATCGATTCGGTAGAAGCGATTGAACAGTTTGGCAATGGATTCTTCAGGCACACCTTTTCCGTTGTCACTTAGGGAGAATATGTAGAATTTATCGTCCTGAGTCTTCTTTTTGAATATAATGTCGGTACCCCCTGAATAGAAACAGCTGTTCTTAACTAAGTTGCAGATAGTGTTGTATAGAAGCATTTCGTTGCCTTTAACGAAAATGTCTTCCTCAACCTCTATTTGGAAGTTCATGTTGTATTCTTCAAGCGTGAACTTGAGGTCTTCTTTTGCTAGACAAGCAATTTTGTTGATATTGATATCTTCGAGCGCAATATTGCTGTTACCGTCTTCGATGCGGCTAATCATGGCTATATTTACCACCATGTTTTGAAGCCGTTGAGTATTTATAAGGCACTTTTTCAAGAAATTAGTCTGCGTTTCCTTGTCAATGTCTGGGTGGTTGAGCAATGTGTCAAGGTATCCTATGATGATGCCGATAGGCGTTTTAATCTCATGGTTTAAGTTATTGGCAAGAGTGCGTTTCGAGTACAAACGGTTTTTCTCGTCAATAATAGCCTTTTCCCTTTCAAGGTCGTTTCTCTTGAGAATTTCAATTCTCGTTCTATAGAGCATAGTAAGGTCGTTTGCAATCCCTTTCACGCTGTTTTCAAGAGTAAGCTGTGTACTGTCGTTGGCTACTATGTCATCTTCCTGGCTTAATTGCATGATGTATCTTCTTAGCTTGGCAATGTTGCTCATGTGTCTGCTAAGAATTAGCATACACAAATTAACGACAATGATAAGAATCATTATCATCGTGAGCTTTTTAGGGAATTTCTTTATGAATCCGATCAAGCTTATATCATTATTTATAGGGCATTCCGATATTATATATCTGTCTAGAGCCGACGAGTAAGTAGAAGTAATAACACAGTCCTTCTGCAGAATTTCGTCATATCTTGATGTTGACGAACTGATGCTCGCCTGTGAGCCAACAATCTTTTCGTCAAGATTGTTGTATGATAGTATATTCTTATTTCTGTTGTATGATGCATTGGAATAGAGAATCTCTCCCGATTCCGAGTATATTGTGAAGAAAATCTCCTCAATAGTCGTGTCCTCGCTTTGCAGAATTATTGCAGTAGCCTTGTCAAGGGCTGTGTGGTTTTCCGGGTTAATCGTGAGCAGGTAATTGTTAATTACAAGCGACTGGCTCTGCGCCATGTCGATATTATGCGTTGAATACCGTGTCCATAGCGCATAGAGCAATGAACATATCGCAACCCAGAAAAGAATGATTATTGCAGTAAGTGTTTTCTGGGGATTATTGAATAGGAAGTTCTTGAAATCCATAGCCATATCCTAAGCGAGTGATAATGCAGCTCCCGTAGTCGCCCAACTTCCGGCGAAGGCGAGTGATGTTGGTATCAATCGTGCGGTCCGACACACCTTCGGCATTGTTCCATATCTTTTCAAGCAACTCTTTTCTTGTATAAATGCTGTTGCGGTGAGTGATAAGGAATGTGAGCAGTTCATATTCTGTTTTAGTGAGGTTTATTACCTCATTATTGATATAGCAAAGCTTTGAACTGTCGTCAATGAACAGTTCTTTGTAGCTGTACTGAACATCTTCTGTTTTCTGTACCACGGCAGGCGCGGGCTGCGTTTCTGGTAGCGGAGAACTCTGCGTTAGTCTAGAGCGTCTTATCACGCTTTTCACGCGTGCAATCACTTCTCTAGTGCGGAAAGGCTTGGCAATGTAGTCGTCGGCACCGATGTTCAGCCCCATGATATGCTCATCTTCGCCGTTAAGTGCAGAGCAGAAGATGATAGGAATAAGCTTAGTGTCAGAGTCCTTCTTCAGCATTCTGGCAAGCTCGAATCCGTTAATGTTGTCCATCATCACATCAAGTATAATCAGCGAATAGGTAGGCAGGTTAAAAGTCATGGCATCAGTAGCGCTGTAAGCCACATCAACTTCATATCCCTCTACCTCCAGATTATACTTGAGTATTTCGCATATCTCTTGTTCGTCGTCAACGATTAGTATCTTATTTCCCATGATTATGTCACTGTTTTGTAATGTTTTTGTAAAAGTAATATATTTTTTCTCAGCAACCTAGAAAAACATGATATTTTTTATTTAAAGCAAAAAAAGCGCATGAATTATATTTTTAAATTGCAAAAAAAGATGAAGCCAAAATTCAATTTCATTTAATGAATGGCGTTATGGGGAAAATGTATGTAACAGATGTACCGAAATGGGCACAAGTTATATTACCCGACATGGAAAATGATGCGATACTTTAGGATTCAGCAGAATCAAACTAGATGACAAGATTATTCGACTTATGTTATATCAACAAAGGCTGTCCTGGGACAGCCTTTGTTGCATAATGTAATCGTGTGAGTGATTATTCGATTAGTTTCTTGTAGCGAATGCGTGTGGGTTGTGTGTCGCCCAGGCGTGCTTTCTTGTTTTCTTCGTAGTCGGAGTAGGAGCCTTCGTAATAGAAGACCTTACTATCGCCTTCGAATGCTAGAATGTGGGTGCAGATGCGGTCAAGGAACCAGCGGTCGTGAGAGATGATTACTGCACAGCCTGCAAAGTTTTCAAGACCTTCTTCAAGTGCACGAAGGGTGTTTACATCGATATCATTGGTAGGCTCGTCGAGAAGCAGAACATTGCCTTCTTCTTTCAATGCCATTGCCAAGTGTAGACGGTTTCGCTCACCACCCGATAGCATGCCGATTTTCTTTTCCTGGTCGGCTCCGGTGAAGTTGAACTTTGAAAGGTAGGCGCGTGCGTTCATGTCCTTTCCTCCCATGCGGAATGTTTCGTTTCCTTGTGACACTACTTGATATACGGTGCTTTCGGGGTGCAGATCCTTGTGGTTCTGGTCCACATAGGCCACTTTCACGGTTTCACCTATATCGAATGAGCCCTTGTCGGCTTTTTCTAGCTCCATTATCAGGCGGAACATTGTGGTCTTACCTGCACCGTTAGGTCCGATGATACCCACAATGCCGTTAGGTGGCAGCATGAAGTTGAGGTCGTCAAACAGCACCTTGTCACCGAATGCTTTTGCGACATGCTGTGCTTCAATGACTTTATTTCCCAATCGTGGTCCGTTAGGAATGAATATTTCAAGTTTTTCTTCGCGTTCTTTCTGGTCTTCGTTAAGAAGTCGGTCGTAAGAAGACAAGCGGGCT
Organism: Muribaculaceae bacterium; assembly: GCA_017391675.1. Classification (GTDB taxonomy): domain Bacteria; phylum Bacteroidota; class Bacteroidia; order Bacteroidales; family Muribaculaceae; genus RGIG4576. Next base: position 13,335 of record JAFOXR010000015.1, read on the forward strand.
TTCCCTTTAGCCTGGCGAGCCTTAGGTGCCATGCGCACCCATTCAAGTTCGCGCTCAAGAGTCTTGCGTCTCTTGCTGGCTTGCTTTTCTTCAAGTGCCATGCGTTTGGTCTTTTGGTCGAGCCATGAAGAGTAGTTGCCCTTCCATGGAATACCTTCGCCGCGATCAAGTTCAAGAATCCAGCCTGCCACATGGTCAAGGAAGTAACGGTCGTGAGTTACGGCAATTACTGTACCAGGGTATTGCTGCAAGTGCTGTTCGAGCCAGTCGATTGACTCGGCGTCAAGGTGGTTGGTAGGTTCGTCGAGCAACAGAATGTCGGGCTGTTGAAGAAGTAGACGGCATAGTGCCACGCGACGGCGTTCACCACCGGAAAGTGTGCCCACTAGCTGGTCTTCTGGCGGACAGCGTAGGGCGTCCATAGCTCTTTCTAGCTTGTTGTCAAGGTTCCAAGCATCTACTGCATCGAGTTTGTCTTGCAACTCAGCCTGGCGTGCTATGAGCTTGTCCATCTTTTCAGGGTCGTCGAGCACATCGGGGTCGCCGAAGCTTTCGTTCACTTTGTCAAATTCTGCCAGCAGGTCAAGTGTTGGCTGCATGCCTTCCTGAACGATTTCCTTAACGGTCTTTTCGGGATCCAGTTTAGGTTCCTGCTCGAAATAGCCCACTGTGTAGCCTGGAGAGAATACGACTTCTCCTTGATATTGCTTGTCGATGCCTGCAATGATTTTGAGCAGGGTAGACTTACCTGAGCCGTTAAGACCTATGATGCCTATCTTTGCTCCGTAGAAGAAAGACAGGTAAATGTTCTTCAATACTTGCTTTTGTGGTGGGAAAATCTTGTTTACGCCCACCATTGAGAATATGATTTTCTTGTCGTCAGCCATAAAGCTAAATATTTAGTTGAGGTTGATGATTACTTTCTGAAACTGCGTGTGCGGTAGGAACATCTCACTTTGCCGTCTACGATGTTGCGCAGCTTGTTGCGGATAAGCTGCTTGCGTATTGCTGAAATGTGGTCGATGAATACTTTTCCTTCCAGGTGGTCGCACTCGTGCTGGAACACTCTTGCAAGGTATCCTTCAATCACTTCGTCGTGAGGCTGGAAATTCTCGTCTAGCCATGTTACGCGGATTTTCTCGATGCGTGGCACCGATTCGTGTATGCCTGGAAGACTAAGGCAGCCCTCTTCACGATTGGTCTTCTTTCCGTCTTCAATAACTTCGATTCTAGGGTTGATGAGAACAAACTGGCGTCCTTCAAGTTCGGGGAAGGTGTCCTTTAGCACATCAACATCGATGCATACTAGACGAATGTTCAATCCCACTTGAGGAGCTGCAATGCCAATGCCGTCGCTATCGTACATTGTAGCTTTCATGTTCTCGATAAGTTCCTTCAGGTTGGGATAGTCGGGTGTGATGTCTACCGATTCTTTTCTTAATACTGGATGTCCGTAGAGATAGATGGGTAATATCATAATTTGCTTTAAAATTTATTGCTTTGTAAATAATCGTTCAGAATAATGCTAGCCGCAATAGTGTCCACAATTTCCTTGTTGCGCCTGTCGCTTTTCTTCATGCCGCCATCAATCATCGCCTTGTGTGCAATGGTTGATGTGAAACGCTCGTCGTACATTTCGACGGGTATGTCGGGAATCACTTTCTTCAGGCGGTTGAGGAATGGTGTAATGTATTTCATGCTTTCGCTAGGGTCGCCATTCAGCTGCTTGGGAAGACCAACGACTATCTTCTCCACGCTTTCCTTTGCCACATATCCTTGAATGAATTCTATCAAAGTGTGTGACGGAACGGTGGTTAGCCCGTTTGCGATGATTTTCAGCGGATCGGTTACAGCAATACCGCTACGCTTGCGACCGTAGTCTATTCCTAAAATTCTTCCCATATCTGCAAAGATAACGAAACTTTTTCATAAGACAGTTATAAAAAAGGTAAATTGATTTTAATGGATTAGCTTTATTGGCCGTTTTTGTGCAGATTGGAATTTTATTCATATATTTGTGGTCTCTAATTAATGAATGGAATTGTAGATTCAATTAAAATAACATTAAGATGGATGAAAGTTTGAAAAAACAATTGTCTAAGGATCCAGATGGATTACTTACCTATGAATATATTGCAAACAATATTGGTGAAATAGACGATATCATGCCAGAATTGGCCGATAATATAATAAGCGTGGACACGGCAGGACAGTTTGTTGTGAGTGCGGCAAGATACCTTAATGCCATTGATAAGGTTAAGTATGCCGAGAGTATTGACAAACTGATAAAAGCTGCAATAGAAAAAGACCGTGAACGAAAGTATCTCGGTGACCTGGCTGTGAGCATTTGGGGTGCTGATTATAAGGAACACGCCGATGAATTGGCTGAGGGTGATGATAACTTCCGCAGAATTTACAAGCGACTTTATCCAGTGGGAATCTAAAAAACAATAGAAGATATGAAAAATGCTATATGGATGATAGCTTCGGTAATCATGCTGATTACTGCTTGCAGCAGCGGTACCGATGCTGGCCAACAAAAAGTGACTGAAACAAAAAAAACAAATGTAATTATACCAGAAATGACTAAAGTAGAACTTAAGACCTCTCTTGGAGATATAGTAGTGGGTCTATATAAAGAAACTCCAAAGCATCACGATAATTTCGTGAAGTTGGTGAAAGAAGGATATTATAATGGCGTATTGTTCCATCGTGTGATAAATGATTTCATGATTCAGACTGGTGATGGCAATTCAAAGACTGCGAAGCCAGGCCAAATGCTTGGTACAGGAGATCCAGGCTATACAGTTGAAGCTGAGTTTGTTTATCCTAAGTTCTTTCATAAACGCGGTGCGCTGGCTGCAGCCCGTACTGCCGACCAGGTGAATCCTGAGCGCCGTTCAAGCGGTTCCCAGTTCTATATTGTTACCGGTAAGGTGTACAATGAACAGCAGATAATGCAGATGGAGCACCAAATGAATCAAATGAATCTTCAAAGTATTTTCCAAGCAAAAGCTGCTGCAAACCAGAAAGAAATCATGCGCTTAAGAATGGCTCGTGATACTGCGGGAACAGAAGCTTTGCGTCAAAGACTGATTGCTGAAACTGAGGCTGAAGCTGCAAAGAATCCTGTGAAACTTACTGAAGAACAGCGTGCAGCCTATACCACAGTGGGTGGAACTCCTCACCTGGATAATCAGTATACAGTTTTTGGAGAGGTACTTGAAGGAATGGATGTTGTGGCTAAGATTGAAGGCGTTGCAACCGATCGTAACGACCGCCCAACAGAAGATATAAAGATAATATCGGCAACCGTTATAGAATGATTGAAGTAAATTCTTATACTTTGTCAAATGGGCTAAGGTTGCTCCACCATAAAGACGCTACCACCAAAATGGTAGCGTTAAATTTATTGTATAAGGTAGGAGCAAGGAACGAGAACCCTTTGAAGACTGGTTTTGCTCATTTGTTTGAGCATCTTATGTTCAGCGGTTCGGCTAACTCTGAATCTTTTGACGAACCTTTGCAAGCGGCAGGTGGCGAGAGTAATGCATGGACCAGTAACGACATGACCAATTACTATGATGTCCTGCCGGCTCATAATGTGGAAACAGCATTCTGGCTTGAGAGTGACAGGCTTTTGCAATTGTCGCTTACTGAAGATAAGTTTGAAACTCAGAAAAGTGTTGTGGTCGAAGAATTCAAGCAAAGATGCCTGAACAGACCTTATGGAGATGTTAGCCATATTATTAGAGATGCTGCATACACTGTACACCCATACCGCTGGCCAGTAATCGGACTGAGTACCGATGTTATTGCTAATGCAACGCTTGATGATGCTTGGGGATTTTTCAATAGCCATTATTCAACCGATAACTTAATCATGTGTGTGTCGGGCAATATAGATTTTGACCATGCTGTAGAACTTACCGAAAAATGGTTTGGTGATATTGCTCCTCGTCACATCATGCCACAAATTATACCAGTAGAACCAGTGCAGACAGCACCTCGAAACTTAATGGTGGAGCGCGATGTGCCACAGAACATGATTCTTAAGGCTTATCACATGTGTGGAAGGTCTGATGCCGATTATCAGGCAAGCGATATAATAAGTGATATACTAGCCAATGGAAATTCAGCCCGATTCTTCAGGAATGTGCTAATGAAAAGTGAAGTATTTTCCTCGTTGGACGCTTCGATAGGCGGAAGCCTTGATCCGGGACTGTTCTATGTGCGTGGGTATTTGCGTGACGGTGTGTCCTATGAGGAAGGAAATGAACTGATTCAGCGTGAGTTGTCGGCCTTCTTGAAAGAGGGTGCAAGCGAGTATGAGATAACGAAGTATGTGAATAAGCTTGATTCAAAGGAACAGTTTGAAAACATCAGTTATCTTGAAAAGGCAACAAAACTTTGTTCTTATGAATTTTCGTCAAAGGCCGATGATATTAATAGCGAATCTGATCGATATCGTGCGTTAAGAAGTGAAGACATTAGCCGTGTATCAAATGAAATTCTTCAGGAACGGAACTGTACTACGCTTTTTTATGGGAAAAAGCAATAAATGTGTACATTAATGCCTTTAAGTAGTTAATTTTTAGTGCAAAAATTTTTGGTACAAATAGAAATTTGTATATTTGTGTTTTAAACAATAGATGTGGCGATGTTGCCACTCGTTAAATTTTTTTATTATGGATTTGCGTGAAGAATCTTTGGCTGGTGAAAACTTGGCTAAAGATGTAACCTTGAATGAAGAAGCTGCAGCTCCTGCTGCAGAATCTGTGACTGAAAAAACCGAAGCAATTTCGGAAGTTGAAACTTTGGCAACAGAAGAGCCTATGACTGAAAAGGAGCAGGTATCGGCTGATTATGCATCACTATCAAAGAATGAACTGGTGAATGCATTGCAAGCATTGCTTGATGAGCCTATTGATACTGTGAAAGATTCAGTGAATCAAATCAAGACATTGTTCTATAGTATCAGGAAAGCTGAAATAGATGCTGAAAAGGCTGAATTCTTGGCTAAAGGCAATGAAGAAGCAGCTTTTGCTGTGAAAGATGATGCCGAAGAAAACAGATTTAAAGAAATTCTTAATCAGTTAAAGGAGAAACGCGCAGAATACAATAACGCTCAGGATGCAATGCGTCAACAGAACTTGGAGCGTAAGTTGGCTATAATAAATGAAATTAAAGCGATTGCAGTAGATCCAGACAGCGTGAACAAACAGTATGCTAAAGTTCAACAATTGCAACAGGAATTCAAGACAATAGGTGAAGTGCCTGCAACAGAAACCACTTCTTTGTGGAAAGAATATCAGCAGGCAACCGAAAGTTTCTATGACTTGTTGAAGATCAATAAGGAATTGAGAGACTATGATTTCCGTAAGAATCTTGAAATTAAGCAACAGTTGTGTGCCGATGCTGAGAGCTTGGGAGAGAAAGAAGATATAGTGCTTGCTTTCAGAAAACTGCAGGAATTGCATAACCAATGGCGTGAAACTGGTCCTGTAGCAAAAGAATTGCGTGAGGACTTGTGGAATCGTTTTAAGGAAGCTTCGGCTGTTGTAAACAAGAAATACCAGTCATTCTTTGAAGAACGCAAGTCAAAGGAAAAAGAAAATGAAGTTGCTAAGGAAGAAATCTGCGGTAAGGTAGAAGCAATGGATTTAAGTGCATTGAAGACCTATGCAGCGTGGGATGAAGCAACAAAGAGCGTTATTGCATTGCAGGAAGAATGGAAAAAACTGGGCTTCGCATCAAGAAAAGTGAATGCCGATTTGTTTGCGCGTTTCCGCAAATCATGCGACGAATTTTTCGCAAAGAAAGCAGAATTCTTCAAGTCAATGAAGGAAGAACTGTCGGTGAACTTGCAGAAGAAAATCGCTTTGTGTGAGAAAGCTGAAGCATTGAAGGATTCTACCGATTGGAAAAAAACAACCGATGCTTTAGTAGCATTGCAAAAGGAATGGAAGACTATAGGCGCTGTTGCAAAGAAGCAGAGTGATGCCGTTTGGACGCGTTTCATTACAGCATGTGATGCTTTCTTTGAAGCAAAGAACAAGCAGACAACAAGCGCTAGAAAGGTTGAGCATGACAATCTGAAGGCCAAGAAAGAAGTTATTTCAGCAATAAATGCAGTCCTTGCTGATGACTCTGAAACAGAAGGCGGCAAGAAGGTGCGTGAATTGATGAAGAAGTGGCAAGGAATAGGTCATGTCCCATTTAAGGAAAAGGATAAAATTTATGCCGAATATAAAGAGGCCGTAGATAAGGCTTTCGATAAATTTGACATGAAGGAGGTAAAGGCTGCATTGAATAATTTTGAAACATCAATAAACCAGATTACCGACAAGGATAAGATTTATCGTGAGCGCGAATATCTTGTGAGAAATTACGAGCAGAAACGCAACGAATTGAAAACATTCGAGAACAATATGGGATTCTTTAGCGCTACTTCAAAGAATGGTAATTCTATGTTGAAGGAAATGGAGCGCAGAATCAAGAAGATTAAGGACGATTTGGCTTTAATCGAGAAGAAAATCAATCTGCTTGACAGCAAATTGTAATAAAAGAATTGAATAACCGGTCGGGGGCTGCGTCATGCTATAATGATGTGGCACCGACTTGTTTCTAATACATAAATTGTATTGTTATGAACAAAAAAGGACGGTACGGACACTTTATTGGAGGAATCCTGACTATTGCCGATTTTGCTGTTCTGAATATTATCTTCTTACTGATGGGACTGTGCGATGTGGGTGAAGGCATTGAAGCTTTCTATACAAAGCGTATATGGTTTGTCCTTAATGTAAGCTTCTTTATTGCTCATACTTTAATACCCGACATTCACAGCAAGCGTGTTGTTTATGCCGATAAGGTGGTGATCAATGCCTTGAGACTGGTGGCGTTGCATGCTGTTTTGTTCATGTCGATATTGCTATTCTTGGATCTTGGAGAGATAACGACCTCAACTTATCTTATATTTTATGTGTCGTTATTGTTGGTAATGTGCGTGTGGTGGTTAGTGTCAAGAAAGATACTTAAAGCCTACCGCACCCGAGGATTCAATTTCAGGCGCATAGTTATAGTGGGCTGTGATACTGTGGGCCGTCGTCTGTTTGAAGAACTTGAGTCCGATCAAGGATACGGATATAAGGTCCTTGGCATGTTTGACAGTAAGGAGAATGCCGAAGGTTGCCCTTGCTATAAGGGTGAATTGGGAGATGTTGAAGAATTCATCAGGAAGTACAATATTGATGAAATGTATTGTGCATTGAATGGTGAATTTGTTGTGTCGCGAATGATACAAGTCGCGGAATCAAATGCAGTGGATTTTTACTTTGTTCCTCAGATAGGCCGTACTGTGATGCGACAATTTACACTGGATTCAATAGGTCGTGTACCGGTAATGTCAGTACGCTCTAATCCTTTGAGCAATATGTTGAATCGTTTTGTGAAGCGTACATTTGATTTTATTATATCATCAATAGTGATGATACTATCGCCTTTAGTATTGATTCCTGTTGGAATAGCAATAAAATTATCTTCTCCCGGTCCAATTTTCTTTAAGCAAAAGAGAACCGGATTTCGTGGTAAAGAATTCTGGTGCTATAAGTTCCGTACGATGAAAGTAAATAAGGAGGCTGATACGCTTCAGGCTACCAAAGAAGATCCTCGCAAGACAAAACTTGGTGATTTCTTGCGAAAGACTAGTATTGATGAACTTCCTCAATTCTATAATGTATGGAAAGGTGATATGTCAATAGTAGGACCTCGACCTCACATGCTCAAGCACACTAAGGATTACAGCGCGCTTATAGACAAATATATGTTGCGCCACACTATTAAGCCTGGTATAACTGGTTGGGCTCAGGTAAACGGTTATCGAGGTCAAACGGATCACTTGTGGCAAATGGAGAAGCGAGTTGAGCATGATGTGTGGTATGCTGAGAACTGGAATCTATTCCTTGATATGAAGATAATGTTCCTTACAGTATGGAATGTGTTTAAGGGAGAAAAGAATGCTTATTGACAAGCAAAGATTCCAGGATTAGATACAAAAAATAATCGGTGCGTGCACCGATTATTTTTTATGTAGCAGTTCAGTTGTAATTATAGTTTGCAGTTCTTAGCGATTTCTGCAGGAACAGCAGCTTTATTAACAACAATGTCCATTGTCTTAGCTAGGAAATAGGCTTCAGAAACATAGATGTACCCATCATATAGTTGGTTTGTATCCCATGAGTTTTTAACCTTGTAATATCTGTTGCCTTCTTGGTCAACTGCATCGCCTACGATAACCATTCCGTGGTCGTCGGTAGTTTTGTGTGCGTCAAACCATTCTTGGCGAAGTTCTTGAGTAACCTTGATTTCTTCACCTGGTCCCTTAATCTTATTCTGTTCGTTTTCGCGGTCTTTGTCAGATAGTTTAGTCCAGCGGGCAAGCTCAGTACCTTCAAGGGTCTCAGCACTTTTCTCAACAGGCAGCACAGCGAATCCTTTTTTCCATTGGAAACCTCGTTCGCTCACATCAGCAGCCCATGCAACAGAATATCCGTTCTTGATAGCATTGTCAACGATTTGCTTCATCTCTTCCATCTTTACATTATAGTATTCACCCCATAGCCAGTTGTCAGCCACTTCAAGAGCGAATTTCTCGTTGAAGGGGTGGTGTGTAAATGAAGTAAAAGGAATATAATCGTCAATATTTATCCCTAGAGAAGCTGCGTAAGTTTCAGGAGTGTACTCTTTGCCTTCGTGGCTGAATTTTTCAGGCAGTTTGCCGAAGTAAGCGTCTAGAATACCGATGAATCCGTTGTACCACGCAGTAGACAACTGGCGGTTTGGCATTCTTGCAATACCATTAAGATATCCTTTAAGTCCGGCAATTAATTCGTAGTGGTTGTGCTTCTTGTCGCCATAGTTAAGTCCTGAATAAACCTCTTCAGGAACCATACCGTACTTTTTCCATACATATGGAACATCAAGCGTGCTACCGCCTTGTTCAAAGTTTATCTTCTGGTCCATTCTTATATGTTTCATTGCTTTGTCGGCATAGCAATGGTATACAACGAACATTTCAGAAAGGTCTACTTCTTTTCCTGTTTTCTTCAGAATTTCATTTTCAAGAAAAGAGTTTGTTGAGAAGCACCAGCATGTACCGGTCTTGTTCTGGTCTTTTACTGATGTTTGTTTCACGACATTTTTGTCGGTGAATTTAAATCCTGTACTATCTGGAACAATGATTTCCTGTGCACTAACATGCAATCCAGCTAGAGCAATAGCACTTAGTAAAGCGTATTTTTTCATTTTGTATAAATGTATATGATTTGTGATTTAATGCAAATATAGCAATTTTTGTATTAAGAATGTGTAGCGATAGTATATAATTTGTTTACAATGATATATTGTGATGCTGTATATGTGATATAAGAGAAATGAAGAATTTTATTTGTTTTTTTATATTGTGTGTGAATTATAAAAATGTTATTTTTGTGAGAAGATATATGAAAACGCAAATATGGCCAAAACTCGTTTACATTATTTTGATGTGCTAAAGGGACTAGCAATCTTTATGGTTGTGATAGGACATGTATTGACAATGTGTATACGAGACATAGATAGTGCTGTTCTTTTTAAATTGGTGGAAAAGATACACATGCCAATATTCTTTTTCATTAGCGGTTATTTTACATATAAGGTAACCGAAAAAGGAAATATTATTGTGTCAGGAATATTTTCAAGAGTAAAGCAGTTGATAGTTCCTTTTTTAGCAGTAAGCGCTCTATGGCTGTTCTATTTTCCTCACAGTGGATTACAAAGCCCTTTTGATTCAACTTTGGAAGGACTTTATTTCAGTGTAGGGAAGAATGGTTATTGGTTTACTCTGTGCTTATTTGAGATAATAATTCTGTATTATGCTATAACCCCATTGCTGAATCTCAGCAGAAATGTATTGTTCAGGTTACTGGTTATTCTGCTTACATGGATAGGACTTGGCTGTATAGCAAGTGTTGATGCATTAAATAAATTCAATGCATTGACAAGCCTTGCATTGGTCTATGAATTCTTTCCTGTATTTATGTTGGGTGTTATCTCACGATCTCACAATGACATTTATGAGCAGATTACTGAAAAAGGAAAGTATATAACAATAGCAATGATAGCTGGAAGTTTCTTAATGTATTATGTATGTTGGCCATGGGAATTCCAGTTGCCTATGATGTTCTTGCCATTTGTTAAGCTGTTATTGTATGTATGTGTTGTTATCATGGCTGTGGCTATAGTTAAGCCATGGTGCAACAGGTCTGTTACAGAGACATTGCCCGATGGCACTCGCATGGTGCGCCTATGGAAATATTTAGGAACACAAAGTCTGTCAATATATTTGTTGCATTATTTTTTCCTGTTCCCGATACCCGTATTGCGTGAACCGCTAATTGGAATGAACTTGAATTTTGTTCCTACGCTTATCGTTGCAGGTATACTGGCAACCGTAATAATTGCAGTGACATTGGGTGCTAATTATATAATATGCAGGAGCAGAATCCTTGCGTTATGTCTTACTGGTAAAATTAAATGACTACATAAATAAAAAACTAGAGATATGAAGAACTTGAAAACTATTAAAACATTTTTGTTGCTGATTGCAGCGGTGTGTGTGTCTTTCGTTGCTAAGGCCGAAGACAAGGAGTTGCGTTATGTGAGTGCGCTTGAATTCCGTATGATTAATAAGGGGTTTGACAATACCGAGTCACCTTATCATCGTTTGCCTGCATATTTGAAGGACAGCATTATGAAAGATGAAAAGCGTTCGGGATTATGGGATAGAGCGCGTAATAGTGCCGGTATTGCAATACGATTTGCATCAAATTCAAGACGCATCGGCATAAGATATAACCTTACATGGAACTTCCACATGGCTCACATGGCTGATACAGGCATAAAGGGAACCGACCTGTATATCATGAATGATGAAGGAAAGTGGGAATATGTAAATACCAACCGTCCATACAAGAAGGATTCAATACAGACAAAGATTTATGCTGATGATCTTCCTACTAAGGAGATGCGTGAGTACATGATATATCTTCCTCTATATGATGGCGTGAACTGGATGGAGATAGGTGTAGACAGTGCATCTGTGATACAAAAACCTATATTGAACAATCCACGCAAGGAAAAGAAGGTCGTATTCTATGGTACAAGCATCTTGCAGGGCGGATGTGCTACTCGTACCGGTATGGTGGCTACTAGCATGATTCAACGCGATTTGAATATAGAGTGCGTAAACCTAGGTTTCAGTGGAGAAGGCAAAATGGATAATTACATGGCTTTGGCTATGGCACAGATTCCTGATGTGACTGCTTATGTGCTAGACCCGATACCTAACTGCACAAAGGACATGTGTGAGAAACTGACTTATGGATTTGTGAATACAATAAGAAAACTTCGTCCAGGTGTGCCCATCATCATGGTAGAAGGTCCTATGTACAGTTATACAAAGTATGACCGTTTTACTAAAAACTACCTGGCAGAAAAGAATAATGCATGGAGAGCAAACTATGAAAAATTGAAAGCAGAAAATCCTGACAACTTGTATTATGTTTCTTGTGAAGGTTTGAGCGGATATGACAATGAGGGTACAGTAGACGGTATTCACTTTACCGACCTGGGTTTCCGTGCATATGCCGAAAAACTTGGCAAGATGCTTAAGGATATCGTTAAGTAAATATTTTTTGCAGTAAGAATTGCAATAGAAGTAATTGAATACAGGCATGATACCGAAAAGGTATCATGCCTTTTGTGTTGTGAAATGACGACTTATTTTGATAGGTGATATTATAAATGATAAAGATTATGTATATCTTTGTATAGCAATACATGTTTTTAGTGTGAAAAGTGTTGTGGATATGAATGACTTTAAAGAAATAAAAAGTAAGCATTATATACAGAATCTTATTGAAGATGGAGAGCATGAGCATCAGGATTTTAAGTTTAAGATTTCAGATGCCCGAAAGATAGCTCGCAGCATTTCTGCTTTTGCCAATAATTCAGGTGGTCATTTGCTTATTGGAGTGAAGGATAATGGCAAAGTCGTCGGAGTAGAAAGCGATGAAGAGATTTACATGATAGAGCAGGCTGCATCAATGTATTGCCAACCCGAACAGGAAGTGAAATGCCAGTCGTACAGAGTGGAAGGCAAAAGTGTACTTAAGGTTGATGTGATGCCAGCAAATGTACTGCCAGTGAAAGCCCCTGATGATGATGGTAGATGGAAAGCCTACTATCGTGTGGCTGATGAGAATATCCTTGCAAGTCCATTGCACATAAAAGTGTGGAAAGCAATGCAAATGGAATCGCCATCATTAATCAGTTTTGAGGAGAAAGAGCAGATCTTGATACAATATCTTCAAGAAAATGGAGAAATAACGATTGAAGAGTATAAGAAACTCGCACACATATCCAAGCAAACTGCAGAGGAATCCATAATCAAGCTTTGTGTAATGAAAACACTTGAGGTCCGCTATGTCTCTGGGCATTGCATAGTAGTGCTCGGTAGTGATTATGATGAAAATGGCACACTCACCGAGTAATGTTAAATTGCCGGATATGATTTTTACTTAGCGTTGTATAAGTCCAGTATTGTAAGCGTAAAGAAGATTCTTGAGATCTGAAATCTGGGCTTCAATTTCTTTGCCTTTGTCGGTATCTTTTACCATCATTCTGTGTTCGCTCATTTCCACGATTTGGGTTGTGGACTTGATATCGTGGCCTTCTCGCACAGCTTGCTCAATTGATGTGTAAGGTTCGTGCTGCACTAGCTGGAATCCTCTAGAATGGTATACTAGTGTGTAACCTGCGATTCCGGTTGTTGGCTGATATGCTTTAGAAAACCCTCCATCAATAACCATCATTTTTCCGTTGGCTTTAATAGGCTGTTCTCCTTTTATTGTTCTTACGGGTACATGACCATTGATAATGTGCCTATGAGTGCCGGTAACCCCGAACTCGTCAAGAATCATATCGCATATATCCTCTCGGTCGCGTAGCAGGTAGTAGTACCCCTTGGTCTCTTTTTGAGCTTCTTTGTCCTTGATGAAATATCTTTCAAAAGTGGCCATTTTGTCTTTATCGAATACAGGGGAATCCTTGCCGCACCATAGATACCATGCGTAGTCAAGCGCATATTTGTAATGCTCGTCTTTAGTATTGCTGAAATAAGCTTCTCGCAGAAGTGAGCCAACTTTCTTGAACAACGCTTCGCCTTTATAAGCATTACCCTCAATCATTACATTTTTCAGTGTACCGTCTTCGTTAAGTGGTATTGATGCATGATACAGCAGGTTGGAGTTCATTACCGTATAAACGCAACCGTTACGGAATAGGCATATCATGTGGCGTTTAAGTTTCTCGCTTGAAATGAAAGAATTGTGCAATTTGTGTACAATTTCCTTTTCCTCCTTTGTGAGTTCGTATGGGTTCTTAGGGTCAACAGTAGGGAAATTGGAGTCGGACAATTTATAAATTTTTCCGTCAAGATTTATAGTGCCGTTATTGAAATCTATGCGATGAAGTAACATGCGGTTATCCATTTTGAAGTCTGGTCGACGCATGACAATTTGTGCTTCAAGCTTGAACTGGATAATGCTTATTGCCTTGTGCATTTGGGCTATGAGCTTAATGTTTTTCTTGCTCAAAGGCTTTCCTTTGTCAATGGTAGGCATGAACTGTTTGCATTTATCGTCAGCATAGGTTTCCATTGCAAATGTTGCAAGAGGTAATATGTTTATACCGTATCCGTCCTCAAGAACGCTTTGGTTCGCGTAGCGCAGTGCCAAACGAACAGCATTGGCAATACAGCAGTCGTTTCCCGATGCAGCTCCCATCCATAATATGTCATGGTTGCCCCATTGTATGTCAAAATTATGATAGTCACAAAGAATGTCCATTATCTTGTCGGGGCTAGGACCACGGTCAAATACATCTCCTAATATGTGCAAGTGGTCAATAACAAGCCGTTGAATAAGCATGCTTATGGCAGTTATGAAATCATCGGCACGGTTAGTTGAGATGATAGTGCGCACGATGACATCGACATAGGCTTGTTTATTGGGCTCAAGAGCATTTTCGTGCAGTAATTCTTCAATGATATAGAAGAAATCTTCAGGTAATGCTTTTCTCACTTTAGAACGCGTGTATTTAGATGATACATCACGGCAAACCATAACAAGGCGGTTTATGGTGATAAAATACCATTCATCAAGTAGCTCGGCAGCTGTTTCCTCTTTAACAAGTTCCAGTTTCTGTTCAGGATAGTATATAAGAGTACATAATTCTTTTTGGTCTTGTTTGCTGAGAGTCTCGCCGAATAGTTCACGCACTTTTCGTTTTATTGTACCCGATGTATTGCGCAGAACATGCTGGAATGCCTCGTATTCCCCATGTAAGTCGGCCAAAAAATGCTCAGTACCTTTTGGCAGGTTAAGAATTGCCTCAAGGTTGATAATCTCGGTACTTGCGGCAGCAATAGTAGGAAAACTGCGTGATAGTAGCTGCAGATATCTTAGGTCTTGCTGAAGGTCATTTTTAGAAGAACCGTTATTGGAGATGTAATCGGGTTTCATTGTTCTGGGAGGAAATTAAAGAATGATTAATCGTTTGGATAATTAAGGTTTTCTTCGCCTATGCAGTTAAGCACTTCATTGAGGAATCTTGAAGCTTCCCAGCGTGCCATTGGCAAATTATTAAGAGTGTAATTGCCGCAATCATGAGCATTCGCTCCTGGAATATCACCTTCAAATTCGCTTATGAAAGTAAAGGTTTCTTTCATAAGTTCAACGATATCTTTAGATTCAAGGTCTCCTTCTAGAAGTAGATAGTTGCCAGTGCAGCAACCCATAGGTCCCCAATAAATGACACGGTTTTTCCAGATAGGGTGGTTGCGCAGGAATGTGGCAGCAAGATGCTCTATCGTGTGCAGTGCATCTTGATGAGCGGCAGGTTCCCTGTTTGGCTCTTTCATGCGAATGTCAAATGTGGTGACAATGTCCCCGTTGGGCAAACGGTCTTTTCTTGATACGAATATGCCTCGTTTGAGTGTGAGATGGTTTATTGTGAAACTAGCAATCTTTTCCATGATGATAGTGCATTAAATTTGTTTAAGAAGCTCTTGAACAAGATTGAATGTGTGGGCTGGAGCATCTTGCCAGAAATCATTGTATTGAGCAGTATTGTCTTTAGACGCTCCTGGCGAGTCGCTGATTACTCGCATTACAAGTACTGGAATTTTGCGAAGATAGCACACCTGTGCTATAGTTGCCGATTCCATGTCTACTGCAAGAACTTGTGGAAATGCCTTTTGTATGGTTTGAACTTCCTCTAGTGAAGCAATGAACTTGTCACCCGAGCATATTAGTCCACGCTTGATATCGGCGCGTTCTGGTATCAGTGAGGAGAAACGCTTATCGCTTTCAAAATACAATGGGTAACCAGAAGCTTCGCCATAAATGGTTCCAGGTCCGCACCACACATCGTGATAGGCAATGCTGCTGCCCACTATAACATCCATAACATGAGCGTCCTGTGAGGCACCGCCCGCAACACCTGTGTTGATTACAAGTTCTGGCTTGAAATTGTTAAGCAGAGTAAGAGTGCCAATAGCAGCATTCACTTTTCCTATTCCGCACTGCATGGCTACAATGTCATTGTTGCCTATTTTACCAGAATGAAAAGTGAAGCCGTCGATTGTTTCGCTTTTTGTGTTGTCAAGCAATGGAAGAAGCAGGTTGAGCTCTTTCCCCATGGCTACAAGTATTGCTATTGTCATAATTCAGTCTTTGTGATAATAAATTTTGCTACAAATTTAAGAATTTATTACTTTTGAGGCAAACTATAGAAAAGAAACAGCGTGTTACCGAAGATAATTATAGATGAACGCATTAAAAATGTTTGTCCAGAACTGAAAATAGGGCTGATAAAGGCTCGTGTGGATAATGTGGAAACTTCTGCAGAACTGTGGGCAGAAATAGAGCGTGAGGCAGCTGCAATTGTTGGTAAATATGAACTTCTTGAAGTGAATAAGCGACCTGCTGTGGCTCAAACTCGAGCTTTGTATCGCGCACTAGGCAAGGACCCTAACCGTTACCGAGTAGCAAGTGAAGCGTTATGCCGCAGGGTGATAAGAGGCCTTGGCTTGTATCGCATAGATACGCTAGTAGATCTAATAAACCTTGTGTCTATTAAGAGCGGTTATCCTATAAGTGGACTAGATGCCGATAAACTTGTGGGTGATACGCTTGTTATGGGCGTGGGCGAAGAAGGCGAGTTATATAATGGAATAGGCCGTGGCCTGCTTAATATATCTGGCATGCCAGTCTATCGTGACGAGAAGGGTGGTGTGGCAACACCTACCAGTGATGAAGAAAGAACTAAGATTACACTAGATACATGCACTTTGCAAATGAATATAAATGGGTTCGGTGAAGAAATGCCAATGGAGGAAGCTGTGGCATGGAGCGTTGAGCTGCTTAAACGCTATGCTAGTGCAACCGATATTGAAACAGCTATTGTAACCGTATAAAAAAAGTTTTACCATGAAAATATTAAAGTTATATGCCGACAATCCCAATGAACGCTATCTAGACATGGCTGTAGATGCGCTGCGTGACGGGAAGATAATAATTTATCCAACGGATACTCTTTATGCTCTGGGGTGCGATGCGCTGAATAATCAGGCAATAGAGCGCATCTGCAAACTTAAAAGCATAAAAAGCGATAAAACTAATTTATCAATAATCTGTAAGGATATATCTCAAGTGGCAGAGTATGCACGATTCAGCAATGATGACTTCAAGATGATGAAAGAGAATCTGCCAGGTGCTTTCACTTTTATTTATCCGTCATTGTCAAGCCTTCCTAAAGCATTCAAGGGGCGTAAGACTGTAGGAATCCGTATTCCGGATAACCGAATAGCAACAATGCTTGTTGAGCGGTTAGGTAACCCTATTATGACTTCGTCGGTTGAGCACTGTGATGAAGACTATGGTTGCGAGCCGGAACTTATGGCACAGCGTTATGAAGATGCTGTGGAAATTGTGATAGATGCAGGGCGCGGAGAACTTGAGCCGTCAACTGTTGTGGATTGCACTTCGGGTGAAGCTGAAATAATCCGTCAAGGAAAAGGTGAACTGCAATAATTGTCATGCGATTTATGAGTGTTCATCGGTAGTATTATCAGGAAAAATTATTTTTACGATTAAAATTTGTTGAAAAATTTCTTTAATACTGAATAAATCTCTAATTTTGTAGAACTATATAAGAATCTAATTAAATAACGATTTAAATAAACTAATTATGTCAAAAGTTACAGTCATTGGCGCCGGTAATGTGGGCGCAACAGCTGCTAATGTTTTGGTTCTAAGCCAAATCGCAGACGAAGTAGTTCTTCTTGATATCAAGGAAGGCGTATCTGAAGGTAAAGCAATGGATATCATGCAAACAGCTAATATCCTAAAGGTGAACACAGTGCTTAAGGGAGTTACAAATGATTATGCTCAAACAGCAGGTTCTGATGTAGTGGTTATCACTTCAGGTATTCCTCGTAAGCCAGGTATGACTCGCGAAGAACTTATCGGTGTTAACGCTGGTATCGTGAAGAGCGTTGTTAGCAATGTTATTGCAAATTCTCCAAATGCTATCATCGTGTGCGTAAGTAACCCAATGGATACTATGACTTACTTGATCCACAAGACTAGCGGTCTTCCAAAGAATCGAATCATCGGTATGGGTGGTGCTTTGGATAGCGCTCGTTTCCGTTACTATTTGACTCAAGCACTAGGTGCTAATGTTAATGATGTTGACGGTATGGTAATCGGCGGACATGGCGATACTACAATGATTCCTATGAAGCGTCTTGCTACTTATCGCGGTGTTCCGGTAAGCACTCTAATGGAAAAGGAAACTCTTGATAAGATTGCTGCTGATACAATGGTAGGTGGTGCAACTCTTACAGGTCTTCTAGGAACAAGTGCATGGTATGCTCCAGGTGCAGCAGCTGCTCAAGTTGTTAAGGCTGTGCTTCACAATGAAAAGCTTCTTCTTCCTTGCAGTGCATTGCTTGAAGGCGAATATGGCCACAGCGATGTATGTGTAGGTGTTCCTGTAATCCTTGGTAAGGAAGGTATTGAAAAGGTTGTTGAAATCGAACTTACTGAAGAAGAAAAGGCTCTATTTGATGCTAGCGTTGCTGCTTGCAAGAAGACAAATGCTGCTCTAGAAGGTGCATTGAACTAATTAAGAATTAGAGTATAAAGAAAAAGAGAAATTCTCAAGTGGGAATTTCTCTTTTTTTGTTTAATAGCATTTGGTATTGCTATATCTCGGCTATGGTAATGCGCACTCGCTTGTTCTTTATTTTTAATGACTTTATGCGGTCTAGTATTTCATTGGCCTTATCGGCAGGAACAGCAACAAGCGCATAATGGTCATACAAGTTGATAGTTCCGATTGCCTTTCCGTCAATGCCGCCATTGTTACCTATAAATCCGGCTATGTCACCGCGAGAAATCTTTTCCTTCTTTCCTGCTTGAAAATATAGTGTTGTATAGGGTGCAGTGATTTGCAGCTGTGCATCTTCATTCAGCTTGAAATCGCTGTCAAACTTCATGTATCCAGGTAACTTGTCGGACGAATTGACGAGTACATATACATTACCTGTTGCTTTCATGCGAGCAGTACGACCGTTGCGATGTGTGTAGGTTTCTTCCGTTATAGGTATGTGGTAATGGATAATGTTCAGTACTTCTGCAATGTCAAGACCTCTTGCACCCAAGTCGGTTGTAACCATTACAGAGTAGGAGCCGTTGTTGAACATAGCTATGGATTTCTCGCGGTCTATCTGGTCAAGTCCTCCATGATATATGCCCGCAGGAACATCATTCTCTTTCAAGAATGAGTAGATGCGTTCCACTGCATCTCGGTAGTTGGCAAATACGATTGTTCTTCCGTCGGGAACATTCTTTAGCAGTTTAAGCAGGGCTTGAATCTTATCCTTATCGTCCGATTTTACACGCAAAATGGTTGTGCGTTCTTCCAGCTCGTCTTTATCGTCTCTGAAATCCACTGTTTGAGGGTTGAAGATGCGAACGAAGTCCGGTATGCTTTCAATGTCGGTAGCCGATGTTAGGTATCTGCGACTGATGTTTGGCATGCGTCGTAATATGCGTCGCATTTCATCTTGAAAACCTAGCTCGAGCGATTTGTCAAATTCGTCAAGGACAAGCAAGCGTGTGGAATGCACATTGATATGTTCGCGATTTATGTGGTCAAGTAGTCGGCCTGGAGTGCTGACTATGATAGACGGTGTGACCGAAAGCGATTGCTTTTCGTCAAGCACATTGTGCCCGCCA
>JAFOXR010000016.1 GCA_017391675.1 Muribaculaceae bacterium
AAGAAATTAAGGCGATGACAGCGCGGGGGATCCACCTCTACCCATTCCGAACAGAGAAGTTAAGCCCCGTAGCGCCGATGGTACTGCGAGAGCGGGAGAGCAGGTAATCGCCGCCTAAGGAGAAGAGAGCAAGACAACGGAGACGGAGTCCTGCTCTCTTTCTTTTTTTCTCTCTAGCTGGGAGGAAGGCCTAAAAGGGCTAGAAGACAGGGGTGGTGGATGATAATCATCGATGATAAGGAATTTAAAGCCCTAAGGAACTAAAAGGGCGATAAAACTGAGTGTGGGATTTGATGAATAAAATGGCATTTTTTAGGCATTTTGCTCTTATTTGCCTAATTTTTGTAAATATTTTCAAGATATTTTGGAAAAGATGCTTAATATACCCTCAATTTTGTATATATTTGCATTTACTATGTAAGTATAACATTGAATAATTTATTAAAATCTTAAAATAAAATGTCTGTAATTAATTTTTATCAGAAAGACCACCAAGTGCCATTGGAAATGCATAAGGTGCGTGTGGTTCAAAAACTTTTTCTTCCATCAGTAGAAGAACGCGTAGCTAAAATTCGTGAGGCAGGTAACAATACATTCTTGTTGCAGAATAAAGATGTATTTATGGATATGCTTACTGACTCTGGTGTTAACGCGATGAGTGATAACCAGGTTGCTGCATCTATGCAAGCCGATGACTCTTATGCAGGCTCTGAAACATATAATCGCCTTGTAAAGGCATTGAAGGAAGTGTTCAAGACTGAATATTTCTTGCCAGCTCACCAAGGTCGTGCTTGTGAGAATATCCTTGCAGAATCATTTGTTAAGCCAGGTGATGTTATTCCTATGAACTTCCACTTCACTACTACTAAGGCTCACATTACTCGTATGGGCGGTAGAGTAGAAGAACTTGTTATCAAGGAAGGTCTTGACCCAGACTATATTTACCCATTCAAGGGTAACTTTGATATTCCACGATTGAAGGCTCTTATTGCCGAGGTTGGAGCAGAACACATTCCTTTTGTGCGTATCGAAGCAGGTACAAACCTTATCGGTGGTCAGCCTCTTTCAATGGAAAATATGCTTGAAGTAGCTAAGGTGTGTCGTGAAAATGGTATCATGTCGGTACTTGACGCATCACTTCTTCAAGATAACCTATATTTCATCAAGACTCGTGAAGAAGCAGCTAAGAATATGACTATCAAGGAAATCACTCATAAGATTGCCGATGCTATAGATCTTATCTACTTCTCTAGCCGCAAACTTGGTTTCTCTCGTGGTGGTGGTATCGTATCCAACAACAATGACCTAATCTTGAAGATGAAGGAATTTATTCCTCTATTTGAAGGCTTCTTGACATATGGTGGTATGGAAGTGCGCGCTATGGAAGCTATGGCTGTGGGTCTTCTTGAAACTATGGACGAAGAAATCATCAACCAAGGTCCTCAATTCATTGAATATCTAGTTAAGGAACTTGATGACTACGGTGTGCCTATGGTTAAGCCTGCAGGTGGTCTTGGTGCTCACATCAATGCTTCTGCTTTCTTGCCAGATATGCCACACGATCAATATCCTGCCGGAGCTCTAGCTGCTGCGTTGTATATTGCTGGCGGTATCCGTGGTATGGAGCGTGGTTCAATCTCAGAGCAACGCAATGAAGACGGTACAGAAAATTATGCTGAACTTGAATTGCTACGCTTGGCTTGTCCTCGCCGTGTGTTCACTCTTTCTCAAATCAAGTATTGTGCAGACCGCGTGAAGTGGTTGTATGACAACCGTCATTTGATTGGTGGTTTGAAGTGGAAAGAAGAACCTCAAGTATTGCGTTTCTTCTCTGGTAAGCTTGAAGCAATAGGAGACTGGCAATATAAACTTGCTGATAAGTTCCGTGAAGATTTCGGCGAAAGCTTATAATTGAATAAATAATAAAATGTGAGCGGAGTCATGCAGAAATGTGTGTCTCCGCTTTGTTTTTGTGCACGCATAAAATTTTTGTGTAACCTATGAACCTGGCTATAACAATTATTGTTGTGTTGTTAAGAAAAATTTTAAAATGGAATTCGGTATGGGAGCAAGAATTTCAAATAGAAGAGAACTGCAATTGGTAATGTATGCGATTGCACTTTTTGAGAGCAAAACAAGCTGCGTAGTGCCAGAACGAACCGCGAGCACATTGTTTCCTATCATTTTTTTGAATAAAAAACGCGCGCAGTTATAGAATTGACGATGATTCGTCGTTATCTTTGCGGTGGGTGTATTTTACATAAGTACAAGTACACTTTGCTGAGTTTCATTAAAATTAATAAAAGAATTTACCGTGAGAAAGGATTTTGGAGTTAGAACCTGGCTGTATCCCATGCCTGTGCTTATAGTGGCAGCGTATGATGAAAACGGAGTCGCAAATGCGATGAATGCAGCGTGGGGTGGAATTTATACCGACAATATGGTAGGAATATGTCTTTCAGAAGGACATAAGACTACAAAGAATATTCTGTCGGCTAAAGCCTTTACTGTAAGTGTCGCAACAAAGGATAGTGTTGTTGCGTGCGATTATGTTGGCATAGTGTCGGGCAATAAGGAGAGTGATAAGCTAGCAAAAGCAGGATTTAGTACAGTTAAGTCTAAGCATGTGAATGCTCCCATTATAGAACAGCTTCCCATGACGCTGGAATGTGAGCTGGTATCCTACGACGAAGAATCTTGCTATATGGTGGGCAGAATCGTTAATGTGTCGGCCGATGAATCAATCCTTACCGAAGACGGAAATATTGATGCCTTCAAATTGCAACCTATTATCTATGATCCTGTGAACCATGACTATCTGTCAATAGGAGAAAAGGTTGCCAAGGCATTCAGTGCAGGAAAGCAGTTGAAAACAGCAGAATGACGGACAAAGAACTGAATATAACCGAAAAATCAGGACTTATCCTGGAGGGCGGTGGCATGCGAGGAGTCTTTACATGCGGTGTGCTTGACAACTTTATGCATAGGGGGATAAAGTTCCCATATACAATAGGTGTGAGCGCAGGGGCTTGTAACGGGCTGTCGTATATGTCGGGCCAACGAGGTCGTGCCAAGTATAGCAATATAGACTTGCTTGATAAGTACCGTTATATAGGTTTCAAGCATCTGTTGAAAAAAGGCAATATAATGGATTTTGACTTACTGTTTGATACCTTTCCTAATAAGATAATCCCTTATGACTATGAGGCTTATGCAAAAAGTTCTGCACGCTACGAGATGGTGACTACCGATTGCCGAACTGGCAAACCGTGTTATTACGAGGAGAAGAATGATCCTGCTCGAATTATTGACATTGTGAGAGCTTCTAGCAGTTTGCCGTTTGTGTGCCCGATCTCCTATGTTGACGGAGTGCCTATGCTTGACGGAGGCATTGCCGATTCTATACCCCTGCTTCGTGCCAGAGAATTAGGATATGACAATAATGTGGTAGTGCTTACAAGAAACCATGGCTACCGCAAAAGTGACAAGCCTGCATTTATTCCGCCATTGTTCTATCGCAAATATCCGCAATTGAAGGAAGCGATAAGAAACCGCAACCGTCTTTATAATGAACAGCTGGCATTGGTAGAAGAACTGGAAGCCAAAGGAGAGCTGATAGTCCTTCGCCCCGAAAAACCGATTGAGGTAGATCGAATGGAGCGTGATGTCAATAAACTTCTGCGACTATATAACGAAGGCTATGAATGCGCCGATAAACTGAAAGTAAATGATATTAAATAAAAATGGGGCAGTAACGCCCCATTTCTTTTATCAGTCTATCTTTATGCTGCAGTTGCAGCTTCCGAGAATTTCAAGACACTTTTGAATGTTATTGGGTCGGATAACCACATTTGCATTGTCGCCTTCGGCAAAAGCATACATGTATTCAATGAAAATATCGTTTTCTGCAAGTCTTTCAAGAATCTCCGATAGAGAACCTGCGACATTAGGGCAGCTTATGCACACTACATCGGTGAGCATTACTGCAAAATTGGCGTTACGAAGAACTTCAACAGCTTTCTCAACTTCGGTTACGATAAGTCGCAATATACCGAAATCGGTAGTCTCTGCCATGCTGAATGCGTGCATGTTTATTCCATTCTTTCCAAGAATCTTGGTAACCTCATTTATTCTTCCTGTTTTGTTTTCCAGGAAAATGGATAATTGTTTAATTGACATATTTAGTGCTTTAAAGGGATTAGAGAATTCGTTTGTCTATCACATGTTTGCTTTTTCCTTGGCTTCTTTCAATGCTGTTAGGCTCCATCAGCTTCACCTCTGCACTGATAGAAAGCACGCTCTTCAGTTTGTCGCTTAGACGCTTCTTGAGAGCAAGCATGCGTCCTATGTCATCGCTGAAGAAGTCCTTTCTCACTTCAACTTGAACTTGAAGTGTATCAAGATTGTTGATGCGGTCTACTATAAGCATGTATTGAGGCTCGAATTCAGGCATTTCCAGAATCACACTTTCGACTTGTGACGGGAATACATTGATACCTCTAATGATAAGCATATCATCGCTTCGTCCCACAATGCGGCCCATTCTTATGGCAGTGCGTCCGCAAGCACAAGTGCCAGGAATAAGAGAGCAAAGGTCCTTAGTGCGGTAGCGTAGCAAAGGCATTCCTTCCTTGGTAAGGGTGGTGAATACAAGTTCTCCATGTTCGCCCACAGGCAGTTGCTCTAGGGTCTCTGGGTTGATAATTTCTGGGTAAAAATGATCCTCGCAAATGTGTGAGCCGTTCTGCTCGCTGCATTCGTAGGATACACCAGGCCCCATTATTTCACTTAGTCCGTATAGGTTGAATCCTTTTAGTCCTAGGCGGTCTTCTATTTCCTTTCGCATGCTTTCGGTCCAAGGTTCTGCACCGAATGCTCCCACCTTAAGACTTATGTCGTTCTTTGAAAGTCCCATTTTCTCCAGAGTCTCAGCAAGATAAAGCGCATATGAAGGAGTGCAGGCAATACCGGTAATCTTGAGGTCGCGTATAAGTCTTATGTGCTTTTCTGTGTTACCTGTAGATGTTGGGATAACAGTAGCTCCAAGGTTTTCAACGCCGTAGTGTGCGCCTAGACCACCTGTAAAAAGTCCGTATCCGTAGCTCACCGAGAATGTGTCGTCGCGTGTTATTCCGTAGGCCGTCAAAGCTCTAGCCATGACTTCCGACCACACAGCCAAGTCCTTGCGAGTATATCCAACAATTGTAGGGTTACCAGTGGTTCCCGATGAAGCGTGTACTCTCACTATTTCAGAAGGAGGCGCCGCTTGAAGTCCGTAAGGATAGTTGTCACGCAGGTCTTGTTTAGTAGTAAAAGGAAGTTTTACAATGTCGTCAATGCTCTGGATATCTTCTGGAGTGATATCCATCTCCTGCATTTTGTTTCTATAGAAAGGTACATTATGATAAACATAAGTAACCAGTTTGTTTAGTCTTTTGCTTTGTAATGAGTGCATTTCGTCGCGACTCATACATTCTTTATTCGGATTCCAAATCATGGTAAATTAATTTTATATAGAGTGATCTTCATTGAATGCTTTCATTCGTTCCTGCATGGTGTCGTACAAGTCGTCCCGCATGCGAGATGTGCAAGCTCTCACACCATTCTGCTCGCTTCCTGTGGTGCCTAGAGAAATGCTGCTCACACCGTAGTACAGCAACTCTTTCAGCAGTTCACCACCAGTCATGTTTCCATATCCTATAGTGAAGAAGAAACCATCGCCTACCGGTTGGGTTGCATCATAGTCATATACAATATGGAAGCCGTTGTCGGTAAAAATCTTCTTCATTTTTTCGGCACGGCGGGCATATTCGCGAGTGTCTTCCACAAAGTTTATTTTTCCTTCGGTAGAAAGCCTTAGCATTTCGGCATAGGCATATTGTGTAGAGGCGGTACAGCCCGATGTAATCATGTACAGTATAGATGCGATGAGAGTTTGTCCGAAAACGCCTGAGTCTTTATATCGTTCGGCCAAAGCAGGGAAATGCCGGTCAAACAGCTTGTCGCTTATGCATGTTAGAGCCATGCGTTGTCCTGCATAGCTGAAAATCTTTGACGACGAGAGCATCAGTATATAGTTGTCGGTATAACGAGCTACCGTAGGCGGATAAGGTGGCTCAAAAGGATGACCTAAATCCTTGCGGAAGTCCATGCAGAAGTAGGCTAAGTCTTCAAGCACTATCACATCGTGCTTGGTCGCTAGTTCACCGATAATTGCGAGTTCCTCTTCTTCCAGACAAATCCAAGCAGGGTTGTTAGGATTAGAATAAACTATAGCGGCAATGTCGCCACAGGCTAGCATACTTTCCAGCTTGTCACGCAACGCCTTGCCTCGATAATCATAGATGTCAAATTCCACCCAGTCGGCACCTATCACGCGTAATTGTGACTTTTGAATAGGAAATCCCGGATCGATAAACAATACCTTATTTTTGCCAGGCGTGCGTTGTGTGCAGGCTATGAAAGATCCATAGGAACCTGCTACGCTTCCCACAGTAGGAACGCAAGCTCTAGCAGAGATGTCAATATTAAGGAATGCTTTCACAAATCGTGATGCTTCCTGTTTAAGTTCAGGCACGCCTGCAGCAGCAGGATATTGAGAACCTACGCCGCGGTCGAGTGCAGCTTTTTCGGCTTCAACGCCAATCTTGTTTACTGGTAATCCTGGTGATCCCTGGTCCATGCGTATGAAAGGAATGCCTGTTTCTTTTTCAAGATATTGCGCAACTAGCAGCACTTCTCCGATAGTCGCTCTTGAGAGGTCGGCGATATTCAGCTCTTTTACCGCCTGTTCTACAAGTTCTTCGCTAAAAATCTTCATTGCTACAAGTGTTATTTAACGGCATTAAGTCCAGCGTCAAAAGCCATCAGATTCATGTTTACAACATTTTCTCCTTTAGCCGCGAATACTCTCGCAATGCTTTCACGCAATTGCTCTGAAGAAATTATTTCAAGGTGCTTGGCAGCCATGCCGAGCAGAACAATGTTGGCGCACTTTGGAATATTGTTATCCTTTGCAACATCTTCAATAGGAAGTGACTTGATGTTAGGTAGGCTATTAAGCTCGTTCATCAAAGCCTCGTCATCTGGATAATTAGGAATATTCTTGAACGGGTGAGAAGAAGTCACCACCCATCCCTGTTCGCTTAGGAATGGTACATAGCGCAAAGCTTCCATTGGTTCCATAGAAATGATAAGGTCGGCTTCGCCCTGCTTTATGAGGTCGGAATAAATAGTCTCGGTAGATAGACGCAAGTTGGACTGTACATCACCGCCTCTTTGGCTCATTCCGTGAACTTCGGCTTGTTTCAGACTTATGTCTGCATTGGCAGCCGCATCGCCTATGATGGTGGCTATGGTGAGAATGCCTTGACCTCCCACGCCTGCTAGTATGATATCTTTTTTCATTGTTCTTGAGCTCTTTTTTTACGAAGTTTACGGTTAAGGGTTTGAATGCATTCTCTGCGAGGAATGATTACCGATACGCCGTTGTATTCAATTTCTTCACGGATTATGCGAGTGATTTCTTCCATGTTCTTAGGCAATGGAACTACTACTCGCACATGTTCAGGCTCTACGCCTAGACCTAGGCAAATAGCTTCAAATTTGTTTGTTCCGGCCGAATCCTGTCCACCGGTCATTGCTGTGGTAAGATTGTCGGAAATCATAACAGTGATATTTGACTTGTCGTTGATTGCGTCAAGAAGTCCTGTCATTCCTGAATGCGTGAATGTGGAGTCTCCAATGACTGCAATAGCAGGGAAAACGCCTGCATCGGCAGCGCCTTTAGCCATAGTGATAGAGGCTCCCATGTCCACACAGCTGTCAATAGCGCGGAAAGGAGGCAATGCTCCTAGCGTATAGCACCCGATGTCGCCAAAGATGCGTGCATCGGCATATTCGGCAGCTACTTTGTTTAGAGCGTCATATACATCGCGGTGACCGCAACCTTGACACAATGCAGGCGGGCGTGGCATAACATTCTGTGCTGCGGCATGAGCCTGTTTTACCTTTATTCCAAGAGCTTCGCCCACGTAGTCGGGTGTGAGTTCGCCCATGCGAGGAAGGTCACCTGTAAGTCGGCCTTTAAGATTGTAGTTTGCGCCTAGAATGGATTTCAACTGTTCTTCGGCAAGAGGCTGACCATCTTCGGCAACAAGAATAGAGTCGCACTTCTCGGCAAATTCTCGTATAGATACTTGCGGAATAGGGTACTGAGAAATCTTGAGTACAGGAATGCCAAGTTGAGAAGGGTTGTTCTCCATCGCATAATTATAGGCAATACCGCAAGCAACAATTCCTAGAGGAGCCTTGTTCTCGCTAGCTTTGAGAGCGTTGAATGGAGATGAAACCGAAGATTCTTCCAATTGCGGTTGCTTGGCAACCAAAGAAGCATATTGGCGTCGAGCATTGCCCGGAAGCAATACCCAGTGCGTGCGCTCATTGTCGGGATTCAAAGCATTCTGTTGAGCCTTAGCAGCAGCTTTTACTCCAGCGCGGGAGTGAGCTAGTCGAGTAACAACTCTCATTAATACAGGAAGCTTAAGGGCTTCCGAAAGAGAAAAGGCGTAAGCCATCATGTCGTAAGCTTCTTGTTGACTTGATGGTTCAAGTATAGGAATCATTGCAAATTTTCCGTAGAATCGGGAATCCTGCTCATTCTGAGAAGAGTGCATGGAAGGGTCGTCGGCTGCAAGTACAACAAGTCCGCCGTTCACTCCAGTGATAGCAGAGTTTACGAAAGCGTCGGCTGCAACATTCATACCCACATGCTTCATGCAAACTAGTGCGCGTTTGCCTGCGTAGGACATGCCTAAAGCAGCTTCCATAGCAGTTTTTTCGTTGGTGCACCAGCGGCTTCTCACTTCAGGTGCATTAGCTTGAATGAACTCAGTGATTTCGGTGGAAGGAGTGCCTGGATAGGCATAAACGCCGCTTATTCCGGCATCTATAGCACCCAGAGCTATCGCTTCATCGCCTAATAGGAGTCTAATGTCAGTCATAATTTATAGTTGTGTTATTAGATATTTTCTAAATTTTGTCAGTCGGCATCATTCAGCACAGGGAACTTCTTTCGGAATGCCTCAAGAGCTTCCATGTCAATGATAGCCGAAGCCTCGCATTCTTCACCTTTGGCGCATGCTGCAATCGTCTTGCCGTAAGGATCGATGACAACACTCCCTCCACAGTATTGGCAAGAAGGGTCGGTGCCCACGCGGTTTACGCCAGCCACATAGCACTGGTTCTCTATGGCGCGAGCCACAAGCAGTGCACTCCATGCGTCAACTCTAGGAGTAGGCCAGCTTGCAACATAGATTATCATGTCATAGTCACCGTTGTTCCTAGACCATTTAGGGAATCTCAAGTCGTAGCAAATTTCCAGCAAGATGCGCACCCCTCGGAATTCGGTAATAACACGATTTTTCCCCGCTGTGAAACGAAGATGCTCGCCTCCGTAGGTAAACAGGTGCTTCTTGTCATATTGAGTTACCTCGCCATCAGGTTTCACAAAATAGAATCTGTTATAGTAGCAGTTGCTCTCGTTTATGGCAACACTGCCTGCTATTGCTGCATTTATTTCAGCCGCTTTCTGCTTCATCCACTTCAGAGAGTCGCTGTTGTTGGATTCAGCTATACCTTCTGGATTGGTGCAGAAACCTGTTGAGAACATTTCGGGCAGAACATAGATGTCGGAGCCAGGATTATTGTCAATCGCTTCATTGGCTCTTTGGATATTTTTTGATGGGTCGGCCCATATAATATCTCGTTGCAAAATAGTTACTTTCATGTTAAGTCACTTAAAAACGCAAATATAACATTAAAATGTCAGAAAATGGCCCAAAAAGCAATAAAAACCAGTATAAATAAAGAAATTTGCAGGTTTAAGCATGCAAATGCTTTAAATTAGGGCTATTTTTCAGGCTGTGGCATTGACATCCAGTGGCTTCGCAAGTCATCTAGAATGCG
This sequence comes from Muribaculaceae bacterium, assembly GCA_017391675.1. Taxonomy (GTDB): domain Bacteria; phylum Bacteroidota; class Bacteroidia; order Bacteroidales; family Muribaculaceae; genus RGIG4576. The sequence continues at coordinate 9,967 of JAFOXR010000016.1, forward strand.
ATTGTAATCGTCTATGGTAAAATCGGCATTGCCATTAAGCAGAATGGTGTAGGTTATGCCTTCGAAGGTGCGCCCCACTTGTGTGTCTATGAATCCGTTTCTCAGATAGAAATTGTATCTTCGTTGCCGCTGCTCCGAATTGTAGCTTTCCTGGAAAGGGGATTCGGCATCGATAATCATTGGTTTGTCGTTGTGGAGGGCAATCATTTGAGAGAGAATCTTCTGGCCATATCCATGCCCCCTCAGTTCCTTTTTCACGGCAAAGTACCAGAACCAATTGAAATCATCACGCTCGTTGAATATGGTGAAACCAATGAATAGGTTATTGCTGTGGTAGGCAGTAATGGATATGGGCATGAGTTTGGTGAGCATCATAAGGTCGTCCCAGCCGATTCGTTCTTCTGGCGGGAAAGCCTCTTCATACAAGGCTTTTATCTCGCATACCAATTGCGGCTGGAGTGTGGCGTTCAGTTGTGTTGATTCCATATTGCTTGCATTTATCGTTTGCCTTTGTTTATGATGTAAATACCCGTTGTTGCCAGGATTGTTGCCATGACATATTTCCAGTAGAAAGGCTCGTTGAGGCAAATGCATGATGTGATGGCGCCTACTGCTGGGATTAGCGAATTGAATATAGCAACCTTTCCCACTGGATTGCAGCTCAGCAACTTGTTGTAAAGTGTGAACCCTAGAGCCGAAATGGCAATGAGCAGAATCAGGTAAATGATTCCTGTTAAAGTGACAGCAGGCAAAGTACCGCCTATAAGAATACCTGGCAGAATGAGCAGAATGCCGCCTATGGCAAGACTGTATCCTGTTCCTGCAAATATATCCATTCTTTTGCTCAAGCCTCTAGTCATAAGGCCAGCTATGGCGGAGCAAAGTGCATTGAGGATTATCATGCCATCTCCTAGCAAAGAGAACTGTCCGCTATTGCCGCTGCCCAAGTTCAGGGCCAGAATGCCGGTGAAGCCAATTGCGCACCCCACAATTTTGCGTGTGGTCAATTTGTCGCTTTTGAAGAACATGCAGGCCAGAAGTACAAGCATAAAAACGCCTAGCGAATTAAGGATTGCAGCCCTAGACCCTTCGCTATGGGACAGGCCTATATAGAAACAGGCATAGTGAATGGTGGTGTTGAACAGGGCAAAGGTGAGTATATATGCCCATGAGCCTGCGCTGGCTATGCTGAAACTTCGTCGAGTAGCTTTTGCAATGGCTAGGACAATGAGTCCCGATATTGTAAACCGTATCCCCGCAAAAAGCATTTTGCTCCCAGTCATGTCGGCAGTTATGCCTAATTCCTGAAAACCTAACTTTATGAGCGGATAGGCCCACCCCCAAGCAATAGCTGCTGTGAGGGCGAACATGACGACCCATAAAGGCCGTTGGAATATACTTTGTTGTGTAGAATTTTTCATAATGATTTTGTCCTGTATCGTTAACCTCCATAAAGGGGGTTGATTTTTTTGCAAAAATACGCATACCCGAAGTAAATTACAATTTTAAGCAGTTTTTCAAGTGATTATTTCTGCCTGTTATGATGATGAAAAATGGGGAAAATGTGAAATTTAGCTCGAAAAATAAACGGAAAATGTGAAATATGGAATAAAATTGGGGTACAAGAACATTGGCTTTAATGGTAAGTTCTATACCTTCCCATATTTTCTTGTGTTCATGCTAAAACGGTTTGTTACAGGCAGAAGAAGTGATTGAATTCTGCAGTATGGCGTTTGGGTATGTGGCTTTTTTTAACTTGCATATTATAGAAGTTTTAGTGCGGCTGATGATGAAAAATATTCCGAAAATGCTGTATCTTTGTGGTTGTGACTATGCCATTGATGAAGAAACTTAAAAATAACATTAGAATATGAACAAGAAATCGTTATTACTTGCTGCTATGTCGCTTGTAGCGTTGCCAGCATTCTCTAAAAAATAAGAAACTTTCTCTCGTGATAGCATAAAAGACCATTAGGGACGGAATAGTGCAGATTGTGAAAGTATATTTCATTAAGATACTGAAAATAGACAAGCTTAAATAGATCATAAAACAATAAAAAAAGAGTATTATGAACCTGTATTACGATAACGCAAAAGAAGTTTTTACTATGCATAAGACTGAATCTTGTGAAACAGTTTTTGAGTCTTATGAGAGAGAGGAACGAATCGGTTATAGAAATGGAGTAAATCAACCTATAAAGAAAGGAGATATAGAAATAAACATAAGTACGAATTTTTATCCGTCAAGTCCTAAACGTGAATATATAAGTGTAAGAATAACTGTAAATGGAGTGAGACTTCTTCCTCTTTCAATGGCATGTAGGAAAGCTTCTAGATTATATCATTTTAATAAGCATCAAATCGCGTTCTTGCAATATGGTGCAGGAAATAATATAGGTAGGACCCCAGTGACGATTTTAAAACGTGGAGAAGACATCAGTTGGGAAAGAGTTCTAAAGGAAATATGTGTGATTTGTAACAATTATAGAAAATGGATAATTTCTGAGACTAAGTCTCTCATTATGAATTTGTCGAAACATACAAAAGCTGATTTTGGAAATATTTCAACATTACTGGGACTTGTACGAACTTATGAGACTATTGTGCCAGAGATAATACCTGTATATCGTGAGTATGTTGACCCTCATTGCTTTGAGGCAATGGCAAATATTCTACATTACATAAATGAACATCAGCTTGATAATCTTAGTAAGGTTGCGAGAAGGGAGCAAGGGGATATTGTTTGGACATATATAAAGGATTATTATTTAAGTTAGTTGAGCCTTAACGAAGGTAGGGCTTGTTAACGGATAAAAACTTTTAAGCGAATAGAAATAGTTTAGTTTTAATTTTCTGGATATGCTTTTTGTAGAACATCAGTGCGGCTGCTAATGAAAAATATTCCGAAAATGCTGTATCTTTGTGGTTGAGACTATGCCATTGATGAAGAAACTTAAAAATAACATTAGAATATGAACAAGAAATCGTTATTACTTGCTGCTATGTCGCTTGTAGCGTTGCCAGCATTCTCGCAAACCGATACGGTTAAGAACGAGCCGGAATATAAGTATGAGTTTACGGTAGAAAAGGAACATCATGCTACTGCCGTGAAGAACCAGCATAAAACAGGTACTTGCTGGTGCTTTGCAATGACTTCGTTCATTGAATCGGAACTGTTGCGCACAGGTAAAGGAGAGCATGACCTATCGGAAATGTTTATCGTGCGCCACAACTATGTGCGTCGCATTAAAGACAATATATTGCGCCGTGGCCGCGGAAATGTATATGCCGGCAGCATCGCTCACATGTACACTTGGGTTATGAAAAACAAGGGATTGATGCCCGAAGAGGCTTATCGTGGCATAAACTACGACTCGGTAAATCATAATCATGACGACTTGAATGCGTGGGTGATTTCTATCAACAAGACTGCTGTTGACATGAAGAAGCCTTTGCCTGCCGAAATTGTTGACGGCGTGCTTGATGCTTATCTAGGCAAATTGCCCGAAACTTTCACTTATAAAGGAAAAGAATACACGGCAGAAAGTTTTGCAAAAAGTCTGGGACTTAATGCCGACGATTATGTGGAATTGACAAGTTTCTCTCATCATCCTTTCTATGAAAAAATAATGGTGGAGATTCCCGACAACTGGGATCATGCTTTGATGTACAACCTTCCGCTTGACGAATTCATGCAAGTGATAGACAACGCTATCAATACGGGTTATACGGTTGCTTGGGACGGTGACATCAGCGAGCCAGGATATGCTTTCAAGCACCAAATATCAGTAAACACAACCGAGGACTTGCGCAGTCAAAAGACGCTTAAGGCTAAAGCGAAAGAAGTGCCTGTGACTCAAGAAAGCCGACAGACTGGATTTGAAACATTTGTAACAGTTGATGACCATCTAGAGCATATTACCGGTATTGCTAAAGACCAGGACGGAGTGAAATACTACAAGACAAAGAACTCTTGGGGACTTGACCGCAATGGTACAGGCTACCACTACATGTCGGAGGAATATGTGAAAGCTAAAACGATTTCAATTCTTGTTCACAAGAACTCTATTCCTAAAGCGATCAGAGCAAAACTCGGAATTAAATAGAAATGAAACCATATTAAGAATTTAAAAAAATCAGAGTATGCGTATTACAAGATTCTTTTTGGCAATTGTTGCCATGATAGTACTGTCGTCGGCTGGAATTCCTTCGCTTTCGCGCGAGCAACGCACAAGTGATGCGATTAAAGGCGTGATGGACGAGTTTAATGCTGTGGGGATTTCGGCAGTAGTTGTTAAAGACGGAAAGATAGTGTATAACGAGACTTTTGGCTACAAGGACTGGAACGCTAAGACTCCGCTTGAAAAAGATGACTTGATGAGAATAGCTTCTATCTCAAAGTCGTTTACGGCAACATCGCTGCTTCAGCTTGTGGATAAGGGCGTGATTTCGCTGAATGACGATGTGAGTGACCTTATAGGTTTCAAGATAAGGAATCCTCATCACCCCGATGTGCCTATCACATTGCGAATGGTGCTGTCTCACACTGCTAGCATTAGGGATAAGGAAGACTATTTCACGCTTGACCACTTGAATCCTGCTGTATACGGCGATTGTGTGGAGTCCTATTTTGAATATAAGCCAGGAGAAGGCTATAATTATTCAAACATGGGGCTCAATCTTGCAGGAACGATTCTCGAGAAAGTGTCGGGAGTGAGATTTGACAATTATGTGAGAGAGAATGTGATTAAGAAATTGGGACTTTATGGCGGTCATAATGTGGATTCGCTGGATAACAGCAAGTTCGCACGCATATATAACTGGCGTGACGGTAAATATGTGGAGTCGCTAGGAGCTTATAGAAGTACGACCGATAAAATGGCAAACTATGTGCATGGCTACTCGGCACCTATCTTTTCTCCTACAGGCGGAGTGAAAATTTCGGCTCAAGACCTTGCTGTGTATATGATGATGCACATGAACTACGGGGAATACAAGGGTGTACGCTTGATTTCGGAAGAAAGTGCAAAAGCAATGCAAACTCCAGTGTGGAGAGTGGAAAACAGTGAAGAGGACCAGTACGGACTATGCCTGAACGAATTCCTTAACTATATAGACGATGAGAAGTACAATGTTCCAGGCCGCTATCCAGTAGGGCACACAGGTGGAGCTTACGGACTTAATAGCATTATGATATGGAGCCCTGCCGACGGTTGGGGCATTGTGGCAATGACCAACGGCTACACATCGGTTGAGGGCAAGAGCTTCTTGAAAAGCCTTGCTAATGCAATCTATAAGGCTTATATAAAAGAGTAGAGCAAGAAGACTGTAAAAATGGCAGTTGCCAACAAGAAGCAAGGCCGACTGTACATTCATATAAAGCTAAAGAGGGCGTGCCAAAAATATTTTTGACACGCCCTCCTTTTTTTAGGATATCATAGGGAATGATATTATAATACGGGTTTTTGTTCCAGCATGTTGGTCGCTAAAGAATCGGCTGTTTGCACAAGGCAGCATAACGGAGTCTTTTCTCTAGCTGTGTTGATGTTAGCTCTCATTTCTGGGCTTTGGAAGGCTAGGTCCCATGCTGTCATGTGCCACCTTATAGCCATAATTTCCTCGTCGCTAAGGTCTAGTCCCATTCGAAGAAGCATGATAACCGACTTTTCTCCATGCCCCAGAGGAAATTTTGAGTAGTCAACATCGTAACCTTTATACTCTTCCCACACGCCGTATTTGTTCTTGCGCTTTTTTACGGCAGGCTTGTATATGTTTGATTTGCATACATCGTGCAGCAGGGTGCTTATGATTACGCTATCAAGGGGCAGTTGATTCTCAAGGTCTTTGTTCATTAAAATCATTTGTTCTCTGAGCATTAACCCTACTTTGCACACCTTCAAAGAATGTTCTAGCAGTCCTTGCTCGTTGTTGGAGTGAAAGTTGGTTGAGGCTGGGGCTGTGAAGAATCCTAGTTCTTCAAGGTCCTCAATTACATACTCAATGCCTTCTCTTCTTGTACTCATCAATAGATTGATGAATTCCTCTTTATAATCGGTCATAAAAATATAGTTTAGAACGGAAATACATTGTCTTCTTGTCCGAAGAAGTCGGCAGGCAAATCTTGCGGGTTTTCTTCGTTGCTTTTGGCTGGTTCCCTCTTTATCGCTCTGGCGCGGATAGAGTTGTACCACTTGCCGTTATATTCCCGGGCATCAATGTCAAAGGTGATATTGACAATCTCGTTTATATTGAGATTGAATTCTTTGATTTTGTCCTCACCGAAAACCTCAAAACAAATTCTCTTAGGGTACTGTTCAATGGTTTCCAGAACATAGCTTTGAACTGTCCAGCTGTTGCCCGAAGCTTTAGCAACACCGCTTTTCGTTTCTAGAATGCGGATAATTTTTCCAGTAATCTCATGTAACATGGTCGTTGATGTCGTTTAAATGAAACAATATTAATTCTATCGGCAAAGGTACGAAAAAACATCGTGTTGCTATGGTATAGCATAAGTTATTTTTTTCTCCTGAACAGAAAATCTATAATGCTACTGCCTATTTTCCTTTCGATGCCACCTTTTGTTGTGGGAATGCCTGTTGCCTTTGTAAATGACCGTTTTAAACGGGTAATACCTAAGGCTCGCTTCAATGAGAAGCTTAAGCCCGGGATCTTTGTATTTGTCATTACGGTGTTATTAAAATCAGAAAATTCCTTATTGTATATATCTGTTTGTCCAAGATGTAAATGCAGCCATATAATTATTAAAAAAATGTCTCCAATACTTCTTTGAATATATCATTCGGAGCAACCTTGTTGAATAAGTTCATGCAGGTTTGAAGTTTCATAACATCAACACGGCTACCCATTATGAAATCAATTTCCCGTTTACCTTTATGAGTAAGGAGTGCTTCACAGATTTCTCGTAGTCGTGCACTCAATATAGGATGTGCCCAATAAGCTGCCGCTTCTTCTATACCTTCCAATCCGTAGAACTCTGAATTGTGGCTATGCCCTAATCCTTTCTGTTGAGGGAAGATGTACCATATCCAATGACTTAGCTTTCTTCCGTTTTTGATTTCATTTAATGCAATCTCGTATGATTGGGCTTGTGCTTCAATAAATCTGTCTAGATTGAATTTTTTGTTTTCAGCTTTTGGAAATCCCAAAACTTTCCAGAATGATGCTGGAAGTGATACATTCTCCAATTCCTTACAATCCTTAAAGAGAGGTGCGATTTCTTCTGCCCGATAACCCGCTATACCACAGCCAATAGGTGTAACGAAGAAATGTTTCTCAGAATGAGACTTTGCGTATTCACAGAACAATTTGATGTCTTCCATCATATCTGATATTCCACTCATAGAGTTGATAGCATAGCTTTTACCTTGCAATCCATGTCCTTGCCCCATAATGGCACCAAAAGATTCAACCGCTATTTTTGCAGCTCCACCATGATGCAAGCCTTTAGCATTTGAACCGAAAACGAATATTTCATTTTTCCCAAGACGAGAAATGCGTTCTGGTGTTATTCTGCTATCTTTATTGTTTGTTGAGGTTTCCAATTCTTTTAATAGTTCTACTTCAACAATTAGCTTCTGTTTCTTCCATTCCTGCAAGAAATCTTTCATGTCATATTTCAGTTCTTTCAACTCATCCTTTTTGAAGACACCGCTTTTGGCAATGTATTCTTCTACCTTTTTCTTTACGGTAGCTTCTGTTTTATGTTTAGCCATTTGTTTGGCATCAAAAGAGAATGAAAACGATTTTCCTACTTTCTTACCGTTAATGGTTTCAAACTTGAAAACATTGATCGTTACTTTCATGATATTAAAATTCTAATTTAAAACCTTTAAACTTTAATTCTTCGTATTTCTTGGCATTGAATTTATAGAGTTTGGCTTCGCGTTTTGGGGTTGGCCACACAGTCTCTTCAATGTCGGTGAGAATTTCTAGATGAAACATTTTCTTAGCGAAGTTGCGACGGTCGAAATGAATGCCTAGTATCGCTTCATAGAGCGATTGTAACTCTTTCAGTGTGAATTTTTCGGGTAGCAATTCAAATCCTATTGGTTGGAAGTGAAGTTGTTCGCGAAGCCGTTGAGTAGCTTTTCTCAAGATAAAATCGTGATCGAAAGCCAATGCTGGAGTTTCATCAAGCGGAAACCATTTAGCTGCGGCTGCGTCGTCGCCGCCCTTAACCTCCTGTTGTCTAATCAATGCAAAATAACCAATAGTAACGACGCGTTCTCGGGGGTCCCGTTCTGGAGAACTGAAGGTGTGGAACTGTTCCATGTAAGCGCCTTCAAGTCCTGTTTCTTCTTTTAGTTCTCGGCGAGCGCATTCTTCGGCCGATTCGTCCATTTTCAAGAATCCGCCAGGCAAAGCCCATTTACCTTTGTAAGGCTCGATGCCTCTCTCTATGAGAAGCACCTGCAGCCTTTCACCATTGAAACCGAATATCACACAATCGGTGGTAACGGCAGGGTGAGGGTACTTATAACAATATTTGTTTTCTTCCATTATAAATTTCCTAAAATATAATTCTTAATTAATGATGCATGAGATAATGGCTTGCTTGGATTTTCAATATCTTCATTGGTATCATAATCAAGCAGGACTACGGTTTTAGTCTGGCTCATAACCTTGATTTTCTTTACCAAATCAGCACATTTGTTTTCAAGCATCCATTTATAACTTGGTACATAAATCAGCTTGCGAGCTTCAATATATCCCAAGACTTGACCATTATAGGAGTGTCCCAAACATTGTCCGTGAGTACGACAAGTTCTTTTCAAGCCTTTCATAGTCTTATTTCTAAAGCAGCTTGAATCTGTTCCTTCTCCATGAAACATTTTCAATCCTTGCCAAATACCTTCAACTGACATCGAAGTCATTCCCTCTTTACCCGGAACAGGTATTCCACCTACTGGATAAAAAGGGCTCAACTTAACGAAATCATCAGTTGCTTTACTTGTCACATCAATAATAATCGCATCAGGATATTCCTTCTTAATGTTTGCAATTGAGCATTTTTTATTTTTAATTACTATCATATTTTAATCTATTAAAACACGTCCGTAAATTTTACAGTTGAACTTAAAAATTTTATCTAGCTTCCCCATTAAAGAAGCGACCAAACCAGGAATCCATAAAGCTTTAGGAAATTCCTCATCTGAATAATATACTATAGTATCCGCAATTACATAATTTAACATCCATAAAAATTTATGATAAAAAGGAGGAGTTAGCACAACACCTTGTTCATCGTAAACACAATAGTAATAACGGTCATAGTCTTCAGAATAATATTTAATTCTAGTTTTTAAATCTTTTATAAAACGTAACATAGCCTCCTTGTTTTAAAAGTTTCACCATTAAATACTTTCTTATTCTCCGTCAATCTATAATTCAAAACTTTAAACTATAATAACATTAAACACTCAAATAATAAACACTTTATTTAATCAATATAATTTCATCCATTAACCACCTTTCTTTAAACATGTGTAAAATTTACACCGCAAAGATATGTAAAATATTTTAATCTGCAAAATTATCGGTGTAAAAACTACGCAAGTTTGAAAAAAATCTCGATTACTCAATAAATATTGGACAATGCAAATAGTTCTTGTTGATTTTATAAATAAGTATTCTCTCTGGATATTTACCCAACAAGAATAGGGTAACAGGGCAAAGCCAGATTTCTTCATTGAAATTTCCGCTTGGGTCTTTATAGAAAGCGCCACCTGTTAATGTAGAACTAATCTTGTGCAATCTGCTTCCGCAAAAGAATTTTTCTTCCTCTTCTGTGGTTGCTCTAATAGTAGCAACAATTTTGCTTTCTCCGCGAGAGTAGTAATCAAGGAAATTAGAAGCGCCACCAACCATAAGAGTGTGTTCAAACAATTCTTTTGGGAACCCAGGCACATCGCAGTACCATTTCTTTCCTACCTTAGTGAACGAGATATCATAAACTCCATTGGAAGTCCTGCCGCGATAGAACGCTTTCACCAGAACAGGCAAAGCCTTTGCATACACTCTCGCATTCTTGAACACAGACACACAATCTTTGAAGTAAGATTTAAAATTACTCATAGTCAACAAAAATTAAAGGATTAAAAAATAGAATATCACTTCGTCAGAACGACGCCGCAAAGCTATAAATATTTTTCATAACCCTAAAATGCTCTGATACACAGCGCTTTAGTAACTATTGCGTAATTCAAAAAAAATGTTATGGTGATAGAAACAAAGCTAGGTAAATACTAAAAGTTGATATTCGTAACACTGCCCGAACGAGTTCAGAAATGTTTTGCGAATTGTAGTCAGATGTTAGCTTTAAAGTTAAATATTAAGAATATTCCACATTCTTCATTATGAATATGGTGTAAATGTATTAACGAGCGCCTTTAAATGTCTCGGCAACAATTCATATACAGAAGGAGTCGCATGCTTAATGCTAGAGAATACATAGCCTTCGGCATTCCCGCTTTTTGTCTAAAGCTTTTTAGAGGAATAAACTTATTATTTGATGTTGATTATAGCTCCGCCATCTTGCGACCGGCATCGTATGCTCGTTGCAAATTCTCTTCCCAATGGGCATCACGCCATGCGTGCTTTGCAGCCTCGGAGAAACTCCCAAGCTCGTAATTGTCGTATCTAGCTACCTGGCAAGTGTTGTGGCCAATGATGCGTTCGGGCTCGCCGAGGGCTGATGTGATGCACCATTCCATTGTGCCGAAATGGTTGCTGTTGTTGCGCTCGGGCGTCCCGTTCATTGTTTCTACGAGCACTACGGGCATGCGCTTGGGTGCTGTCAGACTATAGTCGTTGTACGAGAGCCATGGGAATGCTAAACGCTCCAAGAAGGCACGCATCAGCCCCGTCACCTAACCGAAATAGATAGGAGAACCGAGCACAAGACCATCAGCTTTAGCAATCTCCTCTAAGATGGGAGTCAGCGCATCTTTGAAAAGGCATATGTTCGACACCTTGCCTTTAAGTTTGCAGGCCATGCACGACATACAACCTTTATAGTTGAGGTCATACAGTCGTACGGTCTTAACCTCAATGTCACTGCCTACTGAATTTGCGCCTTCGGCAAAACTCTGCAACAATTCTGCGGTGTTCATGTTCTTTCGCGGACCGCCATCTATGATTATAATCCTTTTCATTGTCTATTCTTATGAGATTGTTATGTAAAATATCTTTTTATCTGCAATATTCCGTACAAAGTTATGGGGATAAATCCATTTAGAGAAAATAATCATGGATAAGTGAAACGAACTGTCAGCTTTCACTTCGTGCAAACTGTTCGTGATAGTATGTAGGCTCCCATTGCTCTAGGTTACTCGCAGCTTTTACCTTTTATCTTCTCAAACGCTCGTCTACCGGCTTCAGTCATCAAGCCTCTGTCTTCAAGATCAAAACACCTATCCATATTCAGTTGCGTCCAATGGCTTTTAGGTCGGCGAGGAGAGAGGCGTTGAGCCAACCGACCATCGGGAAGACGCTTCAAGGCAGAGTCGATCCATCCAAAACATAGCACTTGGACTGATTGGGTTATACCTATATGAGAATAATAAGGCTGGCAACTAAAGGCTGTTTAAAGATAGCCCTGGTATCTATTCCCCTTTTTCGTAAGTTGCAGGTTCATTGCCTGTGAGTATGTCAACAAAAACTTTAACCCTTGCAAAATATTCGCGGACATATGTCATAAGTGCCATTTTTGATGTGGGGTCAGCGGCATTGTAACCTTGAATGTCATGTACTTCATGTCCAAGATGTTCTGTTAGATAAATAGCTCTTTCGTTATGGAATCTTTGTGATATAACTACAAAGCTGTGAATATTATATACCTTTATAGCCCTGACCACTGCATCAAGTGTTCTAAAACCTTTTCCGTCCAAGATGATGTCATTGACATCAACTCCATGAGCAATGAGAGAATCTTTCATACATTCAACCTCATTTACTCCGTCAAGGCTGTTCTCATCACCACTAATGAGGATGCGTTTTATTTTCCCTGCTTTATAGAGTTGTTCTGTCGCATCGATGCGATACTTGAAGAAGTAATTTGTCCTTCTTCCTATCCTGGTTTGTGGAGTTGTACCTAATAGTAAACCGTAGTCTGTAGGATTGATGCTGTCTATCTCGTAAAAAGATTTCCCTTTGGCATTATTCACTATTATCAGATTACAGGTAATAAGAGTGCTTAGGCATACCAAAAAGATAATACCCGTTCCCCATAACACTAATCTAATATACTTTTTCATTTTTCACTAATACTTTATTTGTTCTCATTTGTTTCATTATGCCAGGGCACACTTGTCCTCATTGCCAGAGTGATAGCTTCTCCAACTAATGCCATATTTGCTAACAAATAGTGGTTAGTGTTCCATCCACGAACGGTAGAACCGGCAATCTCTCCAGTCTTTAATAATCCATTTCTGAAATCAGTATCGCCAAAGTATGTGGCAGCTCCAATCGCAAATGCCGTTCCTGAAGGGCTAAGGTTGAAAATGATTGGACCTGAATCAATGTCCATTCCTAACCAACATGTGCGGTCGTAATATTCTCGAATTCCGGCAAAGGGACTACGTTGCATAAAATGCTTCTTCAGTAGTTCATACTGCTCATGCGCAAAGTCTTTATCCACGAAAGTCAGGTAATAGCAAATTAGGGCAGTGTAGGAGCCTTTTATCGGTTCAGATAGTTCCGTGCCATTGTAATCTAAGAAAGATTTCAAGATACCAGTTTCCTTGTCCGTCCATTCTTTCTTTGCCTTATTCAGCCATTCATTTACAGTGTTCAGGTATCGGTTATCACATTGCCATGTGAAGTTACTCAAAGCGACTAAAGTCACCAACATATCTGGAACATATACAGCTTCATTCGGATAGGTTTGCAGGTTCAAGGTAGGGCTTTCTTTCATTCTCCAATTCAATGTACAACATAGCCTATAATAGAGATCATCATATTTGTCATCTCCTCCAGCAGTCTTATAACTACTAATCATCCAGGCAAGAATGCTCAAATACGACATGTGGCTCTTTTCGCTATCCCAGCTTTCTAATGGGTCTTCGTCCCATCTTGCAGCATCATATTCCCGTACTTCTGGTGACATCACTATTTCTATAAGTTTGTCAATCTGCTCAACAGACTTTTCTTTTTCGTCTGGATATAGAATACTGATATTCGCTAATGCTGCTGATAGCATGGAACAGGAATACATTGCCCATTCACCCTGAAACTGAGAACCAATTCCTCCCGGCATTTCGTTGAGCACTCCCTCTGGTGATACCAAAAGTTTATTCGTAAGATAATTTCTCCTACGCAATATCTCGGTCTTTTCCCCTTCAAACGTTCCGTGTCCCATGGTTGAAATGGTCACCCATAGCCATTTCAGAACAACAAAGGCTACTATAACGGCAGTTGTTTTCAGTATCATCCTATATGGTTTCTTTAGTCGTCTTGCCATAATTATATTAATCAAACTTTGGGTACCAATCTAAATTCTCACAGTGTTTAGCCCATATTATATCGAATCCTGGGTAATCCATAAGAGCTTTGTCGGAGCAATCTTCAGGCAAGGCGCATTTCAAGACTTCTCCGCTTATCATTCCAAGGTCTTGATTCTGGTTCTTTAGTTGGTATAGTTTCGTTCGAAGCATTTGATTGGTACCTATGTCATATACTTTCTTTATGTCATCAGTTAATAACAATGAAGTCTTCTTTCTACATTCCAACAATTCATTCCAGTTTTTTTGTTCCTTACGAAGAGATTCCTGATATTTTGTTTTCTGTTCTATATATTCGTCTTTACCCACAGCCGTTATGTAGGCAGAGTAAGCATCTGCTATCATTTTCGGACTGAATATCGTCTTACTGTAGGGAATGTTTTTCCCTTGGGCATGAAGGTACAGGTAGTGTTGTGGCACACCTCGAATTTGTGTTCCCTGAGAGAGGACTGCACTAACATACATGGGGGTAGAACTACCATGATTTTCACATATTGACACCTCATGAACCGCTTCCTGGTATTTTTTCCATGCATCCTTCTCTTTTAGGAACTCTTTCCGATATTGAGGAAAGGCTTCCAATAACTTTTGGAATTCGTTCTCAACAGAATCTTCGTTTGCAACATACTCGTTATAACAAGCCTCGTTTATCTCAGCCTGAGTCTGTAATGGTTCGATCGTATCATTGTTTGTTTGATGTGATTCTGCCATGATAGAGTCGCAAGCGGCGTTGTCAGCGATGGTCTTATTAGACTTAAATTGATTGCATGATGTCAATGCCATCAAGATAACCGCATAGATAATTTTCTTCATATTGCTTCCTTAATTTAAGTTGAAAATGGCATGAATTAGTTCGATGTAAACAAGAATGGGTATTACTACACAGATAATAACTGAACTGATAACATAGTTCCAGCCAATCTTCTTGAACCATAATAGGAAATCTACAGATATTCTGAAAGCCCAGTCACATCGGTTCCTGAATTTCATTTTGTCTTTCCAGATAAAAACGATCCATGCTGATGTAAGCAGGGGTGTTAGAAACGGCATTCTTGTAATGTAGTCAAGCATTAATGTCCATGACAATGGGATGACAAGATAATATACAATGATATTAACTTCGTTATATGTTGCTCTTGTCATCCTTGCAATTAGATGTTCTATTCCTGCTACTATCGCAAAGATTGGTAGTGCTATTGCCATTACAATCTTCCCAAACAGAGAGCGTGAATCCCAATATGTCCTTAGTTTACTCATCCTTAGATAATTGTTCTATTATTTCAGTTGCCTTCTTCATATACTTTTCTTGCACAAGATGGTCTTCAAATCCTTTTACCATCGATTTCTTGAATACACTGTCATTTTCCAACGGATTTTCTACTTTTATGAGCTTGATCGTACCTATAATCAAGTCGCCAAGCTCTTGTGCTTCTTCCCAATCCTGGGCATAAAAGTTTTAACGAAGTGGAACCATACCACACTGCCATTAGGGTCGAATATCTCTACCACATTCTGTAAAGAGTCCAATCCTTTCCATCCTGATGTGTCGCACACCCAACCTTTGGGAACGATGATGGAAAACAGTTCGTTCTCATAAGCCACAGGGAAGAGGGCGTCTTTTGTGGAACGACTTGATGTTGACTTACTGCAAGACACCAATCCGGCTATTGTTAGCCCAATTACTGCAATTCCTTAAGCATTCATGACGTTTGTAGTTTGAAAACCTGACAATTATTGACCTCTAACCTATCTTTTATGGCGGTAACAATACGTTTGAGGAATTCATCTTCAACTGTAATGGAATCAAGGATGCTTCTGGCAGTGTCTATTTCGCCAATCTCCCTGTAGAATTCCGCTTTCATCACACTGTCAGTGATCAGATTGTTTATCAACCACAGGCCGTTTTTATGGAAAAGGGTTTTGTCTTCTTCGCTAACGACTTTCTTTTCTTCTGTCCTATAGTAATAGTCATTATACGCGTGATGAAGCATCATGCGCACATTGATTTCCTCGTTCTCGTTCAAAAAGCCCTCCTCTGATAATTGTGTGAATGCTTCTTTCATTTCAGGGTAGGTTAGGAGGCCTTTCTCAAACGAATAGCCATCCTTGGCATACTTCACCTCCTGTCTTTCCGTTATGTAATATTTCCCACAATGGGGGCATTTCTGGACATACGAGATTTCTGGAAGCATAGGAGCAATTTGTTTGTTATCTGACCACAACTCAGCTCCAAAGGTGTTGCCTGAGATGAGTGACATTATTTGTTTCTCAGTGCCACAGAATGGGCAGATGAGAATTTGCGGATTACCTGGCATCATAATAGTTCTCTTTTTAATTGTTTATAATTGAAATAACTGTGCAATAGTCTTATTGTGTTATCTTAATCACATTTTTTGCATTATCAATCTCTATTTTCCCAAGTCGTGCCAAAACGCTTTGGCCAAGTAGCAGGGGAGCCTTTTGGTTTCTTACAACAGAAGCGCGGATATTATTCAGATCCAAGCCGCCAAAATTGACATTCTTGATATTGATGACTGTTCCTACATTGACATTGCCATTAGCATCCATATACCTTTGGTTACCAAACAGAAAGTAATGTATCCATACTTGGATTTCCTGTACCGCGTTCTATAGCAACAATCGTATTTATACTCACAATAGCCAAATCAGCCAAATCTTGTTGCTTGATTTTAAGAGCTAATCGCGAGCCTTAATCTGCATTCCCAATGCTTTTATATTCACAATATATTGGTATTTGATGCAAATATATAGTGTTTTAACGAATAAAACAAGTGGAATTCACAACATATTGCGAATCAGATGGAATGTGAATTATTTTCAATGGCATTTTATGACAAAATCGCAGTATAATGTGATTTTCCTGTTTAGAATCAGCCAAATCATGTATTTTAAAAGCGATTTGGCGGATTATGTGTGTGAAAAGTATTTAGAATTCGAAAATACATGGATAAAAAATATCGCTCCAAGCAACAGCTATTCTACTGACTTGGAGCGGGTCTTATATACTTGCCTTTATCTTGCAACCAGGATTGTCCTCGCAGGCCTCCTTGTATTTTATCAGCCAAGGAATAAACAGGGTGGAACAACCAACATCGCTTTTTGATAGATAATTTTTGACCGGTTAAAGCATCTTTCTAATACGATTATATGGGAATAGTTGATATTGATAATGTATTTTGGATTCGATTGCGAGAGTAAACTTACACTTTCTGCGTTAATTGTATGTTTGTGCAAAACATAATAAACTTATAGCAGAATGTGAGATTTAGCGAACATTTTTTGCTGTTGCTATTGCTAATTTGGTTTATAAGAACGATTCTCGGATACTAATTTCCGCCCAATCTTTTAGAAAATCAATACTAAATCTGAAATATGTTATTTTGAATTTGGGGTAATTTATGTCTGTATTCTGCGTCAACCGGCCATCGGGAAGCCGCTTCAAGGCAGAGTCAGTCCATCCAAAACATTGCGCCTCTTCCACTACTTCGATGTACGGAATAGCTGGCCACTCGGGTGGCCACTTACTGCGATAAGTCATCACACAACAACAGTTCTCCTTATTGTGATTCCATTTTATATCTTTTGAACATAATTTGTTATTATAAACAGTGAAAAAGGTTTTATGCATACAACCATATTGATAACATAAAAATTGCAGTGTCATGGTTCACTAACTACAGTTTGTTTAAGCAAGTAAAGGAAATTGCATAAGCTTTCTAGAGTTGAATCGTTTAAATGGTTCAGCTCTTTTTTCTTTATTGATACGCTATTTCACCTGGGGAAACCTGCTTTTATGAAGGATTCTTGCCTTTTTATTGTGTTTTTTCAAAAATAATTTTCGTTACGCAAAAAGGCTTCATAATGCCTCTCTACCTTTGCATCATCAAAACAAAGGAAGTATGGTTGAGCGGTCGAAAACAGCACTCTGCTAAGGTGTCGAGCCGTTACAGGCTCCGAAGGTTCGAATCCTTCTGCTTCCGCTTTTTGATGGAAGTATAGTTCAGTTGGTAGAACGTCGGTCTCCAAAACCGAAGGTCAGAGGTTCGAATCCTTTTGCTTCTGCTTACTTGGAATCTTGGCAGACATGGTGTATGCGCAGGACTGAAAATCCTGAGAACGTGGT
>JAFOXR010000017.1 GCA_017391675.1 Muribaculaceae bacterium
CACCGACAGCAGCGACCCGGTATTGGTTGCCATTCCCATAGGATACAGCGTGTCGGGGAACATTACCGATGCCAGATAGGCCAATGGTATCCTCGCAATAATTATTGCCGCCACATTGTGGATAAACGACAGTATCGACCAGCCGCATGCACAGAAGAATCCGCTGAAGCAGAAGTGCATTCCTGCCAGCACACAATCCCACACATATCCTCGCAAATACTGGTCTCCAAGCCTTATCACTTCGCTTTCGCTCGTGAATATGCTCACAACATCTCCCGCCATGAACTGTATCGCAATAGAGAACACCATTCCGAAACCCACTGTAATCGCAAGAGCCTCCCATAAGGTTTTCTTGGCTCTATCCACTTTCTTTGCTCCAAGATTCTGAGCAGCCACTGCCGAAACTGTAGACAGCATTGCCGAAGGTATCAGGAACAGTATTCCAATGATTTTTTCCACGATTCCCACTGCCGCAGCATCATTTAGCCCACGAAGATTGGCTATTATAGTTATCACGAGGAATGCAATCTGTATGAATCCGTCCTGCAAAGCAACTGGAACACCTATATTAAGTATCTTGCCCATTACGGCCTTGCGTGGCTTCAGTTCGGCACTGCTTACTTGCAGTCCCGATTTATGCTTTTTTATGAATATCAATGCAACGATCACACTCACAGTTTGCGACACGACTGTTGCTATCGCCGCACCCGACGCTCCCATTCTGTACGCTCCTATCAAGACATAATCTAGAATTATATTGACAGCGCACGCTATCATAATGAAATACATCGGGCTCTTGGAATCCCCTAGCCCTCTGAAAATTGAAGCAATTATATTATACGCTACAATAAAAGGTATGCCCAAGAAACATATTGTCAAGTAAGACTTCGTTTCGGCCACCGCCTCAACCGGAGTAGACATCACCGATACAATTCCGCCCACCGAAAGCAGCAGCACAACATCCATTACCAAAGAAAATACCAGGAACAGAGTTATAGTGTTTCCCACGGCTTGAGTCGTCCGTTTCTTGTCGTTTGCTCCTATTGCCTGTGCAATCACAACAGTAGTACCCATAGCCAGACCCACTATTATTACCGTGAGCATGTGCATTATCTGGCTTCCTATAGACACCGCTGTGATTGTACTCACTCCACAGAATTGTCCCACAACAAACAAATCGGCTAGGCCATACAGTATCTGAAGAAAATATGAGAACAGATATGGTATCGAAAAATATACTATATTATTTAAAACGCTTCCTGTAGTAAGATTCTTTCCTTCCATCTATCCATAAATAAAGTCATGCAAAATTAATCCCAACTCTTCAAAAAAACAAGAGGGTGCGCATTCTATATTTCTGAAAAACATAGAATGCACACCCTCTCACAAAAGTTTTATTCAATTATTCTTTATCAGAACGGGAAAGTCGAATTTGTGTATACATAACGGTTTTCAAATTCCTGTTCGCTCATGGTAAACATCAGTATGCCTTGCACAAGTCCCATGATTGACAGCAATGTTGCGGCAATTCCGCACGATAGCAAGGTCAATATCAAGCATATAATGCCTGCAGTATTCTTGCCTAGATAGAAATAATGTATACCTAACGCTCCTAGCAAGATTGCAAGCAAGGCAGCTACACCTCTACTTTTTCCTGATGGTCCAGTACTGAACACATCACCACCAGTATTATTCTGGTAGCCATTGTTATTTCCCATTCCTTGCTGTGGTGCATTGCCACCGTTCACATTGTATTCGCAACCGCAGTTCTGGCACTTTACTTTAATCAATGGTGAGGAAGAATATGTTACATTTCCGCACACTGGACATTTATACTCGTTCATAGCTTATAATATGTTTTGTTTCTATTTCCGTTTTATATACAACAAAATTAGTATTATTTATCTGAATTCATGTTATTTTTATAACATTTCAATGGTTTAGACGCTTCGGCATCTCATTTCGGTTGCAAAATTGCAAAAAAAAATTGAGGACGAACCGTGATTTTCCACATTGTTCGTCCTCAACGCTATGCCTTAATGTATTATTTCTTAACGACGGCCCTTACCGTTGTGGTTACGGCGTTGTTGTTCTTCCATCATAGCCTTTTGCTGGCGTTGAGCTTCTTCAAGCTTTTGAGCCCACCAGCCCTTTTTCTTAGGCTGTTTTGCCTTAGCAGCCATTTCGGCACGCACCTTGTCTTCCTTAACAAACAGTCTCACTGAATAAGTTTCGATGATTGTAATAAGCAGTGACAAGAAATAGTAGTAGCTCAAGCCTGCTGCATAGTTGTTGAAGAATACAAGGAACATCAGCGGCATCAGATACATCATCCACTTCATGCCTGGCATCTGGTTGCCCGATGAAGACATTGACACCTTAGTATAAACTATATTGGTTACTGTCATCAGCAAGCAGAATAGACTGATGTGATTACCGAAATAGTTTGTGATGAAAGGTATTTGAGCGTCCCAGCTCCATATTGCATCAGGAGCCGACAAGTCCTGTACCCACAAGAACGATTCTCCACGCAATTGAATGCAAGACGGGAAGAAACGGAACATAGCAAACAGCAACGGCATCATAAGCAGCATTGGCAGACAGCCGCTCATAGGATTCACTCCGGCCTTGCTATAAAGCTCCATTGTCTTCTGGCTGCGAACCATTGCATTTTCCTGTCCCTGGTACTTGTCGTTGATAGCCTTGATATCTGGAGCAAGGATTCTCATCTTAGCTTGAGAGATATAGCTCTTGAACTGGAATGGAGCAAGAACAATCTTGATGATAATTGTAAGCAGCAATATCACTATACCCGCATTTCCTATATATTTGCTCAAGAAGTCAAAGATAGGTATCACGAAGTATTCGTTTATCCAGCGGAACAAAGACCAGCCTAGTGGCAACAGGCGTGTCAATTCAAGGTCATCATCGGGATACAATGTATCATCATAGTGAGCAAGCAGCTCATACAAGTTTGGACCGAAGAAGAATTTGAATGAAGCAGGGTTTGCATCAGCCGAGCTGTAATCGATTTCACTGTTGAACGATACATCTTTCAAATAATCGTTATATAGCGAAGTGCCCTTTTCAAACGGTACGCTGTTCATCTTAGCACCGCTGAAATAGCTGTCGGCAATAAGCACGCTTGAGAAGAACTGGTTCTTGAAGCTCACCCACTTGAACTTGTCGCTGAAGTCTTCCTTGTCCTTTGATGTTTCGCTCAAGTTATCCACATCTCCACCTAGGAACTTATAGTATACACCGCTGTTCTGTTCTTCAAACATCTTGCCTTTCTCGTGGCGGTTGATACGCTGCAACCATGCAAAATCCATCACTGGGATATTAGAAGGAATCACATTCTGCATGTTTTCCTGCACCACATCCATGCTCACGATATAGCTGTCGGGCTTCAATGTGTACTTGATACCCCACTTGCTGCCGTTACCCAAATCAAGCTGCATAAGCACAGTTGTATCGGTTACCTCGGTAGGAGTAAAGTAGAAGTCCTTAGTATCGAAATGCTGAGAATTGGTATTCAAGCCGAAGCTGTAGGAATTGGTTTCAGCATCAAAAAGCTCTACTTCAGGCGCATTATATGCACTGTATTTCTTCAGCACGGCACTGGTAATCATACCTCCCTTTGAAGAAATAGCCACCTTCAATGAATCATTTTGCAGTGTAACTACCGAATCTGTTCCAGTCAAGCACTTGGCAAACACGCCATTCTTCACATACTTGTTCACCTCAGTACGCAATTTTGCCAATGCTCTATTGTGCGTTACGGGGTTAGAAGATGTGTTGTTCAAAGCCTCTGCTACCGAAACCGATGTACCATTAACCTCGATAGTACCATTAAGGTCGTCGCCTTCAAGCACCACCTTAACGCCATCGGCAGCTAGAGTCTTCACTCCGTTTGCATCAACAGCACCATATTCAATCACTGCAGCACGCAGCATATTCACTTCTCCGGCAGATACAGTATCCACATTGCCAAGCATTCTCATTTCCTCATCGGCTTTAGCTTGTCTTTCTGCCTCTATTCTTTGAGCTTCTGCCTGCTCTCTGCGAGCCGCTAGCTCCTCTTGCGAAGGTTGCTGTAACCACATGAAGCCGAATATTATGGCTCCCATGAGCAGCATTCCTGTAATTGAGTTCTTATCCATTCTTAGGACTAATTCTTACTTTTTATCTGGTTAATATTATTTTTATTTTCACTTTTTATTTGCCGCCTCACGCACAAAATCCATCAGCAAAGGATTAGGGCGAAACACCGTGCTATTATATTCCAGATGATACTGCGTCCCCACATACCACCTGTTTCCAGGCAATTCAATCACCTCAACCAATCCGGTTTCAGGATTGATGCCCGTACACTTCACACCTGCAGACTCAAGATGCTCACGATAGGCATTATTCAGTTCATAACTATGGCGATGCCTCTCGCTTATCGTTGTTGTTCCATAAGCCGCAGCTGCTCTGGAACCTTCCTGCAATACACATCTGAAAGAGCCTAAACGCATCGGTCCACCAATACCGCATTCACTCTTCTGCTCCCTCATCATGTCTATCACATTGTAAGGAGTTCTTGAATCCATCTCGGTACTATTAGCACCCGAAAGCCCTAGCACATTGCGGGCTATCTCTATCGCCATGCACTGCATGCCTAGACCAATCCCCAATGTGGGCTTATCGTTTTCGCGGCACCACTTCAATGCCACAAGCTTGCCTTCAACACCTCGCAGACCATAATCGGGAGCTACAACCACTCCGTCCAATCCGCTCAAAGCCTTTTCCGCATTTCCGTCGTTCAGATCCTCCGAACATATATAATGCAAATCAAGTTTCCTGCCATTATGCGCGGCAGCCAGAAACAAAGATTCACTTATTGATTTATAAGCATCATGCTGTTCAGCGCATCTTGCCACAAGTCCTATTTTCACACTCTGCTCCGCATTGCTCAAATGGTCCAGTAACTGTTTCCAGCAACCGAGATCGGCTTCCTGTACTGACGAGACCTCTGTCTTACTCAGCACCACCGCGTCAAGGCCTTGTTCTTGAAGAAGCAACGGCACCTCATAGATTTGACAGGAATCCATCAGTTGCACGACCGACTCTTCATCTACCTTGCATAACCGAGCCATTTCTTCACGCATATCCTGCTCAACCGCCTGCTCAGAGCATAGCACCAGCACATCTGGCTCAATGCCCCGTTCCTGCAGCGTTTCCACCGAGTGCATGAATGCAGCATCATTCAATGCCTCTAAAGTCAAGTCACTTGGCACACTCATCATGTGAATGCACACGCTCCTCTGCTTCAGTTCGCAGTTCAACTGCCGCACTGCCTCAACAAATGCCATTGACTCCAAGTCATTCACAGCACCTCCCACTTCGGCAATAACGAAGTCATACCCTCCTCTATCGCCCAGCGAGACAATACTGCGCTTAATCTCGTCGGTGACATGAGGCACCATTTTCACAGCCTTGCCCTTATAATCTCCCCGCCGTTCTTTATTCATCACACTCTGATAAACACGACCGGCCGAAACATTATTTGCACGAGCCATTTCAATATCAGTAAAGCGCTCATAATGGCCCGAATTCAAGTCGGTTTCATAGCCATCGGCAGTCACATAGCATTCCCCATACTCATAGGGGTCCAGCATACTCATATCAATATTAATATGAGGATCAAGCCTCTGAATTGTCACGCGATATTCTCGTGACAACAGCAACCGAGCTAATGACGCCGAAACAATTGCCTTACATTGAGAAGGAATCATTCCACCAGTTACAAAAACATATCTTGTTTCCGTCATACTCAAATTCAAAACCATTCAAAATGCAAAATTAGCAATTATTCCACTGACTTAAAGAATTTACCCGCTATTTTTTTGAAACTACCACACTTTAACCGATATTTCACCAACATCATGACAATTCGCACTTTCTTGTTTTATTATTCTTAGCACTGCATTTTATAATAAAAGGCAACTTCATTCGTTTTGTTATTATAACTAGGCTTATTATGAATTTATACAATAAACTGCATATATCAATTATTGCTATTCTGCTGCTCATCATAGCGTTTTTCGCTCCCAGCACCCACGCTCGCACTGCAGAAAGCTATGCTACGGAATCGCTTCTTTCCTCTGGAAAATGGGTAAAAGTAAGTGTGAACGAAAGCGGAATTCACGCCATTACAGCCAGTGATGCAAAACGATGGGGATTCAGTGGCATAAACTCGCTTAAGGTATTCGGTTATGGAGGCGCTCCAATCTCGTTAATACTTGACGACAAGCAGATTGACGACCTCACTCAAGTGCCGGTGCTCAACACTGGCAAGCAACTTATATTCTATGCTCAAGGCATTACTACATGGACAAATAGCAATAGCAATAGCATTGATTATGTACAGCGCCAGCACCCTTACGCTAAGGAGGCATACTATTTTGTTACCGACCGTGACGACATAGAACAGCTCAGCGTAACGGCTATCGACAGCACGCCTGCTACTGGGGCAGCAGCAATCACCGAATTTACCGAAAGGGCATTTCACGAAACCGAAAGCGTTTCTCCATGCGAGTCGGGAAATATGCTGCTGGGAGAAGACTTCCGTTTCACCAACAGCCATAGTTTTTCGTTCGACTTGCCTGGCTACAAGCAAGGCAGCACAGCACAGGTTCTTGTTTCCTTTGCGGCAAAGAGTACGGGAGGCGACAGCAAACTCTCATTCAAAGCCAACGGCACCGCGCTTGAAAGCAGTTCACAAGATGTCATTCCATCTATGAGCAGTTCAGGATATGATTTAATAAAATTCACCGAAACGGTAAAGCAAATCAGCCTAGGCAACGAGAATCTCACTCTGGACATTGCATTCGCCTCGGCAGGTACAGTCCTTGCCGCCAACCTGGACTTCATTACAATCAACTACCAACGCAAGCTCGAACTTAACGGAAGCCTGGCTTTCCGCCAAATGAATTCCGCAGGGAAGACTTTTGAAATCAGCAACAGCAACGAGAACACTCGCGTGTGGGATGTATCGGTTGCCAACTCTCCCATCGAACTTACCGGTACGCTGAGCGGCAGCACTTACAGCGTAAAAGCCGTATCAGACGGCGAGCATGTTGCATTTGATGCAAATGCTAGCCACAAATCACCTTCGTTCAAAGAAAATGTTGCTAGCCAGAACATTCATGGCGAACCTACACCCGACATGATAATCATCACGCCTGCCGAATTCATGAGTCAGGCGCAACGCATCGCCGACCTGCACCTGCAGCTTGACTCTATGCGTGTGCTTGTTGTTGCCCAGCAGAAAGTGTTCAATGAGTTCTCTTCCGGCACACCCGATTTCATGGCATACAGGAAAATGGCTAAAATGTTCTACGACCGTGGAGCCGACGAGAAGGGGCACAAACTTGGATATCTGCTGCTTTTCGGGCGCGGAACCTACGACAACCGCCAGCTGTCATCGGCAGTAAAGTCTCTTGGATATCCTATGCTGCTCACATGGCAAACAGACAACAGTTCCGACGAAATAGCCTCCTATTCTACCGACGATATTGTGGGCATGCTTGAAGATAACTCCAGCAACAGCATTGCACAGAACAAACTAAGCATTGCAGTAGGCCGCATGCCTGTAAAAAGCCTTACCGAAGCAAAAGATGCAGTGGACAAGCTCTACAGCTACACCACAAAACAGGATTTCGGCACATGGAAAAACAACATTCTCATGGTAGCCGACGACATGAACAACGCCATACACATGGAACAGGCCGATGCCGTAATCGCAAACCACAAGAACTACGGCGGCAACAGCTATGTATACAACCGCATCTATCTGGACGCATTCACCGTCGAGAGTTCGGGAGCCGGACGAGCTTTTCCCGAAGCACGAAAGAAAATGTTCCAGAAACTTAACGAAGGCGTGCTCTACCTCAACTACATAGGACACTCGGGAAATGTGGAATGGACTGGCGACGGGCTGCTCAACATCAACGACATAAACAACATGTACTTGAAGCATTACCCTCTTTTCCTCACTGCTTCATGCGAGTTCACACGCTTGGACAAGACTATCGTAACCGGTGGCGAACTTCTGTTCCTTAATCCTAGAGGAGGGGCTATCGCACTCATAAGCACAGCACGACAGGTGCTTATTACCGACAACGGAAACCTGAACAAGGCAATAGCAAGATACATGTTTGCAAAGGACAGCAACAATTCGCACTATCGCATAGGAGAAATACTTCGCCTTGGCAAAAACGAAATAGGCAGCAATATCAACAAACTGAAATATTTCTTGATAGGCGACCCTGCCCTACGCCTTGCCTACCCGACATACGGAGTAAACCTGGAAAGCATCAACGGCATAACCGTGAACAAGGACAACATGCCTGTATTCAAAGCTCGCCAGTCAATGACCGTAAAAGGACACATAACCGACATTTATGGCAAAAAGGCTACCGGATTCAATGGCTCGGTAATACCTACCCTCTACGATATCGAGGAATCGGTAGTAACTCATGGCTATGGCGACGACGGAAAGGAATACACCTTCCTTGACCGCTCAAACAAGCTGTCGGTATCTAAAGACTCCGTCATGAACGGCGAATTTACCGTGCAGGTGGCTATCCCTTCCGAAACCAATGCACCTTCCGCCTACGACAACTACACTCCTGCCATGCTCAACTTCTACGCCAGCAGCGACAACGGCATTGAGGCAAACGGAAACAATGAACAATTCTACATCTACGGATATGAAGACGATGCTGTGACCGATACAATAGGTCCGGAAATCAAGATGCTCGTTCTCAATAGCGAATCTTTCAAGAATGGCGACAATGTGAACGAATCACCGCTCGTTATGGCAGCGATAAGCGACGACAGTGGCATCAACCTGTCAAACAGCGGTATAGGACACCAAATGACAATTACCATTGACGGAAAGACAACATATTCCGACATTTCGTCCTACTACACCCCCGACTTTGCCAACAGCGGCAATTCCGGAAGCGTGAACTATAGCCTGAACAACCTTTCTGAAGGCAACCACACGCTCAAGTTCAAAGTGTGGGACACATTCAACAATTCGTCGGAACAGTCAATCGACTTCAATGTAGTAACCGGACTCAAGCCCGAAATGTATGATGTGTATGCCATAGGAAATCCTGCGACTACCGATGCCAAGTTCCTTATCAAGCACAACCGTCCCGATGCGCTCGTAACCGTGTCGGTATATGTATATGACCTGATGGGACGCCTGGTGTGGAGCGCTCAAGAAAGCGGACGCAGCGACATGTTCACCTCTTTCCCTATCACTTGGGACCTTACCGACATGGCAGGAAGACGCGTTCCTAGAGGCATCTATGTATACAAGGCAGGCATTTCTACCGACGGTGTCACAGAAACCACAAAGGCAAAGAAAATTGCAGTTGCAGCAAAATAAGAAGTTCACACTTAGGCAAAAATGCTTAAAAAAGGGCAGTAATTTATCTGCAATAATTATAATATTCCGATAAATTAAATCAGCTTCTTATTTTTATCACTATCTTTGTGGGATAAAATCATTTATACACGAAGTTTATGAATAACGAAAAATCGGTATTTAAATGCGGGGCAGAGAACGGATTGATTTTCGGTCTTTACCTTTCAGCTATATTCTTCACATGCATTTACGGCAACAGCTCCTTCATGATAAGTTTCCTAGGACTAGTGATGTTCTTGGCTGTACCTCTTGTGATTTTCGCTTTCATGCGACGCTATCATGTGACCTATCCCGAGACATCAACATTCAGCAACCTATGGACACTAGGCACTGCCACTTATCTGTTCGGTTCGCTTATATGCGGTATAGTAACCTACATATGGCTACAATACATCACTCCCGACTTCATCGTAAATCAAGCCAAGATGGCACTTGCCACCTACGAACAGATACCCGAGTTCAAGAACCACGAATTCACTAGCATGCTGCGCAAAGCCATAAGCGACAAGATGCTGCCATCTCCCATCATGATAGTGTTCCAGCTCATTTGGGCTACACTGACAGCAGGAGTTGTCACATCTTTGATACTGGCTCCTCTGGCAAGAATTGGAAAGAATAACAAGCAACAACAATAATACAAAATACTTACACTAAAATGGACATATCGGTTGTAGTTCCTTTATATAACGAAGCAGAATCATTACCCGAACTTTCAGCATGGATTGAAAGGGTGATGAAAGCCAATGATTTTTCTTACGAAATACTGTTCATCAATGACGGCAGTACCGACGAATCATGGGAAGTAATAAAAAAACTGCAAGAAACGAATCCTTGCATCAAAGGCGTATGTTTCCGTCGCAATTACGGAAAGTCTCCAGCACTGAACACTGGTTTTCAGCGTGCTGAGGGCGATGTTGTCATTACTATGGACGCCGACCTGCAAGACAGTCCCGACGAAATACCGGAACTATACCGCATGATCACACAAGAGGGATATGACCTCGTCAGCGGTTGGAAGAAGAAACGCTACGACCCGCTGTCTAAAACCATTCCTACAAAACTGTTCAACGCCACTGCCCGCGCTGTGAGCGGCATCTATCTGCACGACTTCAACTGTGGTCTGAAAGCCTACCGCAAGAAAGTTGTCAAGCACATTGAAGTCTATGGCGACATGCACCGCTATATACCATTCCTAGCTAAAGCAGCAGGTTTCAAGAAAATAGGTGAAAAGGTGGTACAGCACCAAGCTAGAAAATACGGCGTTACAAAGTTCGGATTGAACCGTTTCGTTAACGGATATCTCGACCTTGCCACTCTATGGTTCCAGACTAAGTTCGGTATAAAGCCTATGCATTTCTTCGGGTTGCTTGGCAGCATCATGTTCTTGCTAGGACTCATTGCCGTAATTACTGTGGGCGCAACCAAACTGTACAACATGTATGCAGGCAATCACTACACTCTAGTAACCGATTCTCCCTACTTCTATCTTTCGCTCACTGCTATGATTCTAGGCACTCAGCTATTCCTTACAGGATTCGTTGGCGAGCTAATTGCCCGCAATGCACCCGAAAGAAACAGATATGAAATAGAAGAGGAAATCTAACATTACCCGAACAATGGAAAAAGCATTCAATAAAATAGTATCCGACAGATATTCCTGCAGAAGCTATTCACAGGAACCTGTAACAAGAGAACAGATTCTTGCCGTGCTGGAATGCGCGCGTCTTGCACCATCGGCATGCAACAAGCAGCCTTGGAAATATGTTGTTATAGACGAGTCTCAGCTGCTGGAACAGGTTTATGCTGCATATGACCGCCCTTGGATAAAGGAAGCGCCTGCAGCTATCATCGTTTTGGGAAACCGCAGCGAAGCATGGCACCGCAAGCACGACGGATATGATGCCACCGACATAGATGTTGCCATCACCACCGAGCATATTTGCCTTGCAGCGACATCAATGGGACTTGGCACATGCTGGGTATGCAATTTCAATCCTGAAACCGTGTGCAGTGCATTGAACATTCCCGACGAATGGGAGCCTCTGGTCATCATTCCCATAGGGAAGCCAGCCGAAGGCATTTCCATTCCTGAAAAGAAACGCAAAACCGTTGAAGAACTGATACAATGGGGAAAATTCTGAGTCTGACATTATCAACCATTATAGCAATTGCCGCACTAAGCTCATGCGGTAGCAGTGAATGCTTTGACAATCAAAGCACTCTGCCTCTTGCCGGGTTCTACTCAATGCAGACCAGGACGGCTATCACAGTAGATTCATTGACTGTGTATGGAATAGGAGCTCCTGGCGACAGCATTCTCGTTGACAACGGAAAAGGAAACAGCCTCTACATGCCACTGCCATTATCGGGCAATTCCACTAGCTTCGTTTTCCATTACAACCAGAAGAGACTGAATTACATTGAGCTAAACGATACCATAGCTATGAGCTACGAGAGTTCTCCGCAATTTGTTTCAAATGAATGCGGCGTTATATACAAGTACAAGGTAAAGGAATTCTCCTACACAAAGCACTTGATTGATTCAGTAGCCATTCCCACTATGGAATTCAACAACAAGGATATCGAAACAATACAAATTTATTTCAGAACCGCCTCCGAATGAAGAAAAAACATATCATATTATTGATAGCACTGTTATTCTCCACTCATTGCATTGTAGCTCAGAAACGACGCGCCAATCCAGTGAAGGAGAACTTCAACACCATTCTTCAAGCCGACATAAAGAACCAGAAGAAGCCTCCTTTCACCAGAAAAGTGCCAGGGCTTAAAGCCGACACTATAATCCGCGACACCCTGTTTATCGCTGTAGACACCACAAAACGCCACATCGAGTACCCTACAGTAAACGGCATTACCATAGGAGCCAATGTTTGGGATCCTATAATGAGACTTACGGGACAAAAGTATGGCGGCATAGGTTTCTCGGCCGAGGTCAGCTTGTGGAACCGCATCTTCCCTTATCTGGAACTGGGATTCGGCAGTGCTGACAACACTCCAGAAGAAATGAATTTCACCTACAAGGGAAAAGCATCGCTTTACGGAAAACTGGGCGCAAAATACAACTTCCGTTTCAACTATGAGCCCGACAATCAGATATTGGCAGGAGTGAACCTCGGTTACTCCAACTTCAAATATGACATCACCAATGTTTCCCTTAATTCGGGATATTGGGGTGAAAGCGAGACAATTTCAATACTCGATCAGAAATCACACGCATTGTGGGCTGAACTTCTATTCTCGCTAAGAGTGAAAATTGCCGGCAATGTGTCAATGGGCTGGTCGTTCATCTACCACTTCCTGCTTACCGAAAAGAAACTGCCCGATTCATCACCTTGGTACATACCAGGATTCGGAACACGCAACAACAAAGTAACCGGCAATTTCTCGGTATTCTACACGATTCCAGTCAAAAGCAAGCTGAAATCAAAAGAAACGCCTAAAGACGCCTACACTGGCGAACCTTTGACCGACTGAATTTATAATTTGCTGGTCATAAACCGCATTTAATCACAATTTGCTAGTTTAATAGCACGATTTTGTTTAAATTTGCAAAAATTTAATCCAGAAAATAATTATATCATTATATTATGAACAAAATAGTGAGCAAATCGCATTTCTCTGAAAATGTAGTAAAGTTCGTAGTAGAAGCTCCTCTTATCGCAAAAGCCCGAAAAGCAGGACACTTTGTGATTGTACGCTGCGGAGAACATGGTGAACGCATTCCGCTAACCATTTCCGACTCCGATGTAGAACGCGGCACTATTACACTTGTAATACAAGCCGTAGGTGAATCAACCCGTAAGATATGCGCTCTTAACGAGGGCGACTATCTCACCGATGTAGTAGGTCCGCTTGGACAAGCTACCCACATTGAAAACTTCGGTACAGTAGTGTGCTGCGGTGGTGGTGTAGGAGTTGCTCCTCTACTTCCTATCGTTGTAGCATTGAAGGCTGCCGGTAACCGCGTAGTAAGCGTTCTTGCAGGCCGTACAAAAGATCTTATCATTCTTGAAGATGAGATACGCCGTCACAGCGACGAAGTGATAATCATGACCGACGACGGTTCTTACGGAAAGAAAGGTCTTGTTACTGCAGGTGTTGAAGAAGTGATACAACGCGAAAAAGTCGACAAGGTAGTGACCATCGGTCCTGCTATAATGATGAAGTTCGTTGCACTGCTCACCAAGAAATATGAAGTGCCTACCGAATGTTCACTTAACACTATCATGGTAGATGGCACTGGCATGTGCGGAGCTTGCCGCATCACCGTAGACGGAAAGACCAAGTTCGTTTGCGTAGACGGACCTGAGTTCGACGCTCACAAAGTGGATTTTGACGAAATGCTTATGCGTCTGAAATCTTATAATTAAACCCAAACGGCACAAAAAAAAATGGAAAACAACGATATACTGGCTCAATCACGCAACGAAGAATGGCGTGAGGCATTGCGTAAATCAAAGAACGCAAAAGAACGCACATCTATCGAGAGAGTAAAAATGCCCGAACTTGATCCTTCTTACCGCATCACTTGCAAAGAAGAAGTGAACCAGGGCATCACAGAGGAAATGGCACTTGTAGAAGCTTCACGCTGCCTAGACTGCCCTAATCCTCAATGCGTAACCGGCTGTCCTGTTAATATCAACATTCCTGGTTTCATCAAGAATGTTGAACGCGGAGAATTCAATGAGGCTCTGAAAGTAATCAAAGAAACCAGTGCACTGCCTGCTGTGTGCGGCCGCGTATGTCCACAGGAAAAGCAATGCGAAAGCAAGTGCATGTACCACAAGATGGGCAAGCAACCGGTTGCTATCGGTTACCTGGAACGCTTCGTTGCCGACTATGGCCGCACCCATGCCGACGGCACAAAGCCTGCCAAACCAGTTTCCAACGGTATCAAAGTTGCAGTAGTGGGTAGCGGTCCTGCAGGACTTTCTTTTGCAGGCGACATGGTAAAGAGAGGCTACGATGTAACTGTATTTGAAGCATTGCACGAGATAGGTGGCGTATTGAAGTATGGTATTCCTGAATTCCGTCTTCCAAACGCTATCGTTGAAACCGAAATCGACGGTCTTCGCGATCTTGGCGTAAAGTTCATCAAGGACTGCATCATAGGCAAGACTATCACATACGACGACCTTCACGAAGAAGGCTTCAAGGGCATATTTGTAGCATCGGGAGCAGGACTTCCTCGTTTCATGGGTATACCAGGCGAAAACCTTAACGGCATCATGTCAAGTAATGAGTACTTGACCCGCATCAACCTTATGGGTGCAGGCTGCAAAGACTGCGACACTCCTGTATTGAAAGGCGAAAATGTAGCAATTATCGGTGGTGGAAACACTGCAATGGACTCTGTTCGCACAGCAATGCGTTCGGGCGCTAAGCGTGCTATGCTTATCTATCGCCGCGGTGAAGACGAAATGCCTGCTCGTGCCGAAGAAATCAAGCATGCCAAGGAAGAAGGCGTTGAATTCATGACACTGCATAATCCAGTTGAATACATCGGCGACGAAAAAGGCCGCGTAAAAGCTATGCGCGTTCAGAAAATGGAACTTGGCGAACCCGATGCCTCTGGCCGCCGTTCTCCTGTACCGGTTGAAGGTGCTATTGAAGAAATTCCGGTAGAACTGGTTATCGTGAGCGTAGGCGTTTCTCCTAACCCTCTTGTTCCTCGTTCTATCGAAGGACTTGAAGTGAGCAAGCGCAATACTATCGTCGTTGACGAAGATACAATGAAGTCTTCTCTTGACGATTTGTACGCAGGTGGCGATATCGTGCGCGGAGGTGCTACCGTAATTCTAGCAATGGGTGACGGACGCCGTGCTGCTGCCAACATGCATGAGGCTCTAAGCAAATAAAAAAAGTATCGTTATATCACATTGAGATACAATACATTATAAATGCCCGACTAAAATCGGGCATTTTTTCATGCAAAAATGTTTGGAGATTATGAAAAAATGCGTACCTTTGCAGTCGGGTAAGTCCTATACGGCCAGCTCCTTGTCAACTCCCCCAGGTCTTGACCGAAGCAAGGGCAGCAGGTTGTAGCGGCGCGATGTAGTAAGCTTGCCCTTTTCGCCTCTTTAGCTCAGTTGGCCAGAGCACGTGATTTGTAATCTCGGGGTCGTTGGTTCGAATCCGACAAGAGGCTCAAAAGGAATCAGCAATAGTTGATTCCTTTTTTATTAATAATACAACCGGTTCAAGAACATGACTATACTATCCACTCTGCAAAAGCACAGCAACGGCATATACATATTACTCGCGTCGCTTCTGACAACACTATTACTGGCAGACTACATTCCTAATGTAGACACATTCGTAACACCTCCTATAGCCCTGTTTCTAGGACTTGCATTCGCTTTGCTTTGCGGCAAGGCCTATCCTTCGTTCAACAAGAAGGCTTCTAAAAAGCTGTTGCAGTATTCGGTCATAGGTTTAGGATTCGGCATGAATCTTCAGGCATCGCTTGCATCGGGCAAGGAAGGCATGGCTTTCACCATAATATCAGTAGCAGGTACCATGCTCATCGGGTGGTTAATTGGCCGCAAACTACTCAAAGTAAACAGCAACACCTCATATCTTATAAGTTCGGGAACGGCGATATGCGGTGGTAGTGCAATCGCAGCAGTAGGACCGGTAATTAAGGCCAAAGACACCGAAATGTCGGTTGCACTTGGCACCATATTCATTCTCAATGCTATCGCCCTATTCATATTCCCTATCATCGGGCACTGGCTAGGAATGAGCCAGGAGCAATTCGGATTATGGGCTGCAATAGCTATCCACGACACCAGTTCGGTTGTTGGAGCAGGAGCTGCCTACGGTGAAGAAGCCCTTAAGATAGCAACAACCGTAAAACTCACCCGGGCGCTATGGATAATTCCGCTTGCGCTAGCTACATCATTCATTTTCAGAACCAAAGGGCAAAAGATATCAATTCCCTGGTTTATCCTTTGGTTTGTGGTTGCAATGGTGATAAACACCTATGTACTCAGCATGAGCGAAACAGGCATAGCCATAGGAAATGCTGTCAACGACTTGGCACGCAAGTCACTCACATTGACACTTTTCTTCATCGGAGCATCGCTATCAACCGACACTCTCAAGACAGTAGGCATAAAACCGCTTATTCAGGGCATACTGCTTTGGCTAGTCATCAGCCTATCCACTCTAGCCTACATTTTCAGCCATTTATTAAGTTCTTCGGGAGAATAGCCACAACGACGGGAGTAATCCGAGCGCTGGTCTTCACCGATTTTTCCTATCACGAAATACTGGCTATCGGGGTGAGCAAACATCAGTCCGCATGTACTTGCCGCTGGCGACATTGCCCCGTTCTCGGTAAGCGTTATGCCTATCTCGCCTACTTCCAGAAGCCTGTCAAGCGTAAAGATCACACTTTGATCGGGCAACGAAGGATATCCTACTGCAGGGCGTATTCCCTTATAATACTGGCGCAAGGCATTGGTTGCATTATCCTCCTCTTCGGGAGCATAGCCCCAGATTTCCTTTCTCACCCTCTTGTGAATGCATTCCGTTCCAGCCTCAGCCAAGCGGTCGGCCAGAGTCTGCACTAGCATCGCCTTGTACTCTTCTCCGCTCTTGCGATAGTTAGCTGCCATATCTGTCACACTCTTGCCCACTGTCACGGCAAAAACTCCTACATAATCATCGGTCGATGCCACAAAGTCGCATAACGACAGCGACACATCACTATCGGTCACCGCTTGCTGACGAAGCATCTCCACGCGTTCGCTTGCTATCACCACAGCCTCGCCATCGCGATAAGCTGGCAGCACTCCTGTCTTTGCCAGAATGCCCTCACTAGCCACGCGTTCCATTTCATCTAGCATCTTATTGGCTTCCTTATACAGCTGCATCGCTTGCGCAGCAGCATTCATCTCGGAAGTTTCATGATTAGCCAGCCACACGGCACGCATGCAGTCACAGCCTTTCACATCGGCAATGCTTGCAAACGAGGCATCAAGTTTCCAAGCGGCAAAGAATGGTCGCCAGTTGATGTATTCCCTCACTTCACCCACAGGCATACTATACACATTAACACCCTCTATAGCCGGAGCAACGGGAGCATAATCCAACTTAGGAGCCCTGTCACGAGCCTCCTGCAGAGTATACAGACTCACCTCTCCGCTATGCTTGCGGCGTATCTCGTCCTGCCTAGCAGTCCATTCGTTCACAAAATTCTCTCTATCGGCAAGCAACCGCTGCGCCACCACAGGCATCATTGCAGCATCTTTGGTATGTACCACTGGAGCAGCATATTCAGGGGCAATCTTCACCGCAGTATGCAATTCGCTTGTAGTCGCGCCACCCACCATAAGCGGTATATCCAGCCCACGGGTCTGCATCAGTTCTGCCACATGGCGCATCTCCTCAAGCGAAGGGGTTATAAGTCCGCTCAGAGCCACGATATCTGCATTTTCGGCAATAGCCCGTTCCACAATCTCCTCACCAGGAACCATCACGCCCAAGTCTATAACCTCATAGCCATTGCATCTCATTATCACCGAAACTATATTCTTGCCTATATCATGCACATCGCCTTTCACAGTAGCAATAATCACCTTACCGGCATTCGTACTGCTACCCGACGAATCCTTCTCGGCTTCGATAAACGGATTAAGCCATTCCACAGCCTGCTTCATGGTGCGTGCGCTCTTTACCACTTGCGGAAGGAACAGTTTTCCTTCCCCGAAAAGCCGCCCCACTTCATTCATGCCCGACATCAGTGGTCCGTCAATTACAGCAAGAGCCGACCCCAGTTCCTTGTGAACTGCAGCAAGCATTTCTTCCAGCCGTTCGTTCCTGCCGCGCACTATCATACCTTGCAGACTGGCCTCAGCACTTGCCGCCGTTTCTTCTTGAGTTACTGCGCTCCTGTCGGTTGCCGATGCAGCTTCTTTCACTTCTTGAGCTACGGCAATAAGGCGGTCGGTAGCCTCTGCATCTCGATTAAATATCACATCTTCGATAGCTGCACGCAACCTCTCGTCTATCTCGTCGTAAGGAATCATTGCTCCTGCATTCACGATTGCCATATCCATACCCTTGGAAATAGCATGGTACAGGAATACCGAATGCATCGCTTCACGCACAGCATTGTTTCCTCTGAAAGAGAACGACAGGTTACTCACGCCTCCACTCACCTTTGCCCCAGGCAAATTGGTCTTTATCCATTCCACTGCACGAATAAAGTCAAGCGCATAGCTGTTATGGCTTTCTATACCAGTAGCAACAGCCAGCACATTAGGGTCAAAAATTATATCGTATGGATTAAAATCCACTTCCTCGGTCAGAATTCTGTAAGCTCGCGAGCACACCTCCACACGGCGTTCGTAGGTATCAGCCTGCCCTGCTTCATCAAATGCCATCACCACCACGGCAGCACCCATCTGCTTTATGTACTCTGCTTTTTCCTTAAACACCGCCTCGCCGTCCTTCAGACTTATAGAGTTCACAATGCACTTGCCCTGCACACTCTTGAGTCCGGCCTTAATAACCTCCCACCTCGACGAGTCAATCATCACAGGCACTCGCGCGACATCGGGCTCGGATGCAATGAGCCTAAGAAAATGCGACATCTCGGCTTCGGCATCTAGCATACCGTCATCCATATTCACATCTACGATTTGAGCACCTGCCTCAACCTGCTTGACCGCAATCTGCAGTGCCTCCTCGTAATTCTTCTCGTTTATAAGACGGAGGAACTTTCGGCTACCTGCCACATTGCACCTCTCACCAACATTCACGAACATTCGTTCGGGAGTGATTTCCACCATTTCCAGTCCAGAGAGCCTCATGACATTATCTACCGCAGGTACCTCTCTTGGAGAATATCCCTTAGCCAAATCAGCAATTTCCCGAATATGAGCAGGTGTAGTTCCACAACAGCCGCCTATTATATTCACAAGCTGCTTTTCAAGCATTGGCTTCACATGCTCCGCCATAGTTTCGGGCGTTTCATCATACTCGCCCATCTCGTTTGGCAGTCCCGCATTAGGATACACGCTCACAGGACAGCCTGCCACAGCAGACAGCTCTTCAAGTCGAGACAGCATACCTTCTGCTCCGAATCCGCAGTTCAGCCCCACGCTAAGCAGCGGAGCATGAGACACGCTCGCAAGAAACGCTTCAATTGTTTGTCCGCTCAAAGTGCGTCCGCTCTCGGTAAGCGTAACCGAAAGCATTATCGGCACATTCCTGCCGCAAAGGTTCATCGCCTCGCCTGCAGCCCACAATGCAGCCTTTGCATTAAGCGTATCAAAAACGGTCTCAACAAGCAACGCATCAGCACCGCCGT
Organism: Muribaculaceae bacterium; assembly: GCA_017391675.1. GTDB lineage: Bacteria > Bacteroidota > Bacteroidia > Bacteroidales > Muribaculaceae > RGIG4576. The sequence continues at coordinate 19,833 of JAFOXR010000017.1, forward strand.
CAAGAAGCCCGCGCATCTGCTCAATATATGCAGCAACCAGTTCGTCCCATGTTATATTTCTTGCAGCTGGATCATCTACAGTTGGCGACATTGACAGACTCTTGTTCGTTGGGCCAACGCTTCCAGCCACCCACTTGCATTCGCCAGGATTCTCTGCCGTCCATTCCGTCACTGCCTTGCGCGCCAACTTTGCCGCTTCTAGATTTATTTCATATACACATTCCTGCAGTCCATAATCGCTAAGGGAAATAGCATTGGCATTAAAAGAATCGGTTTCTATGATATCGGCGCCCGCATTCAAATACTGCGCATGTATATCCAGTATCACATCGGGGCGAGTAATCACCAGCACATCATTACAGCCTTTCAGCTCACACGCCACGCTGCTCCAGCGCTCACCCCGGTAATCGGCCTCTTCTAGTCCATAACCTTGTATCATGGTTCCCATACCTCCGTCAAGAAGCAGAATTCGTTCACCAAGCACTACCTGTAATGATTTCTCTTTATTTTCGCCAGCTACACTTTTCATAGAAAACAATTAATGACTCAATAAAATATTATACTGTTTCTCTGTATTTACTTGCAAAAATAATAAAATACCGAGAAATATATGGCATTTTGTACATCATGAATGATTTTTATGCAAAAAACTGGCGGAAAATTTATCACAGAAATAACAAAACTATAACACATTTCTTAAATAAAGTGAATACAGCTCCCGTTTTTATCCCTATAAAACGACTAACAATAACAACATATCAACTCTAAAAATTCGAATCATTAGGCCATAAAACGCTTGGGAACTGGCATTATTCTGTTAAAATACATTAAAACACCCGCATTAAGTATTGTTTTCACAACAAAAAGCACTAATTTTACGAACGCTAAATGACACAATTCGTAAATAATAAATCTTTTCATACTATTTGTAGGGCTATAAATTAAGTTGATTCAAGAGAAGGAGCTGCTCGTGCGAGTCGCTCCTTTTCATTTTCTTAACAATTATAGTATGATTTATAGGAATATAGTCAGTTTGCCTGCACAAGTTCTTCAAGCAAAGCCTCGCACGCATCTTCCAGAAGATTCAGAACGAGTTCAAATCCCTCGGCGCCTTCATAATAAGGGTCAGGGATATGGTCATAATGCTGATAATGGCGTATGTAATCCCCCATCATGATGATTTTGCCAGCCTCCTCTACACTTGCTGCCATTTCCTGCAAGTTATAGCGGTTGGACGAATCCATTGCCACAATCACATCAAAGTCCTCGAAATCCTGTCCTGTAACCCGCCGGCTGCGATGAGTAAGATTGTAGCCCCTGCGCTGAGCATGCACACGCATGCGTCTGTCGGGCAGTTCCCCTGCATGTCCGCCATAAGTGCCTGCTGAGTCAAGATAGAATCTGTCGCCCAAGCCACGCTCGTCAATCATTCGCTGCATCACGCCCTGAGCTGCCGGAGAACGGCATATATTTCCGAGACACACAAACAGTACATTCACCTTCTCTTTTCCCTTCAAGCTAGCTTTCATAAATTACATAACAGGTTTAAATAAATAATTCCATTTCGTCACGCAAGCATCATCTGCCGCACAACATCTTCACAATTCTCGCAGCAGCCGTACCTGCACTTTCAGCTGTGGTAAGCCGTGCCGCTATCTCGTCATATCCCGCAAGCATCTTGCTGCGGCGAGGACTGTCATCGGCAAGCAATTCACCAAGTTCACAGGCAATAGTGTCGGCATTGCAGTAATGCAGCAACAGTTCTTTCACCACAGGAGCATCTGCAATAAGATTGGGGAGCGACACATATTTTACCTTCAAAATCTTTGAATACAGCGTATATACGATTTTGCTGCCTCCCATGCGGAAGCACACCACCTGAGGAGTCTTAAGTATTGCCGTTTCTAGCGTAGCCGTGCCACTGGTCACAAGCGCAGCCTTGGCATGAGAAACCAGTTCCATCGACTTGCCGAACAGAATTTTAGGCTTATTCTCGGCATATCCAAGCTGTTCAAGCACATTTTCATAGAATTCGGCAGGCAGTCCTGGCGCACCACCTACTACAGCCTGCACACCGTGGAACCTTGACACAGCGCCAAGCATCTCCCTGAGATTGTCCTCAATCTCTTTCTTACGCGAGCCGGGAAGTATCGCCACAATGTCCTTTCCGCTATCCAGGCCATTCGCCGCAATGAAATCCTCACGCGACGAGAACCTTGCGCTAGCATCGGCTATTTCATTTACCGACGGATTTCCCACATACTCGACCTTATAGCCATGACGCGCATAGAAGTCGGTCTCAAACGGCAAGATCGAATACATCTCGGTAATGTATTTCTTTATCTGCTTTACCCTGTACTCTTTCCACGCCCACACTTTTGGCGAGATATAATAGAATGCTGGAATTCCCAGCGAATGAGCGTACTTGGCAACTTTGAGATTGAACGACGGATAATCCACAAGAATAACAGCATCGGGTTTCCACTCGTCTATTATTCCTCGTGCCTTCTTCATGAAGCCCATTATCGCCCCCAGATGCTTTATCACCTCAACAAAGCCCATATATGCCATGTCCTTGTAATGCACCGACGGCGCCACACCGCTAGCCTGCTCCATGGAGTCACCCCCAAAGAACTTGAACTGAGCCCCGGTGTCCTGTTCGCTCAAAGCCTTTATCAATCGGGCTGCATGTATATCGCCCGAAGCCTCTCCAGCTATAACAAAATACTTCATGTCACAAAGGTAAGCAATTTACGGAAACAAAAAAAGCTGTCGCTCTCCACGAGAGTAACAGCCTCAAACTCTTTTAATCTTGCTATAAATTAAGCCTTAACTGAGTCAGCAGCGCAAGAATCAGCAGCGCAAGTGTCAGCGCAGCAAGAATCTACAACTTCTACAGTATCAGCAGCTACAGCAGCAGTGTCAGCAGCAGCAGCTTCAGTCTTTGCACCACCGCAAGAGAACAATGATACGCTAAATACAACAGCAAGTAATAAAACTAACTTTTTCATTTCCTTAAAAAATTTAATAATAAAACAATATTTTTAGCTTCAAAAATCGTTGCAAATTTATAATAAATATTTTAGATACAAATCATTTTTTGTGATTTTTTTGAAAAAATATCGTTTTTCCTTGCAAAAAAAGGGTAAACATTCACATTTTATTACAAATTCATAGTTGCAAACGATAAGAGTTTCTCGACTCGGCTACTCAAATAACACCCTACCTGGCGCAGATTTATTGCCCAGGAAAAGACATAAGAACATAAGCGACATAAAAAATCTGTTCTTTTGTACTTCTGTCTAAAGGAAGGTCTGAAAGACCAGTGCCGATAGGCAGATTTAATAGAGGAGGTTTCAATAAGACAGCGTCTGCAAAGACGCGAATCAGCCAGGTTCCCGCTTTCCAGACATCAACGCCCAGGCAGAGTAGATAGGCAGCATTGCCCAATAGGGCATCTTTAAGGTAACCGGGGAAAGACACCTAAATAATAGAGGACTGTCTCCAATGTGACAGTCCTCTATCATTTTTCAGTTTCAAGGAATTGAAACAGCTAGCTGAAATAATTCCCTGTTTCCTTAGCTATTATCAATTTGTATATAGGAATCGCTTGATGCTGCGCTTAGGAGTTTTCTCGAACTCGTTGGCAAACAGCTGAATCTTTGTCACCTGTTCGTAAGGAGCAAGCAGTTTGTTAAGGTCTTTACGCACAACTTCCATTACTTCAGGTAATCTTTCGCGAGTCATGCCGTCGGTATCCATCTTGTCATAGTCGGGATAGACAAGACCTACAATCTTGCCGTCACGCTCTACGATAAGGCTTTCCATTACATATGGCATATTGTTTAGCTTAGATTCAATCTCTTCAGGATAAACATTCTGTCCGTTAGCAGTAAGAATCATGGTCTTTGAACGGCCCTTAATATATATGGTACCGTCGGCATCCATTGTACCCATGTCACCAGTATTCAACCAGCCGTCATCATAAAGCACCCTGTCGGTAGCCTCGGTATTCTTGTAGTATCCCTGCATCACATTCTCACCGCGCACATATATCTCGCCAGGAATATTCTGAGGATCGGAAGAAAGCACCTTTGCCTCCATTATGCCAGGCAACACCTTTCCTGCCGAATGCAGCTTGAATGATTTCCAGTGAGTATAGCTCACTAGCGGAGCGCACTCGGTCATTCCGTAACCCACTGTGAACGGGAACTTGATTCTGTAAAGGAATTCTTCCACTTCCTGATTGAGCGGAGCGCCACCCACAATCACCTGTTCGAAGCAACCGCCAAAGGCCTCAACCAGTTTCTGGCGAATCTTGCCATAGATAGTCTTGTCTAGCAATGGAATTGCCAATGCCCAACGCATCATGCCCTTGCTTATCATAGGCACAATCTGCTTGCGGTAAATCTTTTCAAGAATCAAAGGCACACATATAATAAGGTTAGGCTTCACCTCTGCCATTGCCTTAAGTATAATCTTAGGAGAAGGTATTCTGCCAAGCAATGTGATGTGAGTACCAACTGCGAGCGGAGTAAGCAAGTCGAATGCACAGCCATAGGCATGAGCCAATGGAAGGAATGACAAGCAACGAGAACCCTTGTAGTGAAGATTCTGCTTTATACCGAACACTACATTGCCGGCTATGTTGTTACCCGTAATCATCACGCCCTTGCTGAACCCTGTTGTTCCCGATGTGTAGTTAATGATCATCACTTCACGATTGCTCACATCGGCAAATCGCAAGCAGCTGCGGTTGAACACATTCTTGTGAAGCGCGTAGAAATTCTTTGAAAGACTATCCAGCTCGGCTGAAATGTTTTCGCCTGTGCGCTGAGCAAGAATCTTGTTGTCGTCAAGCGAAATCACTGCACGGATATTCTTAAGGCTTGATGCATCGAGATTTTCCCAAATCGAATTACTGCTAAACATCAGCACCGAACCAGAGTGGTTCACGATGTGCTGAACATCATTCGGATTGAATTCCTGAAGGATAGGAACAATAACTGCGCCATAGGTTATAGTACCGATAAAGATAGTAATCCATTCGCTGGTATTCTTGCCTATAAGGGCAACCTTATCACCTCGCTTTACATTACAACGACGATACAGCTCGTGCAACATTGCTATTTTTTCGGCAAAATCGCCGTATGTCATTGTTTTCTTTTCGGTATAATCGGTTAATGCAGGAAGGTTCCAGTTTTCCTTGAAACTCTCCTCATAAATCTTAATAATGTTCTCTTTTATCATAATATCTTTATTAAAATTCGCACACTTTACGCGAATTAGTGCACAAATATACTCACAATCATTGCAACAGCAAAGAAAAAACGGCACATTTTCCCATTTTTTGCGCAAAACATATACTTTATGTGCAATATTTAAGTAAATCTGCAAGAAAATCGGTAACTTTGTGAATGGTTTTCACAGGAAACTATAACTTTGATATATGATTGATAACTCCATATTCAACAGCCATACAGCCGAATTTCATACTCTAGGCTGCAAACTGAATTTCGCTGAAACATCTACCATTGGCAAAATACTTGCCGAACGCGGAATAAGGCGTTCACATCTAGGCGAAACACCCGACATTTGCGTTGTAAACACATGCAGCGTTACCGAAGAGGCCGACAAGAAATGCCGTCAGCTCATTCGCCGCCTAGTGAAGAAATACCCCGACGCGCTGATTATCGTCACCGGTTGCTACGCTCAGCTCAAAGGCAACGAGATAGCTCAAATGGACGGCGTGGACATCGTGCTGGGAAGCGAGCAGAAGCTTGATGTTGCCCAATATCTTGACAAATGGCTGGAAAGCAAGCAGTCGATGGTGGAAATCACTCCCACAAAGGACATCAGGCGGTTCAGCCCTTCGTGCTCGCGAGGCGACCGCACACGATATTTCCTTAAGGTACAGGACGGCTGCGACTACTACTGCAGCTACTGCACTATACCCAAAGCTCGCGGCCGTAGCCGTAGCGGAACGATAGAAAGCCTAGTGGCACAAGCGCGTGAAGCGGCTGCCGAAGGCGGACGCGAAATAGTGATCACAGGAGTGAACATAGGCGACTTCGGCAAGAATACCGGAGAAAATATTATTGACCTTTTCCGAGAGCTGGACAAGATTGAGGGCATAAGCCGTTACCGCATCTCTTCACTTGAGCCCGACTTGCTCACCGACGAGATAATAGAATTCGTGGCTCAGTCACGCAGTTTCATGCCGCATTTCCACATTCCGCTGCAATCGGGCAGCGACCCGGTGCTTAAACTCATGAGGCGCCACTACGACTCGGCTCTGTTTGCCGAGAAGGTGAATCGCATAAAGGCTTGTATTCCCGATGCGTTCATTGGCGTAGACCTTATCGTGGGTGCCCGAGGCGAGAGCGAGGAGCAATTCGGAATCTCCAGGGACTTCGTTTCGGCACTGCCTGTCACCAGACTTCATGTGTTCCCCTATTCGGAACGACCGGGGACTCTGGCCCTAACAATCGATGGTGTTGTGGACCAGCACACTAAGAGCGTGAGAGCAGGAGTAATGATCAACATCTCCGAAGGCAAGCTCAAGGAATTCACTAAGCAATTCATCGGCACAGTGCGCCCTGTCCTGTTTGAACAGCCGCAGAAGGGAAAACCTATGCATGGCTTCACCGACAACTATATTAAGGTATATGCCCCATTCCAGAAGGAATACATCAACAGGCTTGCACTTGTACGCCTGTGCGAAATGAATGAAGACTGTTCGGTAAACGGCACAGTTATTTCTGGACCCGACGAGCTTTAATACACTATCCAACATGGCAAAAGAATCGAAATACGACAACTTGAAATATTTCCCCGTATCGGTGCTCTTTCATGCACTGGCACTCTTGCCTTTCCGTGCGCTATACGCAATATCCGATGTGATGTACATCTTTGTATACTACATATTCAAGTACCGCAGGAAAGTAGCCGAGAACAACATTGACGAATCATTCCCCGAAAAGAGCAAAGAAGAACGCCGTAAAATAGTGAAGGATTTCTACCGTCACTTCTGCGACATCTTCGTGGAAACAATCAAGCTGCTGCATGTTTCCGACGACGAGATGCGCCGTCGCGTTGTGTTCAAGAACATGGAGGAAGTGGACAAGAGTGTCGAGCTGGGCCGTTCCATCGTAATGTACGCAGGACACTTCTGCAACTGGGAACTGATGACAACTATCACATTGTGGTCGAAGCACAGCCCAGAACTAGTCCAGTTCGGGCAAGTTTACAAGCCCCTTAAAAATGCCTGGTTCAATAAATTCTTCCTGAAGATACGCGGCAGGTTCAACTCCGAGAGCTACCCCATGAAATCGGTTCTCCGCGACCTGCTCAAGGCACGGCAGAACGGAAAGGTGACTATCACGGGGTTCATTTCCGACCAGCACCCCAACCGCAACGACGAGGACGATGTGATAATGTTCCTTAACCACTATACAGCATTCATCACTGGCAGCGAAGTGATTGCCAAGAAAATGGACATGGACGCGATGTGCTTTGATGTAAAACAGACAAAACGAGGATACTACGAGTGCACGATAAAGGTGATTTCACGCACTCCGAAGGAAACCAAGCAATATGAAATCACCAATTCCTATGCCCGTATGCTCGAGAACATGATAAAGGAACAGCCGTCAATGTGGCTATGGACACACAAACGATGGAAAAGAAAAGTTTCACCTAAAAATGCAAACGACAATGAATAAGCCAGTAGCTGTAATCATTCTCAACTGGAATGGCGCAAAACTGCTGAAAGAATTCCTGCCTAGCGTATGCAGCAACACCAATCCGGACATTGCCGATATTATCGTTGCCGACAACGGCAGCACTGACAATTCACTTGACATTCTTGCCAAGGAATTTCCCATGGTGAAGACTCTTGTTCTTGACAAGAACTACGGGTTTGCCGAGGGGTACAATCGCGCGATAAAGGCTACAGGATATAAATACACCGTCCTACTCAACAGCGATGTGAAGACTGCTGCAGGCTGGATAGAACCGCTCTTCGAGTTTTGCGAGAACAACCCCGACACCGCTGCTTGCCAACCTAAGATTCTTTCCTACAACGAACCTGAGAAATTTGAATATGCAGGCGCTGCAGGAGGATTTATCGACAAACTGGGATACCCATTCTGCCGAGGCCGCATATTCAGCAGCGTTGAAACCGACAACGGACAGTATGACACTGAACCTATTGACATCATGTGGGCCACAGGCGCTGCACTTTTCGTGCGCACCGATGTGTATCTATCGGTAGGCGGTCTTGATGCCAAATTCTTTGCACACATGGAAGAGATTGACCTGTGCTGGCGCATTCATTCGGCAGGATACAGGATAAAGGCCGTAACAAGCGGAACGGTATACCATTTGGGAGGCGGCAGCCTGCCTGCATCAAACCCACGCAAGACTTACCTGAACTTCCGCAACAACCTGCTGCTACTGCACAAGAATCTTCCGCAAAAAGAGGGAAAACGGCTGCTATTCATTAGACGACTTTACGATACACTGGCCTTCTTCATGTATGTGGCAAAACTTGACTTCAAGAACGCCAAGGCTATCATTAACGCACATCTTGACTTCAAGAAGATGCGCAAGGAATACAACACATTCCCTCAGACCAACCTTATAGGCACTCTGCCGGGAAGCGACTGCAACATTATTATAGATTACTACCTGAAAGGTAGAAAAACCTTCTGAAACAAACATTCATCAAGATATGGAATCTTCACGCCCATTAATTCTCATAAGCAATGACGACAGCTACAAAGCTCCAGGCATTAAGTTTCTCACCGAGATTGCACGCACCTACGGCGATGTGATTGTGGTAGCACCCGAAACGCCACAGTCGGGAAAATCTTCGGCAATAACTATGGATCAGCCGCTGCGTGCCAACTTGTTGCTGCAAGAAGAAGGGCTTACCGTATATACCGTTAACGGCACTCCTGTTGACTGCACAAAACTGGCTCTTAACGAACTCGTTCCAAGACTGCCCGACTACATTCTTTCGGGCATGAACCATGGTTACAACTCAGGAAACTGCGTAATCTATTCGGGTACTATGGGCGTCGTGCTTGAAGGCAGTTTCTACGGGATTCCCAGCATGGGATTCTCCTACGGCTCGCACGACCAGAGTCTGGACCTCACCCCCTGCACTCCCATAATTCACCAGAGCCTCAACATTCTCATCAACGAGAAATTCGACTCGCATGTGTGCTTCAATGTGAACATTCCTCACTGCGAAAAGATTCTCGGGCTTAAACCCGCAATAAACGCACAGGGTCGCTGGAAACACGAATATGAAAAGCGTATCGACCCGCATGGACGGCCTTACTACTGGACAACCGGTAACTATGAACCCGACGAACCTAACAACACAATGAATGATGTGTATCTGCTAGATCAAGGCTACGCTACAATAGCACCATGCACAGCCGACCAGACACACTACGCATCAATCAAACAATTACAAAAACTTTTCTAAGATTAAATTTATTTACCATGCAAGATTCTATAGATAACATATCACATTACCCACTGCTTGAACAACTTGATAGCATATCATATAGTTTGACCAAAATTTCACAGAATACCGACTCGTGGTATGATTGGTCCAGTTCAATTGTTTCAGTAATATCAGTCATAGCGTCTATTGCAACAATTATAGGATTCATTACTTTATACTGGGAGTGGAAGAAACACCAAATGAGTAAGGATTGCCAAAGAGAAATTATTCTTGACCTAATCCGCCACATGTTCATAAACAATGTCATTCTTGAAGTTATCAGAGGTGTTTGTGAACGGAACAAATATGAATGTCGCCCAATAGAAGGAGTATTTGCCCGTTTTGCTACACTTGATAGTGATACAGATTTAGGACGGCTCTCTACTAGTTCAAAACATTACGCAAAAATTCATAGTGTCAACTCAATCTTACGCAACTATAATATAGCAGTCAATATTGCCGAAAAGCATTTTAACGATCCTAATTGTCTTATTGAAATACGAAAAGATGATATACGAGAAATAGTTACGCGTTCCAGAAGAATAGCTAAAGAATTATTGGAACTCGGTCAAATACTGAAACTTGGTGTTACTACGGAATTAGCAAGCAACCATATACGGAAATATTACTCTAAATATCTAAAGTTGCCACTAAATCAGGAAGAGGCTGAACGGATACTTCCAAGAAATGAGTTCAAAGAACATGATTACTTTGATCAAGCAATGAATCTTACCGATGTAATGGATTGCATCATTAATAAACGCTACAAAGACATATACTTTATATTTAACAACGAAAGTAAACCAAGAGTGGAAAAAAATACATCTACTACATAAAATTAATACAAATAGAAATAACCTATGTGATTTTTTTCTTCAATTTCCTTTGACTATATTTGCATCAATAAATTAAATCAACAAATAAAGAAAAGAATATTTAAAACATAGTATATACTGAGCTTTTAGCTCTTATTCTCTCAACCGAAATCCGCCAAATTGAAGCAAACGAGAATAAGCGATAAGAGTTCGCGTCTATAGGCGTGAATTGCTTGTGCTTATCCGTTTGCAGGGTGCTTGGCGGTACCTCGGTTGAGGATTACATAAGTAATTCCGCTTTTTTTATGATACACATAGGGCAACTAATAAAAGAAGAACTTGAACGCCAAGAACGCACACCCACATGGCTTGCAAAAAAAATTAATTGTGAGCGGCCTAATGTGTATTACATATTCCAACAGAAATCTATCAACACAGATTTATTAATGCGTATATCACACGCACTAGGCAAGAATTTCTTTGAGATTTACTACGAAAATTTCGAAAATCCGTAAAACTATTTTACGCAATAGTAAAACATGTTTACTGATAATAGTTCGGCATATATAAACTAACAGCGATATTTGCATCACATTATTTAACTCATAAAAATTTTTAATATGAAAAAGCTATTAAAATCTTTGTTTGCAGTAGTACTACTTTCTGCTGTCAGTTATGGCTCTGTGTATGCATATAACAGCTATACTGAAGGCGAAACACAAACCGAAGGTGTTAAAATCACAAAAAAATGTCCTGAATGCAAAGGTGCTCGTAAAGTAAAAGAAAAGGTCCCTTGCCAAGCTTGCGACCAAGCAGGTTGCCCTTCTTGCGATTATAAGGGTTATAAAGAAATCTATGTGGATTGTAGCTACTGCAATGGAACAGGAAAAATTAGAGTAAACTAAGATTCTTGCTCTATTAATGTACAACTAGGTTATTGTCTTGAGTCCCAGCAAGTATTATCAATTGGCATTTATGAGCCTAATACTAGGAATGCTTATTTATGTCTTGTTTCGGGAACCTGTTATTTTCACATTACCAGCACAATACATTGGAGCATCATTACCTCTTATAAATTTACCTAACTGCATAGTTACTAAGTTTTTTTTAAATCATGTTCCAGATGCATTTTGGTGTTTCTCTCTTTTATTTTATAGAGAAACAATCCAACAATCATCGATTAGATTTATTGCTATAGTAATCCTTATAGGTTGCGAACTGATGCAATTATCATCTTATTTTCCGGGGACATTTGATTATATTGACTTAGCTATATATTTAATAATCATACTAATTTTTGAATTTCATGGAAAAAAATCATAAAAAGTCTTCACGATTTCACCTTTTAATACTTGCTTCATTTGCCATTATAGCAGGAGCTTCGGGTTCTGCAAGCAAAGTTGTTAATTCTGAAGAGTTTCAAGATGGCTTTGAAAAAGGTTGGGAATTTGGGAAATCCCTAAGAGGAGCTGATAATCAACTTCTCGACACTTGCAAATTTGGCACCGACGGAATTGAGCTCAACAATCCTATCGTAGCATCAAATGATTAATCTTTTATCCTTTGTAATTATGAAGAAATTATTTTTAATTTTTGCACTAATGATTGGAGGCACTTCCATAAACACTTTACAAGTTTATGCAACCCCATCAACACAAACCTGCGATCCTAATAGTCCTTGTCTTTACACTGGAAATGCAAAAAGTGTAACTGGTTCACGAGAAACAATTAAAATTACTGTAAAAATTGGAACAGATAAGAATTATATTGCAACATGTTCAGATGGCAATACTTTTTATGTATTTCAAAGTGTAACCGATGCTGACAAGTCATATGGCTCATATTACATTAACCGCAATGGTCATAAGTATTATTTTAACATGTAATTCCCTTTTAAACATATTAGAACTATGAAATATTTTAATTATAAAAAAGCACTTTTATTAATTTCTTTATTTGTATGTTTTATTGCTAATGCCAGCACAGATTCTGGTGTTTATGAGGCAACTGAATATGGAGAGGTCGTATATCTCATTGAATTAAACAAAAATGGGACAGCAACATTAAAAGACCTCCGGAACAAAAACACAATGCATACCACATACAATATTGACGGCAATATACAACCCGGAGAATCTTGTATAATCGAATTCTATCATAATGGGCGAACTTATAGAGGTCGATGGATGTGGGCTATTGAAGACGGTAAAGCTATAAGTCTTGACGGTATGTTTTTTAAGCGAGTAGGCTATTCAAGATATAATCGTTAAACTAAAGCCTTATTACTTTAATACTTAAACTTAAAACAAGACCCTGACTTTGAAAGTCAGGGTCTTGTTTTCATAAAGTCTTTATCAACTTAAGTATCAAAATAATTTTCGCGAATTTATCAACAGAAAACAAGCCTACTAAAATTCAACGAAAAGTCTATAAGGTAATAATAAATTAAACTATCTCAGTAGCACCGGTGCTCCTATCCGCACATTACAAGGAGCAGGATCTGAACTATTATCACACGGGCAAACATGCTCATGGGATAAACTGTGGTGTAAGCTACCGATGCGGCATCGTTCTTTAGCGTGTCGTTGGCATAATTCAATGCCATAGGATTCGCCATACTGCCGCACAGCATTCCCGATACTGTTGCAAAATCCATTCTCAGCATCTTCGTTGCGATAAAGCCTATTATCAGCACAGGCACCACAGTGAGCAAGAAACCTATCAGCACCCACATTACGCCTTCAGGACGGACCACAGTTTCAAAGAATTGCGAACCGGCATCAATGCCAAGACAAGCCAGATAAAGCGACAGTCCTAGGGCTCGAAGCATGAGATTGGCGCTTCGGGTAACATAGGTAACCATGTGGAATCGAGGACCGAAAGTACCTATAAGAATGCCCACAATGATAGGACCTCCTGCAAGACCAAGCTTAACAGGCGTACTCATTCCCGGCAATGCAATAGGTATGGAACCAAGTATCAAACCTATAGTAAGCCCCACAAATACCGACACAAGATTAGGTTCGCCAAGGCTCTTCACAGCGTTACCCATCATCTCTCTCACTTTTCGCACGGCTTTCTCCTCTCCCACTACTGTGATGCGGTCGCCCATCTGCAAACGCAGCCCGGGACGAGCGAGGAATTGCAGGCCGCTTCGATAGATGCGGGTGGTATTCACGCCATAGTTTTTGCGCAGATTCAACGAACCCAGTTTCCTGCCGTTTATCTCGGGGCGGGTAATCATGATTCGTTGTGAGATTAGGTTGCTGTCAATCTTGTTCCAGTCAATATCGGCCTTATTCCAGTCGGTCTTCTCCTGTTCTCCGAAAAGCACAGTCAGCGCCGGCACATCTTTCTCGTTGGTTACCACAAGTATGCGGTCGCCGTTCTGAAGCACGGTTTCCGATGTGGGCACATTCACTTCCTCATCGCCTCGCCACAATCGTGATATTATATAATGATGTCCCTGCAGCACATCGATATCCTTAAGACGCTTGCCAAAAATTGCAGGATTCTGAATCTTGAAAGCAGCAATATATGTTCCGTCCTGTTCTTCATGCGGCTGCAGATTCTCGTTATTACGGTACAGCACCTTACGCACCAAAGCTAGCGCTATAATCACACCAACCACACCCAGAGGATAAGCTACAGCACACCCAAGCGCCAAGGAGCTGCTAGGCAAACCAAGCTGCTTAAGCGTTTGCTGCGCCGCACCCAGTGCAGGAGTGTTGGTCACTGCACCACACATCACACCTACCATATCAGGCAGGCTCATTCCAGTAACGGCACTAGCCAGTACGGCCGACAATGTACCTAGCAGAATAACGCCCATAGCCAGTGAGTTCAGCTTTATACCGCCTTTGCGAAACGAACTGAAGAAGCCCGGACCCACCTGAAGGCCTAAGGCATACACAAATAGTATCAACCCGAAATTCTCGGCATAACTAAGCATTTCAGAATCCAGCGACAGCCCCAAATGTCCTGCCAGAATACCTATAAAGAATACGAATGTAACGCCTAGCGACACCCCAAAAACCTTTATCTTTCCTAGAGAAAGACCTATGGCACATATTATTGACAGTACTGCTACCGCTTGCAATGCATTGTGTTCAAACAGTACCGAATTCAACCATTCCATACTACAAATATCTTAAATCGCTGCAAAAGTAGAAAAAATCATTCATTCAGTCACTCTTTAATCAAGATATTTACACCTTCTTGTCATTAAACCGCATATTTGACTGGATAACGACATAAAACAAAAGCGATGAATCAGGAGCCCGTCCCAATCCATCGCCTTTAAGAAGTTATATCTATTGTGCGAGTATACAGCAGAATTATCCGTAGATAATCTTTCCGTTTTCGTCGCGGTTTTCGTCAATGAAACTCTTGTTGTACTGAGTCATACCGCGAAGCGACATACCCATGTTAGAGAATCCGCCGTCGTGGAACAAAGTTTGCATTGTAACCTTCTTAGTCAAGTCGCTGAACATTACCACGCAATAGTCGGCACACTCGTCGGCGCTAGCATTTCCTAGAGGAGACATGCGGTCGCTGAAGTCATACAAGCCGTCAAAGCCCTTGATACCACCGCCGGCAGTAGTGAATGTAGGCGATTGAGAAATAGTGTTGATACGCACACCCTTTTCACGGCCGTAGATATAACCGAAGCTGCGTGCGATGCTTTCTAGCAAGCTCTTTGCATCGGCCATGTCGTTATATCCGAAGAAAGTACGGTGAGAAGCCACATAAGTAAGAGCCAGGATAGAGCCATTTTCAGCAATGGCGTCCATCTTCTTAGCCACCTGAATCATCTTATGAAAGCTTATCGCACTGATATCTAGAGTCTTGTCAAGCAAGCTGTAATCCAAGTCGTCATATGGGCGCTTTTTGCGCATATTTGCACTCATAGCACAGCTATGAAGCACGAAATCTATTTGACCGCCAAGTTCCTTTTGAGCTTCGCTGAAAAGCATTTCAAGATCTTCCACGCTAGTAGCATCGGCAGCAATTACCTTTGAACCAGTCTTTGCAGCCAGTTCATCAATTGTACCCATACGGCAAGCAACCGGAGTATTTGTAAGCACTAGCTGAGCTCCTTCTTCATGAGCTCGTTCTGCTACTTTCCACGCGATAGACGCATCATTCAATGCGCCGAAAATAATACCTTTTTTACCTTTTAATAAATTATACGCCATAATATCTCTTTTTATTCAGCTTTTTAAAAAATCATCATTCCTAAAAGCCTGGTTCTATTCATAAAAACTGCGCAAAGGTACAACAATTATTTCACACTTTATCAACTTTCGCGCAAAAACACATGCTTTCGCCTTTTCCAATGGTAATAATACTGCATAATTGGCACAAAAACACTACCTTTGCATAAGAACTGATGAAACTCACTGAATTATGAAATTTATTTCGTGGAATGTAAATGGATTGCGTGCTGCTGCAGGTAAAGGTTTTGCCGATATTTTCAAAGAACTTGATGCCGATTTCTTCTGCTTGCAAGAAACTAAAATGCAGGCTGGACAGCTAGACTTGCAATTCGACGGTTATCAATCATTCTGGAACTATGCCGACAAGAAAGGCTATTCGGGAACGGCTATTTTTACTCGCCACACTCCGCTATCGGTAACCTATGGCATAGGCATAGACGAGCACGACCATGAAGGACGAGTGATTACCCTGGAAATGGAAGATTTCTATCTTATTACGGCATATGTACCTAATTCGCAGGACGGACTTAAACGGCTCGACTATCGCATGAAATGGGAAGACGATTTCCGGAACTATCTGCTTGAACTGGACAAGAAGAAACCTGTAATCGTGTGCGGCGACTTGAATGTGGCTCATAAAGAAATAGACTTGAAGAACCCTAAGACCAACCGCATGAATCCGGGATTCACCGACCAGGAACGCGAGAAATTCACCGCTCTGCTCGACTCGGGATTTACCGACAGTTTCCGTTTCTTCTTCCCCGATCTTGAAGGCGCATATTCATGGTGGAGCTACCGGTTCCAGGCCAGAGCAAAGAACACAGGGTGGCGTATCGACTATTTTGTCGTGTCCAACCGCCTTGCCGAACGCATGGAAAGTGCTGCAATACTTAACGAAATCATGGGTAGCGACCACTGTCCTGTGGAACTAACTCTCAAATAATCAGCCGCAATCCCTATTTAAAGGATTTTATAGGCTGTATATCAGATTTTTTGCGTAATTTTGCAGTATATTTGAGAAAACACTGAAATTATAGAAATAATCATATAAAAAATTAACAACTATGAGATTAATTATCCAACCAAATGCAGCTAGCATCGCTGAATGGGCTGCAAACTATGTGGCAAATGAAATCAACAAGGCTAACCCAACTCCAGAAAAGCCTTTCGTACTAGGTTGCCCAACCGGTAGCTCACCTCTTGGAATGTACAAGAAACTTATCGAGCTTAACAAGGCAGGAAAGGTATCTTTCGCTAATGTTGTTACATTCAACATGGACGAATACTGCAACCTTCCTGAAGAGCACCCAGAAAGCTACCACTCTTTCATGTGGGACAACTTCTTCAGCCACATTGACATCAAGCCTGAAAATGTGAACATTCTTAACGGTAATGCTGAAGATCTTGAAAAGGAATGTGCTGACTACGAAGCTAAAATCGCTGCTCGCGGTGGTATCGACTTGTTCATGGGTGGTGTAGGTCCTGACGGACACATCGCATTCAACGAACCAGGTTCTTCTCTAAGTTCTCTTACTCGTCAAAAGACTCTTACTCAAGATACAATCATCGCTAACTCTCGTTTCTTCGACAACGATGTGAACAAAGTGCCTAAGACTGCGCTTACAGTTGGTGTGAAGACTATCTGCAACGCTAAAAGCGTTCTTCTTCTTGTAAACGGCTACAACAAGGCTCGCGCATTGCGTGAAGGTGTTGAAGGTGCAGTTTCTCAACAATGGACTATCACAGCTCTTCAACTTCACCCTAAGGCTATCATCGTGTGCGACGAAGATGCTTGCGCTGAATTGAAGGTTGGCACTTACCGTTACTTCAAAGATATCGAAAAAGACAATCTTGATGCAGCTACTATCTTGAAATAATCATTGATAGATATAACATTGAAAAATGAGGGTGTCTCAAATTTGAGACACCCTCATTTGCTTTATTGTATTTAGTTATCTGTTATTTTACCAACACTTTCTTACCATTGATAATATAAATACCAGGAATTGTCGCCTTATTGATGCGAACTCCATTAATATTGTAGATAACTGAATTCTTTGCATTTTCAATCACAATATTTTCTATGCCTGTAAATTCATCGTTATAGATGATATGTTCTGCGTCAAAGTATTTAGTCCAATTTCCATCGGCTTCATATGCAGTTTCAGCTTCTATAGTAGGTACATAAACCACAGCCCCTTCAGCAATATATCTAAACACATTAGATCCGCCCAATGTAATTGGAGTAGGATTCATTACATTTATTGTACTCAATGACGTACAACCATCAAATACAGAACCGCCTATTGATTTTACGCTTTCAGGAATAGTAATTGTTTCCAGACTTGTACAATCTATGAATGCTCCATAAATAAATTTTTCTACCTTATTATGAAGATTTACTTTCTTCAAAGATGAGCAACCATAGAATAAGGTATTCTCAATCCATATTACCGATTCAGGAATAGTAATTTCTATTAATCCGGTACAGTTGCGGAACGCACTTGTATAAATACTTGTAATATTTTCGTGCAAAATAATTTCTGTCAAATTTGAAGCACTCTCAAAAGCATTATTAGCAATTGCTACCACATGAGAAGGCACTGTGTAACTTTCCCCTACTTTTCCTGCAGGATAACAGAATAGACTAGTTTGACCTCCTCCATAGTTTTGGAATAAAACGCCACCTTCTGCAAAGTAGAAAGCATTATCGTTATCAACAACTATTTCTGTAAGAGATGTACATCCTGAAAAAGCAGCAAAATCAATGTTTTTTACATTTTTAGAAATAGCAACACTTGCTAAACTTGTACATCCTCTAAACGCCTGATTAACGATACTTGTTATTGTAGATGGCATATCAACATCTACCAGACTTGTACAGCCATAAAATGCACTATAAGGAATTTCAGTAACACCTTCAGGGATAACTACCTTGGTAATATCTTCATTATATGCAAACAATTGACTTTCAAGCTTAGTTACAGTATATTGAATACCATCAATTGCCACATTAATAGGTAAAACCACTTCTCCCGATACATTTACAGCCTCTGCGATAGTTACTAAATGATTTTCGCTTGAAGTAATATCATAAATATAGTCACCTACTAATATATTATCATCTACAGTTATTGCTTGCGATGTAGTTTTATTACTACCATCAATAAGAGTTGCTGTAATAGTTGCTTCACCTTTAGATATTGCAGTAACATAACCATTTTGATCAACTTTCAAGATTGATTCATCGCTTGATTCCCAATACATTTGAGGGATATTACCAAGATTTTCAACTTCGCATTGGTATCCTTGATTTATACTAAGTTTCGAAGGATAATCTACAAATCTTGATCCCAATGTAGCTGGTTTATATTCTTCAATGCTAGCAAACTCACTCCAACCAGGCGCACTTTTATAGGCTGATTTTGAACCACTTGGCACATATAGTACAGCATCCTCAGGAACACCGGCAAATGCAGAAGCATGAGCTGATGCAGGTGTTTTGCTTTCAGCAACTACAGTCATCAGTTTAGAACAGTTGGCAAACGCATTTTCTGCGATTGATGATATTCCTTCGGTAATAACTATAAAGACCAAACCAGCACCATCAAATGCATGCTTTTCAATACTTGCAGTTATACTAGATTTAAGAGTAGTCATTTCAAATGTTTCCAATGACGAACATCCCGCAAACGAATATTCACCATACGATCTAATAGTGTTGTCACGGAAAGTAACTTTAGTTAGTTTATCACAATCACGGAATGCACTATTTCCTACCGATACTGCTCTATATCCATAAACAGAATAATTATCAATATACATATTGCCTGAATATTCATCATCTATTTCATTATAGCTAGCACCGGCAAATGTTATTTCCATCTTTTTATCACTCTCATCGGTAACATTGTAGTAAACACCATTTAGGGAATATTTGCTCATAACAGTCACCTTACATGTTGCCGACATTGGTGTTTGTCCTGAAATAGTAGCTGTTGCAGTAATATTAGCAGTACCTTCTCCTACTGCTGTCACAAGACCATTCTTATCAACAGTTGCCACCGATGTATTACTTGACACCCAAGTTATTGTTGCCGATTCTGTTGAAGGATTCACACTAGCATTAAGTTGTGTAGTTTCTTTTATATATAACTGCTTTGAAGTAGCGTTAAGTGTTACAACCACACCATAAGTGAAGTTTGTAAACGTTTTCCATCCTGTTGCATTTCTATATGCATTTAGAGCATCAGCCGATGGCAATTTCACTGTTGCGTCTTCTATACCTCTAAATGCTAGTGAGTGAGCTGTAGGAGGAGTTTCGCTTAAAACAACAATAAGAGTCAAACCAGTACCAGAAAATGCATCCTCACCAATTTCGGTCACACTTTCAGGCAAAGTAATTTGAGTTAGGGCATCAACTCTATAAAAAGCTTCAGCTTTAATAGACTTAATTCCATTACCTAGAGACACCGAAGCTAATCCATTACAAGTAGCAAATGCACCTTCCCCTATTGATGTAATTCCATCGTGAAGAGTTAAAGATGTAACTGCACTTGCTCCTGTAACAGCATAGTCACCAATAGCTGTTACACTATATTCAGTTTCATTGTATGTTACCTTTTCAGGAATTACAAGATCACCTGAATAATTCTTCCAATTTTGATAAATATAATCATTACCGCTAAGTTCGCCAAAATAAGTCACTTCGACAGTTTTGTTTGTTTCATCAGTAATGTTGTAAGGAATGCCACCCGATAAAAAATCATAGGCCATTGCCGATAGATTGCAAAGCACAACAGCCATTGCAACTATCATAGATTTGAGTAAATTCTTTTTCATAATCTAATTTATTATTAATTTGTATTTATTCCAAAATTAAAATGCCACCAAATAGACGAGATGCGTCACATTTGATAGCATGATTTATCAATACACCTTCTTGATGCATAAGGAGGATCCATTTCTCCTACATTATATATTGTAATCATTACAATATTCATAAATAGAGATTAAGTTAATTTTCAAAATCTAATTGCAAATATAAATAACAGATAAAAAAAATGATACACTATTTTCGTTAATAAATTTTAATAACAAATAGACATAATATAAAAAATGAGATTGCATTACAATCTCATTTTTTATTCACCTCAGTTTTAGTTATTTATCTGCGTTTATTTTTTCTATTCCTTTCTTAATTTCTGCTATGCGTTTCTCATCACTTGGGTGAGTGCTAAAGAAATCTGATTTAGAGCTGCTTCCTGCCGACATCTTTTTCCAGAATGACAAAGCGGCATCGGGATTATAGCCTGCTATCTTCATAAACACCATGCCCATGTAATCGGCCTCTATCTCATGCTTGCGAGA